>NZ_JBFUCP010000003.1:0-411859 GCF_056405175.1 Pedococcus sp. P1_H8
CGGCGAGACCCGCGTGGTGCGCCGGACCACGACCCTGCCCGTGCGTAACATCAAGGCGGACCGACCGTGGACGGACCACTCAGTTTCCTAGGCCAGGTGTAAAGCATCACCTGACACAGATCCGTTAAGGATCAACTGAGACTCGGCAGCCGGGACAACAGGGCACGCCGACGACGAGGCCGCTGCGACGCAACGAAGGAGCGGCGCAGGGAGGAGGCGAGCCGGGACAACACGGCCCACCCACCCGTAGCGTGGGCGCATGGCAACCAAGGCGTCGCCCGCGATCGTGCTCGAGGTCGGCGATCGCGACGTGCGGATCACGAACCCGGAGCGCGAGTACTTCCCGGCCCGCGGCGAGACCAAGCTCGACCTGGTCAGGTACTACCTGTCGGTGGGCGACGGGATCGTCAACGCGCTGCGGGAACGGCCGTGCATGATGCACCGCTTCCCCTCGGGGATCGCCGGCGACAAGGTGCACCAGAAGCGGGTGCCGCACGGGGCGCCGCCCTGGCTGCAGACGGTGCGGGTGACGTTCCCGCGCTACAACCGCAAGGCCGACGAGCTGTGCGTCACCGAGCTGGCCCAGGTGATCTGGGCAGTGCAGATGTCGACGGTGGAGTTCCACCCCTGGAACAGTCGGCGGGCCGACGTGGAGAAGCCGGACGAATGGCGCATCGACCTCGACCCCGGGCCCAACTGCCCGTGGGACCGGGTGCAGCGCGTGGCCCACGTGGCGCACGAGGTGCTCGACGAGCTGGGGGCGGTCGGCTGGCCCAAGACGAGCGGCGGGTCCGGGATGCACATCTACGTGCGGATCGCGCCGGACTGGGGGTTCAAGGACGTGCGGCGCGGTGCACTCGCGTTCGCGCGCGAGGTGGAGCGACGTATGCCGGACGACGTCACCACCGCGTGGTGGCGCAAGGACCGCGACCCTGCGGACCTTTTCGTCGACTACAACCAGAATGCCAGGGACCACACCATCGCGGCGGCCTACTCGGTGCGCGGCAACGCGATCGGGACCGTGTCGGCACCGATCCGGTGGGACGAGGTCGACGACGTCGAGCCCGACGACTTCACGATCGCGACGATGCCCGCCAGGTATGCCGAGCTGGGCGACCTGCACGCCGGCATCGACGATGCGGTGTTCGAGATCGACCAGCTGCTCGAGTGGGCGGAGCGCGACGATCGGGAGGGCGCGGCCGAGCCGCCCGAGCCGGACGCGACCGAGCCGCCCGAGCCGGACGCGACCGAGCCGCCCGAGCCGGACGCGGCCGAGTCGTCCTGACCGGAGCAAAACCCGCAGCAGCGGAGCGATTTACTTGGCTTGACCGCAAGCACGGACGTAGAGTGATCTTCATGCCGCTGATGAGGATCAAGGATGCCGCGTCGTTCCTCGGCGTGAGCGACGACACGGTCCGGCGCTGGGTGGACAGCGGCGCGCTCGAACCCAGCACCGACGAGGCGGGGCGCAAGGTCGTCGACGGCTATCAGGTCGCGCTGCTCGCCCGTGACCAGGCGCACGCCGTGGAGGATCCGTCCGGCGTCGGCCGATCGGCGCGCAACCGCTTCGTCGGTCTCGTCACCGACATCAAGCGAGACACCGTGATGGCCCAGGTCGAGATGCAGTGCGGCCCGTTCCGGGTGGTGTCCCTCATGAGCTCTGAGGCCGTGGACGACCTGCGGCTCGAGCTGGGCTCGGTGGCCATCGCCGTCGTCAAGTCCACGACCGTCATCGTCGAAACACCCCAAGGAGCATCATGATCCGCCCCATCGCCTCGCTCGCCGCCCTTGCCGCGGCGGCGCTCGTCCTGGCGACGGCAGCGTGCGGGTCCGACGCCGGCGACACCGCGGGCTCCAGCTCCTCGTCATCGTCCTCGTCGTCGCCCGACGCGCTCTCGGGTGAGCTCACCGTCTTCGCGGCGGCGTCGCTGAAGAAGACCTTCACCGCGATCGGAGCTGAGTTCGAGAAGGCCCACCCCGGCGCCAAGGTCAGCTTCAACTTCGCCGGCTCCTCCGACCTGGTCGCCCAGCTCCAGCAGGGCGCGCCCGCGGACGTCTTCGCCTCGGCAGACACCACAAACATGGACAAGGCGACCGGCGACTCGCTCACCGCGGCCACCCCGGTCAACTTCGCCTCCAACACCCTCGAGATCGCCGTCCCCCCGGGCAACCCGGCCAAGGTCACGAGCCTCGCCGACCTCGCCAAGCCCGGCGTCAAGGTCGTCCTGTGCGCCCCGGCCGTTCCCTGCGGGTCAGCCGCCGCCAAGGTCGAGACGGCCGCAAAGATCGACATCAAGCCGGTCAGCGAGGAGCAGTCGGTCACCGACGTCCTCGGCAAGGTCACCTCGGGCGAGGCCGACGCCGGACTCGTCTACGTCACCGACGTCAAGGGTGCCGGCGACAAGGTCAAGGGCATCGAGTTCGCCGAGTCCTCGGCGGCTGTCAACACCTACCCGATCGCGACCCTCAAGGGCAGCAAGAACGCCGCCCTCGCCGTCGCCTTCCTCCAGGCCGTCACGGGCGAGCCGGGTCAGGGCATCCTCGCCACTGCCGGGTTCGCCAAGCCATAGCGTGCCTGTCGTGCCCCTGCTTCGTCCGATGCCGCGAGGACGACCGCGGCTGGGACTGCCCGCCTGGGTGTTCGTCCCGGCCGCGGTCGGCGCGCTGTTCGTCGTCCTCCCGCTCGTGGCGATGCTCACCAGGATCGAGTGGAGCAGCTTCGGCACCCTGATCACGTCGGACTCCTCGCGCGCTGCCCTGTCACTGAGCCTGCGCACCTCGGTCGCCAGCACGCTCCTGTGCATCGTGTTCGGCGTGCCGATGGCGCTCGTGCTGGCCCGCACCGAGTTCCGGGGGCAGTCCATCGCCCGATCGCTGGTGCTGCTCCCCCTCGTGCTCCCGCCTGTCGTCGGCGGCATCGCGCTGCTCTACACGTTCGGCCGCCGCGGGCTGCTCGGCCACACCATCGAGGTTCTCGGGCTCCAGATCGCGTTCTCCACGACGGCCGTCGTGATGGCCCAGACGTTCGTGGCCCTGCCCTTCCTCGTGGTCAGCCTCGAGGGTGCGTTGCGCACGGGCGGACAGCGGTTCGAGGAGGTGGCCGCGACCCTCGGGGCCCGACCGACGACGGTGTTCCTGCGGGTGACCCTGCCCCTCGTCCTCCCCGGACTCGCGTCGGGCGCCGTGCTCGCCTTCGCCAGGGCACTGGGCGAGTTCGGAGCCACGATCACCTTCGCCGGCAGCCTCCAGGGGGTCACCCGCACCCTCCCGCTGGAGATCTACCTCCAGCGCGAGACCGACCCCCAGGCGGCAGTCGCCCTGTCGCTGGTCCTCGTCGTCGTCGCCACGATCGTGATCGCCCTGACCCGACGGTCGAGGACGGCGCTGTGAAGCTCCACGCGCAGGTCCGGCTCCCCCACCGCGGCGTCGACCTCACCGTCGCCGTCGAGGCCGGCCGCACGCTGGCGCTCCTCGGGCCGAACGGTGCGGGCAAGTCCACGGCTCTCGCCACCATCGCCGGACTCCTGCGCCCCACCTCCGGCCAGATCACGCTCGACGACCGAATTCTGTTCTCCAGCAACGACTCTGGCACTGGTGCTGGCGTTGGCGATTGGGTGCCCCCGCACGCGCGAGGCGTGGCCCTACTGGCCCAGGAGGCACGACTGTTCCCGCACCTGTCGGTGCTGGACAACGTCGCCTTCGGCCCGCGCAGCGCCGGTATGCCGCGTGGCCGGGCCCGCGATCAGGCGCGGCTGTGGCTCGCCCGGGTCGACGCGGAGGCGTTCGCAGACCGGCGACCGGCGGCGCTCTCCGGGGGTCAGGCCCAGCGGGTAGCCATCGCCCGGGCCCTGGCCACCGAGCCACACCTGCTCCTGCTCGACGAGCCGCTGTCCGCGCTCGACGTCGAGTCCGCCCCTGCGATCCGCCAGCTGCTGCGCCGGGTCCTCAAGGACCGCACCACGATCCTGGTCACCCACGACATCCTCGACGCGGTCCTGCTGGCCGACGACGTCGCCGTCGTCGAGGACGGCCGTGTCGTCGAGCAGGGGCCCACGTCTCGGGTGCTCACCCGACCGACGAGCGGCTTCGCCGCCCGCATCGCCGGACTCAACCTGGTGCGGGGCACGGCCCACGGGGCAACCGTCTCGACACCCGAGGGACTGCGCATCGAAGGCCTGAGCGAGGACACCCTGGGCGAGGGCCAGCCGGCCGTGGCCGTGTTCAGCCCCAACGCCGTCGGCGTCTACCTCGAGGCCCCCACCGGCAGCCCACGCAACGTCGTCCGGGGGACGGTGACCGACCTCGAACCGCACGGTCACCAGGTACGCGTGCACACGGCATACCTGTCGGCGGACATCACGCCGGCGGCCCTGGCCGAGCTCGACGTGGCCCCCGGCTCCGAGGTGGTCTTCACGATCAAGGCGAGCGAGGTCGCGGTCTACGCCGCGTGAGCGGCCGTGGTCAGGGGGGCGCAGACCACGGCCAGGACCATGGCGTACTAGGACGTTTGCGTCATGACGACCCAGATCGGACACGGCACGGTGGGTCGATGGGCCCACAAGTGCCCGCTGACCTGGGAGGAAATCGTCATGCGCAGACTGCCGTTCATCGCCACAGGAGCCCTCGTGCTGACCCTCGGGCTCGCGCCCACGGCGTCGGCCCAGGACGAACCCGACCCGTGCCTGCTCATCTTCGAGGTGGAGGCAGCGACCATCGTCGGCACCGCGGGCCCCGACCGCATCGTCGGCACTCCCGGACCGGACGTCATCCTGGCGGGAGCCGGCGACGACGTGGTCACCGGCGGCGGGGGCGACGACCTGATCTGCGGCGGGCCCGGCAACGACCGACTCGACGGTGGCGACGGGAGCGACTTCATCCTCGGCGACACCGGGGAGACCTTCCTGCTGGGCAACCCGGGCGGGATGAGCATCCCCGGCGGGGCGGACCTGCTGGTCGGCGGGGCCGACGACGACTCACTGGCCGGAGAGGGCGGCGACGACGTGATCCGCGCGGGGAGCGGCAACGACTTCGCGACGGGCCAGATGGGTGCTGACAACGTCATGGGTGAGGCGGGCGACGACGAGCTGTTCGGCGGCCCCGCGGACGACGTCGTCAACGGTGGCGGCGGCAACGACACCGTCGTCGGCAACTTCGGCAACGACGTGCTGCTCGCCGGCAGCGGCGACGACCTCATGACGGGCGACAACCCGATTCCGGTGACCCAAGGGCCCTCCTTCGACGTCTGCAACGGCCAGCAGGGCAACGACTTCGCCGTCGAAGGCTCGTGTGAGGTGCTGAACCAGGTGGAGACCACCGGCCCGCTGCCTGACTGAGCTCGATCAGGGTCGCGGGCTCGGGTAGCCCGCGGCCGTTCGGGCGCGTCCGACACCCCGGCGTCGCACGTGCGGCAGGATCCACGACATGGCTGACGACAGGGGCTGGTGGCGCTCGTGGTGGCTGCCCGCGGGCGTGCTCGTGCTGACCGTCGGGCAGCTGGCTGTGGGCACCTTCGCCGGCGGCCTGCAGCAGTTCGAGGGCAAGGCGTTCGGGGCGCGGCTGGTGGCCTATCCGGTGATGATGCTCGTCGTCCCTGCCGCATGGTGGCTCGCCCATCGGCGGCGGCGTGCGGATGTGCCGTGGCTGGCCTTCGCCCTCGTGATGGCACCGTTCCTCATCGACGTCACCGGCAACACCCTGGACCTCTACGACTCGGTGACGTGGTGGGACGACGCCAACCACTTCGTCAACTGGCTGCTGCTGTGCGCCGGGCTGGGTCTGCTACTGCTGCAAGGGTTTCGTATGCCGTGGGCGCGGGTCCTGCTCGTGACGGGACTCGGCGCCGTGCTGGCGATCGGGTGGGAGCTGGGTGAGTGGTACACCTTCATCCGGCACGGTACCGAGCTGGACACGGCATACCAGGACACCCTCGGCGACGAGGCCCTCGGCACGCTGGGTGCCCTGGTGGCCGGGCTGTTGCTGCGCCGGCCACGACCCACGGACGAGGTCGGCTGACCCCCTCCCACTCCTAGGAGGCGTCGCCTGCCTGGGAACCGGCCGCTGCCTCGCGGGCAGCCAGGGCCGCCGCGTAGTCGGGCAGCTCCTGGAGCGCGAAGTGGTTGCCGTCCGGGTCCTCGAAGTGGGTGAACCGACCCCACGGCAGCTCCTCGACCTCGCTCACCTCGACGCCACGGCCCTTGAGCTCGGCATGGGCAGCGTCGGCATCGGCGACGACGACCTGGAGGTACTGCTTCACGCCCTCGCCCAGCATCTGCATGCCCTTGACGAAGCAGAACGAGCAGGCCGACCCCGGTGGCGTGATCTGGACGAAGCGCAGGCCCGCCTCCTCCACGACCTGGTCCTGGTCCGCCGGCCACCCGACGACGTCCTCGTAGAACGCCTTCGTGCGGTCGATGTCCGTCACGGAGATGGGGATGAGCTCGATCTTGTAGTCCATGGCCGGTCCTCTCGTCGCAACCTCTCCCTCGGAGGTTTCTACCACCAGCCTAGGAAGGCTTCCGGTCACTATCTGTCCGGAATGATGGCCTGTCCGCTTTACAACGGCTTCCACCCACTCGGGCGGCCAGGGCTGGGCCGAGTCGGCGCCCGCGGGCACGTGCACCGTGACATAGCGACCCACGGCCGCCCGCGTCCGGGCGCGACCCTCGAAGGCCTCCCCCCAGACCTCGTAGCCGAACGTCATCGACGCGGTCCCGATGCGCTCGACCACGACGGTGGCGCTCACCTCCTGGCCGAACCACAGCCGGGACTCGAAGTCGACCTCGTGGCGTACCCGCGGGGCCGCGCCGAAGTAGCCCTTCAGGCCGCAGTCACGCATGAGCGCCGCCTCGGCCGACTCGACCCAGCGGTTGATCGCGGTGTTGTGGTGGTGTCCGGCCGCGTCGGTGTCCATCCACTCGACCCGAGCACGGTGGGTTCCGGTGGCGCCTACCCCACCCGCTGCTGACCCTGCGGCGGCCACCTCGGAACCTGGCACGGTCGGGCCACCCACGGTCGGGCCACCCACGGTCAGACTACCCCCGCCGGGTCGCGCGCCGGCATCCAGCGCAGGTGGGTCGGCAGCTCGTCGGTCTCGGTCTCCTTGATCAGTGAGAGCCGCGGCCGGACCGCATCGGTCCGCGCCGTGGGTGGCTTGCGGCGGCCCGCGGCGAAGGGCAGCGGCCACTCGGCGGCTGCCCCGCGGAACTCCTGCTCCGCCGCGGCGTGCAGCGTCCACTGCGGGTCGTAGAGGTGGGTCCGCCCCAGGGCGCACAGGTCGGCCCGTCCGGCCAGGAGGATCGAGTTGACGTCGTCGTGCGACGAGATGGCGCCCACGGCGATCACTGCCACGCCTGCTGCGGCAGCCACCTCGTGACGGATCCGGTCGGCGAACGGAGTCTGGTACGACCGCCCGAACGCCGGCTTCTCCTCCTTGGCGATCTGTCCCGAGGACACGTCGATGCCGTCGGCACCGTGGGCGATGAAGGCCCGCGCCAGCTCGACCGCGTCGTGCTCGTCGTTGCCGTCGGGCATCCAGTCGGTCGCCGAGATGCGGACGGTCAGGGGGCGATCGGACGGCCATGCAGCCCGCACCGCGTCGAAGACCTCGAGCGGGAACCGCAGCCGGTTCTCGATCGAGCCGCCGTACTGGTCGGTGCGCTGGTTGGAGATCGGGGAGAGGAAGGACGACAGGAGGTAGCCGTGGGCGCAGTGCAGCTCGAGCAGGTCGAAGCCCGCGTCCGCCCCGCGCCGCGCGGCAGCCACGAACTCGTCGCGGATGGCGTCCATGTCGGTGCGGGTCACCTCACGGGGGAGGTGGCACCCCTCGCCGTAGGCCAGCGCCGACGGGCCGGTGACCTCCCAGTTGTCGGTGTCGAGCGGTTCGTCCATGCCCTCCCACATGAGCTTGGTCGAGCCCTTGCGTCCGGAGTGGCCCAGCTGGAGACCAATGGCAGCAGTGGAGTTCGCGTGGACGAAGTCGACGACCTTGACCCAGGAGTCCCGCTGCCCATCTGTCCACAGACCCGTGCAGCCCGGGGTGATCCGGCCCTCCGGCGAGGTGCAGACCATCTCGGTCATCACGAGCCCCGCCCCACCCAGCGCCTTGGACCCGAGGTGCACGAGGTGGAAGTCACCGGGGACCCCGTCGACCGCCGAGTACATGTCCATCGGCGAGACGATGATGCGGTTCTTGAGTTCCAGGTTGCCCACGCGCATCGGCTGGAACATCGCCGGCACCACCTCGGGCGCCCCCTGGGCGGCCGCGAACGCCTCGTCGACCCGGGTCGCGAACTCCTCGTCGCGGGTCCGCAACCCGTCGTAGGTGATGCGCCGCGACCGGGTCAGCAGGTTGAAGCAGAACTGGGTGGGGTCCTGGGCCTCGTAGAGCCCGATGTTCTCGAACCATTCCAGCGACGCCTGCGCCGCGCGCTGCGTGGACTCCACGACCGGTCGCCGTTCCGTCTCGTAGGCCGTGAGTGCGGCGTCGAGGGCCGCGTGCTCGTGCAGGCAGGCGGCGAGGGCCAACGCGTCCTCCATCGCGAGCTTGGTGCCCGAGCCGATGGAGAAGTGCGCGGTGTGCGCCGCGTCGCCGAGCAGGACGACGTTGTCGTCGTGCCAGCGCTCGTTGCGGACGGTCGTGAAGCTGAGCCACTTCGAGTTGTTGGAGAGGACCTCGTGGCCCCCCAGCTCGTCGGCAAAGATGTCGGCCACCCGGGCGATCGACTCCTCGTCGGAGACCCCGGGCGGGAACTCGGTCCCCTCGTTGGCGTCGAGCCCCGCCGCCCTCCAGACGTCCTCGTGCATCTCGATGATGAACGTCGAACCCTTGTCGGAGTAGGGATAGCCGTGGATCTGCATCGTGCCCCACTGCGTCTGCTTGACGTAGAACTGGAACGCCTCGAAGACCAGGTCGGTCCCCAGCCACATGAACTTGTTGTGGCGGCGGTCGAGGCTGGGACGGAACACGTCGGCATACCGCTGTCGCACGGCGGAGTTGACGCCGTCCGCCGCGAGGACCAGGTCGTGGGTCGCGCGCAGCTCCTCGACGTCCGGAGCCACGGTCGAGAACCGCACGTCGACCCCGAGCTCGGCGCACCGGGCCTGCAGGAGCGAGAGCAGCTCCTTGCGACTCATCGCCGCGAACCCCTGGCCGCCCACCGTGTGTCGCTGGCCGCGGAAGTGGATGTCGATGTCGGTCCACCGCGCGAAGCGGTCAGCCATCTGCTCGGCGATCCGCTCGTCGGCATTGCCGATCCCACCGAGCGTCTCGTCGGAGAAGACGACCCCGAAGCCGAAGGTGTCGGATGCCGCGTTGCGCTCCCACACGGTGACCTCGTGGGCGGGGTCGAGCTGCTTCATGAGGGCGGCGAAGTACAGCCCGCCGGGCCCGCCCCCGATGACGGCGATCTTCACGACTGTCCCTCCTGGGTGACCCGTTCTCTGAGCTTGAAGTGTTGGAGCTTCCCGCTGGGGTTGCGGGGCAGGACGTCGACGAAGCGGACGTCGCGCGGGTACTTGTAGGGGGCGATGTGGGCCTTCACGAAGTCCTGCAGCTCGCGCGCCTTCGCCTCGTCACCCACCACTCCCGCGCGCAGCACGACGAAGGCGCAGACGATCGACCCGCGCTCCGGGTCCGGCCGACCGACGACCGCGCACTCGGCCACGTCGGGGTGCTGGTCGAGCGCCGCCTCGACCTCGGGCCCGCCGATGTTGTAGCCCGACGACACGATCATGTTGTCGGAGCGTGCCTGGTAGTAGAAGTAGCCGTCGGCGTCCCGCAGGAAGGTGTCACCGGTGATGTTCCAGCCGTTCAGGACGTAGGCGTGCTGGCGCTCGTCCTTGAGGTAGCGACAGCCGGTGGGGCCGATGATGGCGAGTCGACCGGGCACGTCGGGGCCGACCTCGTGACCATCCGCGTCGAGGATCGTGGCACGGAATCCGGGCACCGCCTTGCCGGTCGCGCCGCGGCGGATGTCGTCTCCCCTCGCCGACACGAAGACGTGCAGCAGCTCGGTCGACCCGATGCCGTCGATGATGCGCAGACCGGTCTGGTCGAGGACGGCCTGCCAGGTCTCGGGGTGGAGGTGTTCGCCGGCCGACACCGCGGTGCGGACGCCCGCGAGCAGCCCGACGTGGCCGTCGACGACCATCGCCCGGTAGGCCGTGGGCGCGGTGAACAGCGTGGTCACCTCGTGGTCGTGGACCAGCTGGGCGAGCTCGGCGGGTGTGGCCTTCTCGGTGAGCAGAGAGCTCGCTCCGGCCCGGACCGGGAAGACCACGAGCGCACCCAGTCCGAAGGTGAAGGCCAACGGCGCGGTGCAGGCGACGACGTCGTCGGGCACCAGCTGCACGAGGTGCTTGCCGAAGGTCTCGGCGATGGACGCGATGTCGCGGTGGAAGTGCATGGTCAGCTTGGGGACCCCGGTGGTGCCGGACGTCGGGCCCAGCAAGGCGACATCGTCCGCAGCCGTTGCCACCGCAGCGAATTCACCCGACTTCGTGGCGCACCGAGCAACAAGATCGTCTGACCCCGAGCCGCCGAACTCCACGACGGTGAGGTCGGGCGCCCCGCTGTCACGCACGGCATACATGTCCTCCGCGAACCGGTGGTCCACCAGGGCGATGGTCGGTCGGGAGGCGGCCACGATGGGAGTGATCTCGACGGCGCGCAGGGCAGCCATCGTGGTGACGACGACGGCCCCTGCCTTGAGGGCACCGAACCAGCAGGCCACCACCCACGGGTTGTTCGGCGCGCGGAGCAGCACCCGGTTGCCGGACACCAGACCGAGGTCGTCGGTGAGCACCTGGGCGACCTGGTTCGCCCGCTGCTGCAGCTCGCCGTAGGTCCTCGTCGTCCCGTCGGGGGTGTGCAGCGCCGGACGGTCGGCACCGACCCGGTCGACGGTGTCGTCGAGCAACCAGGCCGCGGCGTTGAGCCGGTCGGGGTACTGCAGCTCGGGGAGGGTGAACTCGATGGTCGGCCACAGGTCGCGCGGCGGCAACGAGTCGCGGGCGAAGGTGTCCTCATGGGCCGAGGGGCTGAGCTCCATCATCGTGCCTTTCACAGTCGTGTCCTCCGACATCACTGAGTTGCGCGGATCATGCCCTCTTGGGCGACGGTGGCGACGTGCTCGCCGGCTCGGGTGAAGAAGCGCCCCAGACCCAGCCCGCGACCACCGTGGGCGCTGGCCGCCTCCTGCGCATAGAGCAACCAGTCGTCCATGGCGAACGGGCGGTGGAACCACATCGCATGGTCCAGGCTCGCGGTCACCAGACCCTTTTGCGCCCAAGGCATTCCGAGAACGCGCAGGATCGGCTCGAGGATCGTGTAGTCACAGGCGTAGGCGAGCGCCGCCTGGGCGAGCTGGACGTCGTCGATGCCCTCGACGGGGCGCAGCGCGTCGAACGGCTTGACCCACACCGCCTGGTGCGGAGTCCGCTCGCCCTCGACCTGGACGTAGACCGGACCAGGAGCGTGCCGCATGTCGAACGACCGGCCGCCCGACCAGTAGCCGCGAGAGTCCGCGGTCATCGTCCCCGCCGCCTCGCTCCCCGGCGCAAACCCCTCGAGGTATGCCGCGGAGCTGGGCAATCCCTCGGGTGCCGGGACCGCGGACGGTGCGTCCGCGACATACTCCCCGCCGTCCTCGGGCACGTGGAAGGACGCCATCGCGACGTAGACCGGCTTGCCGCCCTGGAAGGCGCGGACCTGTCGGGTGGAGTAGCCGCGCCCGTCGCGCAGCCGCTCGACCTCGTAACGCACCTGCGCCCCGATGTCGACGGGGCGCATGAAGTAGCTGTGCATCGAGTGCAGCGCGCGGTCGCCCTCGACCGACCGGATCGCGGCGACCGTCGCCTGGGCGACCATGTCTCCGCCATAGGCCTTGGGCCACGGGCAGTACTGCGTCGTGGCCGTGTAGGCCTCGTCGAAGACCTCGGCGTCGACCCGCGTGAGGGCGAGCGCATCGGTCAGGACGCGGGAGGTGGGGGTATCGAGCTCACTCATGCGCGGCGGAAGCCCTCGAGGATGGAGTCCTCGACGTCGGCGAGGTTGACGACGATGTTGTCCGGCGTGCGGGTGGTCAGCCAGACCAGGTCGTGCTTGGTCGACATGTTGCACTCGACGTGGTGCATGAACGGCGGCACGAACACGAAGTCCCCCTCGGTCATGTCGACGTACTCGCGGAAGCCCTCGCCGAAGTAGATGCGGCCGTGCCCCTGAAGCACGTAACCACCGGTCTCCGCCTCGCCGTGGTGGTGGTTCACCGACCGGTAGCCGGGCTTGTTGAAGACCTTGCCGTACCAGAGTCGCTGTGCCGGCGTGTGCTGGATGCTGACCCCGGACACGCGGTAGGCCCCGCCCGAGTCCGCGGTCGACGCGTCCTCGGAACCCGCCTTGGTGACGATGGGGATGACCCGACCATCGGGCTGGGCCCAGGGCGACGGGTCTCCTTCGAGCACGTAGTCGTCAAAGTTCATCTGCGTCTCTCCTTCGTCGGTGTCAGGTCAGTCGAATCGTGTTGTCCAGGAAGCCGATTCCCTCGATCTGCGTGCGCACGACGTCGCCGTCGACGAGGAATCGCGGCGGCGTCATGCCCATGCCCACGCCCCCTGGGGTGCCCGTGAGGACGAGGTCGCCGGGCCGCAGCAGCGTGAACGCGGAGATGTACGCGAGCAGCGCGGCGGCCCCGAAGACGAGGGTCTTGGTGTTGCCGCGCTGAACGGTCTCGCCGTTGACCAGGCAGGTGACCTCGAGGCCTGCCTCGGGGTCGATCTCGTCAGGAGTCACGACGACGGGACCGACCGGTGTCGTCGCATCCCACGCCTTGCCCTGGAACCACTGGAGGGTGCGCCTCTGCCAGTCACGCACCGAGAGGTCATTGGCCACGGTGTAGCCGGCGATCGCCGCACGAGCCTGCGCCTCGGTGGCGTTGCGCAGCGGCTGCCCGACCACGACTGCGAGCTCGGCCTCCCAGTCGAGGTCCACGTCCGCGGGGGCGTGGATCACGTCGGTGGGTCCGACGAGGGTGTCGGCGTACTTGGCGAACAGCGTGGGAAAGTCCGGCAGCTCGCGACCCATCTCGGTGATGTGGTCGGCGTAGTTGAGCCCGCAGCAGATGACCTTGGCCGGGCGGGGCAGCGGAGTGAGCAGGACCGCGTCCGGTCCGCCGACGACCCTCCCGCGGGGCGCCGCGGCCACCTCGCGCCAGTCGGGTCGGGTCAGCAGCTCGGAGAGGTCGGAGGCAGGCAGCGCGACCCACACGTCCTCAGGAGTCGGAGCGTCACTGGACGCCGGGTCACTGGACGCAGGGTCACGGGACACGGCGGCACAGGTCGCACCGTCCGGTGTCGCCACCGTGGCCAGTCGCATCCTCGCGCCCTTCCGTTTGCTGTATAGCGACAATTTCACGATCGTCACGTATAGTCAATAGTCTCGACACCTCGTACCGCACGCCGAGAAACCACCCGAGGAGCGCCATGACCCCCGTCGCGATCAACCCGGCCGCACTGCCCGCCCCCAGCGGCTACTCGCACGGCACGCTCAGTGGCAACACGCTCCACCTCGGCGGTCAGACGGCTCTGGACGCGCAGATGCGGATCGTCGAGGGCGGCATCGTCGAGCAGTTCCGCCAGGCGTTCGGGAACGTGCTGACCACCCTCCGTGAGGCGGGCGGCATCCCCGAGGACCTCGTCAGCCTGACGATCTACCTCACCGACATCCCCGACTACCAGGCCCACGGCCGCGAGATCGGGCGCGTGTGGCGCGAGCTGGTCGGCCCCGTGTATCCCGCCATGGCCGGCATCGGCTGCACCGCCCTGTGGCAGCCGGAGGCACTCATCGAGATCCTCGGCGTCGCCGTCATCCCCGACGACCGGCTGCGCCACCCCGGGGCCTAGCTCCCGATGACGGTCTCGGCGTAGCGACGCGCCGGGCCCGCCAGCCGCCGGTGCAGGTCCGAGAAGAGCCGCTCGGCAGCGATCCCCTGCCAGTCCTGCGGCAGGAACTCCACGGGCAGACCCGGGTCGAGGTAGGGCAGCCGACGCCACGCCGTCAGCAGGAGCACGTCGTCGGCGAAGGCGCGCGCCTCGTCATCGGGCCCTGACCCATCCATTGACGCGCCCCACCGCTCGCTGACCGGTTCGAACTGGGCGCGGAACCCGGCATACAAGGCAGCCAGCGCGTCGAGGTCCCACCACTCGGCGACGCGTCGCGCGACCTGGTCGTCGAGCAGGTCGGCCGCGAAGAACTCGACGAACTCCAGCAGCCCCTCGCGCTCGAGCTCACGACGCAGGTGGGCGTGGACGAACTCCGGGGCGATCCACAGCCCAGCGGCCACCGTGCCGAACCCCCGCCCCGCGAGCACCCGGCGCAGCTGGTGGCGCAGGTTGCGCTGCGACTCCGGCACCGAGAACGCCGCGAGCAGCCAACGGTCGCCGGGCCGCGCCCGGCGCGGCGCGAAGATGCGTTCGTCACCCTCCTCGAAGACGGCCTCGAGCTGCGGATCGAGCCGGTATGCCGCGTTGCCGCCCTTGCGGGCCGACAGCAGGACGCCGCGCTTCTTCAGGCGGGACAGGGCCGATCGCGTGGCTGCCTCGTCGACGTCGAGGGGGGCGAGGAGCTTGATCAGCTCGGCCACCGCCAGGGAGTCGTGCTCACCGCGGGCGTGGAGCGCACAGATCGTGACGATCAGCTGCTGGAGCTGCCGCCCGGTGCCGGCCTGGGGCTCGGCGCCCTGCGGCCCACCGGGCTGCGTCCTTCCGCTCGGGGGTTCGCCCTGGACTGTGGTGTCGGACGGACGAGGCACTCCGCCAGCCTAGTCAGCCCGGGTTTCCGACCCTTGGACGTCGAGCGGACTCGCGGGGAGCTGGGCAGCGGGACACCGCGCATGCAGCTCGTCGATGATCTCCTGCTCACGAGCCAGGGCCGCGATCAGGTCGGTGGAGTGTCCGGTCCCAGAGGGGCACGGGAAGCCCCCGGGACCGCGGGTGGCATCCTCGAGTTCGGCGAGCTCGGTGAGGAGCTCCCGCACGGACGCAGCGCCCCCAGGTGTCGTTGTCGGCTCACCCACGCGGACCGACTCGATCGACTCGCTCATCTGCAGCCTCCTGGGCATCGACGACTGGGGCCCCGGCTGCTTGAAGCCCTGAGATCATCATCCGTTTTGTCGCGTTCTGTCAACGGTTGCAGGACAGATGGTGCGATCGGCGTCATCATGACGACCCGTCGCAAGTCATTCGGGTAGTCCTGTCGACAGGGCGCGGCGACCATCCCCCTGTCGACAGGACCCACCAACGTCAAGCACCCGGTCGCGTCACGGTTCGACGACTGGTGCGTCAGACGGGTGGAGAACTGTGCTGTCGGTGCGTAGTTCAAGGTGTGTGAAGGGTGAGTTCGCGGGTGACATCCGGCGCTGGCGCAGTAGTGGTTTTCGTTCTTTTCGTCACGCTCATCGTCGGCGGTGCCGCCATCGGGCTCGGGCTCGGCGCCAGCCGCCACGACGATGAAGCGGGGCGGCGATGACCGCGATGAAGCCGGTCACGGTGGCCCAGCTCCGCGCGTCGATGGGCGTTCCCACGACGGTCGCGGCATATCGACAGCGCGTGCTGAACGTTGCTGCCCCGGGGGCGTGTCAGCTGTGGACGGGCGCCATGTCCGGGCGTGGACACGGCCAGTTCTGGATCGCGCACGACCGCATGGTGATCGCGCACCGGTTCGGCTTCGCCCTGGCCTTCGGCGTGGACGCACTCCTGGCGGCCCACGTGCTCGCGCACGCCTGCGGCAACCTGCTGTGCCAGAACATGGCGCACCTCGGTCCCGCCCCGTCGGCGTCCACGCCTCCGGGAGCCGGACTCCGCGTGCACCACCAGGACACCCGCCACGTCTCTGCGTAATCCCGGAGCTCGCGGGATGGTCTTTATGGGTGACGGTCCACGGGCGCACGATGGGTGCAACTGAGGAGCGGAACTCCCACGAGCACAAGGCTTTTCGTGCCTTGTCGACGCGATCTTCGGGCTCCTCCGAGGGGGCCGGCAGTCGTCGACGGCTCCGAGACCGTCGTCTCGGAGCAAGAGCCCCGAGGCCACTCTGTCATGGAGGTAGGCGCTCGCATGATCACTACACACCTGTCCAGAAGCTGTCGCGTCCGGTCACGTCGACTGACCCCGAATGAGCCGGCTCACCAGCCGTCCGGCACCGTCTGCCGGGCGCAGCGACAACGGCGTGACTCGGCAGCAGCTGCCGTGTCGTGCCGGCAGCCGCGCCGTCATCGCGTTCCCTGCACCGCTGAGTTGCGCGTGCTGCCTGGCCACGCACGCACACGGCGGGTCCTCGCTTCCTTGACGTTGGTGGCCGGCCTGTTCGCCCCCGCGGGCCCACTTCTAGCCAGCCAGGCTGCCGCCAGCGTCGCCTCTCCGACGAGCCGCGCGTTCCAGGTCGGCACGAAGCTGCTCGACTACTGCGGCAACGGATCCGTCGCCCTGAAGGGCAAGGCGATCACTCGCGTCCTCCTCGTGGTCCACGGGACGTCGGGCAACTACTGCGACTACGCCCGCTATGCGATGGAGTCCGCCTCCGATGCTGGCGTCCTCGGCTCGACGCTCGTGGTCGCCCCCCACTTCCCGACGTCGGACGAGACCAACGACCAGAGGCGCCTGATCTGGGGTTCGGGATGGCGCGAGGGGAACACCAGCAACAACTCCGACGGCACCAAGGTCTCGAGCTTCGAGGCGATGGACCAGCTGGCCGCCGCCGTCCGCAGGACCTACGGGAGCAGCGTTCCCCTCCGGATCATCGGGCACTCAGCGGGCGGCCAGTTCGTGCAGCGCTATGCCGAGGGCAGCGACGCCCCGATCGACCGGTTCGTCGCTGCGAACCCGTCCAGCTATGCGTACCTCTCGGCCCAGCGATGGTCGGGCGGCACGGCCGTCGACTCGGTGGCGGGGTGTCCTGGCTACAACACGTGGAAATACGGTCTGGAGGGACTGAACGGCTACCTGCGCTCCGCCGGGGACCTCCGCGCCCGCTATGCAGGGCACCGCGTTGCCCTCCTGCTCGGGGGCGCCGATGTGTTGCGGGACTCGGACCTCGACGTCAGCTGCGAGGCGGACGCCCAGGGCAGGAACCGGCTGGAACGCGGCCAGGTGTTCTTCACCCACCTGCGCGACCAGCTCGGGTATCTCCCTGCTGGTCACTCCCTCTCCGTCGTGCCCGGGGTAGGGCATGAGGGACGATCGATGATCCGCTCGGCGGCGGCCCGGGGACTCCTCTTCCGCTGACTCACCCCGACGGCATGCGCAGGCCCTCCCGCGGCTCGTCGACCGGGCCCCGGGCCCTGGTCCGGCAACACGAATTCCCGCGCGCAACGTCCTTGGAGGCAGGCGGCTGTCGCCCCGACCGAGTAGGGGACGGCCGGGGCGACAGCCGCCTGACCAGCGCCTTCTTCGAGTGGCAGGCGTCACACATTCGCCACTGCCCGCTCGCGTCATCCTTTCGCCAGACCCCGGTCCTTAACTGGTGATGGCATCGCCCGTCCAGTCCAGGGGGGACGACGACGATGCCACTACAGGGGAGGCGTTCGCGCATGGTAGGAACAGGCACAAGCACGTGGCAACGATTCATGGGGATGGTCGGGGCGTGCATCCTGATGGGGCTGACCGCCCTACTGGTCATGGCTCCGCCGTCCCAGGCCGACGTCATCCCGGGAGCGATCACCTCGATCTCCACCCAGGCGACTCACCTCGACGAGGGCGACGAAGTCACCTTCGCCTGCACGTGGGCCGTCCCTGACAGTTCAGACCCGGGTGACACCTTCGACCTCACCCTGCCCGACCAGCTCAACTGGGCCGGGTCCAAGACCTTCAACCTCTTCGCCCCCGACGGCTCCATCGTGGCGACTGCGGTGGTCGACAACGACGACCACGTCGTCTTCACGCTGGCCGACTACGTCGCCTCGCATCCTCAGGACATCCACGGGTCCTGCACGTTCGTCACTCTCTACAGCGCTGCCGGCAACGGCGGCGAGGTGGATCTCGAGTTCCTCACCGGTGCTGACGTCGTGAAGGTTCCCGTCGGCACGGATCACCCGTGCACGACGAATTGCATCGGCACTCGAGACGAGGCCGGCAAGGACATGTGGTGGCTCGACTCGGGGCAGACGACGACGCGTTCAGTCGTCTGGACGCCGGCGACGACCGCTGACACCACGACCGTGACCATCACTGACCTGCCCGGGCCCGGACTGAGCCTGAACTGCCCCTCAGTGACTGCCCACATCGGCGGACAGCTCGGCGCCGAGGGCAAGCTGGCCGAGCCCTACGACGACGCCGCCATCCCGGCAGCCATCTCCTGTGAGCCGGACCGCCTCGTCGTGACGTGGACGGCGGTGCCCGCCGGTGAGTATGCCGAGGTGCGGGTCAACGCGACCGTCACCGACGCGGGACTGTCCGTGTACTCGAACGATGCAACGGTCACGTTCGACGGCACCATCCTGCCCGTCGAGTCCGTCGTGAAGCGCACGGACGCCTCGGGGACGGGCTCGGGCGGTACGCCCTCTCCGACCACCACGACGAGCAGCACCACCAGCACGACCACACCGCCGACCAGCACGACCACACCGCCGACCAGCACCACGTCCACCACGTCCACCACGTCCACCACCTCGGCGCCGACGACCCCGACCCCCATCTCGACGGGGACCACGGGAGGCACCGGTGCGGAGGACAACGGGACGATCGACGGAGCCCTTCCCTACGTCGTCACGACCAGCGGCGCCCTCGAGGTGACTGGCGGAGCCCTGGCGTTCACAGGTCTCAACGTGGGGGCTGTGGTTGCTGGCGCCTTGGTCCTGCTGATTGCCGGGACGAGCCTGATGAGGGCGGGCAGGCGCTCACGGTAGGGCGGACGGGGACGCGGGCGAGGGCCGCGACGGGTCCTTGACCCGTGTCCGTGTTGCCGTCGTTCGACTCGTGGCAGGGCAGGGCGTCGGGGGGACCGCGTCCACGGTGCGACGCCCGTCGCATGGATCTTTGGAGGGTGGGGCATGTCTCGACAAGACGTGTGGGTCAGGCCGTTGGAACGGGGGACCAGCCAGCGAGCCAAGCAGAGCTTCGCCACGCGCCGGGTGCCGCACTCGGGCATGAAGACGCTCGTCGGAGGCGCGATCCGTCCGCGGTCCGGTGATGTCGTGCTGGCTCATGTCGAGCGTCTGGGGCACCACCGACGCATCGAACAGCCCGATGGCCGTCGTAGTGCGCTGCACGTCGGGGACACGGTGGTCGTCGCCTACGCGGACCGCTACGCCACGGACCAGTTCGAATCCCACGTGCCCTCGTCGCTGGGGCGTGTCCAGCTGGTGGCCTCCGGCGGGATCGCCTCCCAGTCGATCTCCCAGAGCAGCGCCGTCCGGCGCGCAACGGACATCATTCCGTTGGGCCTGGTCGGCGACGAGTACGGCCGGCCTCTGAACGTCTGGGACTTCCGACTCCCCGACGTGCTCCCTCCCGCGGAGCGGCCCAGGACCGTTGCCGTCCTCGGGACGTCGATGAACGCGGGCAAGACCACGACCATGCACTACCTCCTGCACGGGCTGAGCAAGGTCGGCATGCTGCCCGGGTCGGTCAAGGTCACCGGCACCGGTTCGGGAAACGACTTCTGGGTGATGCTCGATGCCGGCGCGCACCGCATGTTCGACTTCACCGACGCCGGACTGGCGTCGACCTTTCGTCAGCCGATCCCCGTCCTCGAATCGGCGATGACCCAGCTGGTGGCTCAGCTGTCCCTTGCCGGGTGTGGCGTCAACTTCGTGGAGATCGCTGACGGAGTGTTCCAGCAGGAGAACAGGATGCTGCTGACCTCGCCCGTCGTCCATGAGCTGCTCGACGTCGTGGTCCTCGCGGCCTCTGACGCCATGGGCGCCGCACACGGTGTCAGCCACCTGCGGGAGCGAGGCTTCGAGGTGGCTGCCGTCTCGGGCATGCTGACGCGCTCCCCGCTCGCGATCCGAGAAGCCCAGGAGGCGACCGGCCTTCCCGTGTGGGGCATCCCCGAGCTCCAGACTCCGGAGCTGGTCATCCCTGCGCTCGGCCTGGACCCAGCCATGGTGCGCGACCCAGAGCCCACCCTGGACGCCGCCTGGCCCGTCGAGCTGGCTGGGCTCGACCTGACGATGCGGACGGACCACCCGTCCATCGAGTCGGTCAGCTCAGCGACCTCCGTGACCGGCTTCCCGTCGAGCGACACCCTGCGCGGAGAAGCGTTCGCCACGGGTCGCCTGATCCACCAGGCGGGCTGAGCATGGACGGGCGACTCCCTCCGGGGCAGACCGGTGTGGGGCCACTGCCCAGCGGCGACCGACGCACCGAAGCAGGCTCCTTTCGCGTGTCGCGCGCGGCGAGGGTCATGGTGCTCGCACTGGGCCTGGGGCAAGGCGCCTGTCTGTTGGCCTTCATCCTGTTGTTGGCCCGCATCGTCGATGCGCTCGAGCCGACGGGCGTGGGATTCGCCGCCGAACGCCAGTATCGAGACTCCTTGCTGGCGTGCCTCGTGCTTGCCGCCTTGGGCGTCGCCTTGGGGACCATGCGTGCGATCGAGTTCAGCGTGACCGAGAAGGCCGGCTACGAGGTCGTCCGTCGCCTCCGCATGGACATGTACGGCCACCTGCAACGCATGCTGCCGAAACACCTCCTGCACCGCGCCCGCGGCGGGCTCCTGCTCCGGCTCACCGGTGACCTCTCAATGTTGCGCATGTGGCTCAGCCGTGGCCAGCTGCAGGGATCGTCGGCCGCCATCACGCTGGTGGCAGGCCTGACCGGCGCCTTCATCCTCGACCGGGCCATGGCGTGCGCCCTCGCAGCGGTGCTGTGCCTGGGCGCCGCGGTGTCGCTGTACAGCGGTCAGACGATGCGGGCCGCCACACGAACGATGCGGCGGCGACGCTCGTTGGTCATCGGCAACATCGCGGAGCAGATCAACGCCCTCGCCGTGACCCAGGTGTCCGGCCGTACGGGGGGTGAGTACGCCAGGCTCTCCCGCCAGAACGACTCTCTCAACCGGGCGCTGGGGCGGGTGGCCACCCTCCGGGGTCGGCTGCGCGGCATTGCGACGGGCACCAGCATGGTGGCGACCGCAGCGGTGGTGGCCACCGGCGTCGTCGAAGCCCGCAACGGTGCCGTTCTCCCGTCCACGGTCCTGCTCGAGGTACTCGTCGCGCGCTTCCTCACGAGGTCGGTCAGGACCCTCGGACTGATGCACGACTACTGGCACCGCGGGCTGGTGTCGCGCCAGAAGATCGGGGACTTCCTCGCGAGCTCGAGCCGCGCCATCGAGGCTGAGCTCTTCGCACCGCTCAAGGTGCGGCGCGGTCGCATCCGCTTCGACGAGGTCACGGTGAAGGGCGCCCTTCACGGTTTTTGCGCCGAGGCTGCGCCCGGGACGGTGGTTGCCATCACCGGCGGAGCGGGTTCCGGTGCAACCACGGTGCTCGACCTCGTTGCCAGACTCATCGACCCCGACGCCGGGTCCGTCACCATCGACGAGCAGGATCTCGTGACCACCGACCCCGGTTCGATCGGTCGCGCCGTGGGCATGGTCAGCCCCGACCTGCCACTCCTGCGCGGCACGGTCCGGCGAAACCTGACCTACGGGGCTAGGGCCGCCTCGGCGGCTGAGGTCCAGCGGGTCGCCTTCGGACTCGGACTCAACCAGGTCCTGCCGCGGATGGGGGGTTCGGGTGTGGGCGAGTGGCTCGTCGAGGGCGGACAGAACATCGCATCCGCCGACCGACAGCTGATCGCACTCGGTCGGGCACTGATGGGAAACCCTCCGATCCTGTTGTTGGACCGGCCCTTCGAGGGCCTCGACCCGGCCAGCCGCATCCTGGCTCGCGCCATGATCCTGCGTCACCGGGGAACCGTCCTCTGGTGCACCGACGAGCCGGACGACCTGGCCGAGGCCGATCTGATCTGGGTCATGGACGGGGGGCGGTGTGTCGAGGTCAAGGCCAGCAGCACCTATCGCGAAGAGCTGTGGACGAGCCGCACACCCCAGGGAAGCCGATGGCCCGCCACCAGCACCTGAGGCGCGACCGTCGGCTGATGGCCGGCTTCGGGGCGGCAACGACCCTCTGCCTCGGTTCCGTCGGATGGCAGCTCACCGGCATCGCCGCACCCCAGCCCGACGTGGTCGCCCGGTCGGTCAGCGCCGGGCCGGACGGCTCCGTCGACCTCACGTTCGCCGGTGACACCATGCTGGGTGACGGCGCAGAACCACTGATAGCCACCGCCGGCTACGACGCACCGTTGGCAGGCGTCAGCGCGATGCTGACGTCCGGAGACGTCACCATCGTCAACGCCGAAGGCCCGATCACGACGGGGGCAGCCCCCGCCAACCCCGGCGCCAAGTACTCCTATGCGGTCGGCCTGCAGGGGGCGCCCGCCTTGGGCCGGGCAGGGGTCGACGTGCTCGGGCTCGGAAACAACCACGCCATGGATCGCGGTGCTGAGGGCCTGGCAGAGACCGAGCGGACGGCGGCGGCTTCAGGCCTGTCGACCTTCGGCGCCGGCGCCAACCGAGCAGAAGCCATGCGTCCGCTCATCCTCGCCTCGCCGCGAGAAATGGTTGCGGTGGTGGCGTTCGGAGAGAACTTCGGCCCCCTCCACCGAAGCACGCCGACCACCGCGGGCATGGTTCCCTTCAGCCCTGACCTCGTCGAGCGCGGGGTCATCACGGCGAGGCGTGCCGGGGCCTCCAAGGTGGTCGCCTTCGTCCACTGGGGCGACAACTACGCCGACATCAACCCGCAACAGCGGTACTGGGCAGGGCTGCTCGTGGACGCGGGGTACGACGCCGTGATCGGCACCGGTCCCCACGTCCTGCAGCCGATCGAGATCGTGCGAGGCACCCCGGTCGCCTACAGTCTCGGCAATCTCGCCTTCGGCGCCCCCGGCAGGTTTGCAAGCCATGGCAAGGTCGGGGTGGGGGCCGTGGCCCATCTGCGGTGGGACGCGAACGGGCGGGGCAGCTTGCAGCTCGACTGCGTGCAGACTGACAACCTCCTGAACGGATACGCCGCACGGGCCTGCCCAGCAGCCTCCCTCGAGGCAGCTCACCGGATCCTCGGTTCGGGGGTGAGCTGGATTCAGAACCGGGCATCCATCTCCTTCTGATGCGACACCTGCGGCTCACCGGGATGCTCCTGCTCATGACGGCGCTGGGAGCCACCGCCTGCAGCCAGACCGTCGAGGACGCGTCGCGTTCCCCGGGACGCGGTCTCACCGGCACAGGTTCGTTCGAGTTCGCCCCGCCCGGTGCACCGCCGATCAGGGTGTTCTATGCCGTGGGCTCGGGAGCTCTGGCACTGGGGCGGGTGGTCGTCGTGATGCACGGAACGACCAGGAACGCGCGCGAATACCGGGACTCATGGACCTCGCTGGTCAAGGACCGCCCCTGGGTGGTGATCGCCCCCCAGTTCGACCAGACGGACTTCCCGGGGGCGGCCGGCTACAACCTGGGCGGCACCGTCGACGAGTCCAGCGACGCACGACCCACCCACGACTGGGCGTTTGCCTACATCCAACCCTTGGTGGACCAGGTCCGAGCCCTGACCGGTGTCCGTGAACCCACCTTCGACCTGTTCGGCCATTCTGCGGGCGCCCAGTTCGTCCACCGGTATCTGGAGTTCGAGCCGGACGCGCCGGTCAGGCGAGCGGTGGCAGCCAACGCAGGCTGGTACACCGTCCCTGATCCCGACATCGACTTTCCCTACGGACTGGACGACGCGCCAGGGCCAGTGGACCTCGACGGCCTGTTCGCCCGTGATCTCACCGTGCTGCTCGGCAGCGAGGACATCGAGGACGACAACCTTCGACAGGACCAAGGGGCCTCCCGGCAGGGTCGGACGCGGATCGAGCGTGGCGAGGAGTTCTACCGGATCGGGGGCGAACAGGCGCGCAGCCGCGGCATACCGTTTCGGTGGAAGCTGCGCGTCGTCCCGGGGGTCGCACACGACCACACGCCGATGTCCGCGGAGGCCGCCACCATCTTTGCGCGGTAGCGCGACCACGACGACTCGTTCCGCTGACCCAGGCGTCCGCTCCTCATGAGGGTTCCGACGCGCGGCCGCGTCACCCATTGAACTTTCAGACGTCTCACTTCTAGGAGTAGTCGAATGCCCGGTACGAAAGGTTCAGGGGTGAGCGAATCGGTATTTCCCCAGGGACCTGGAGACATGGAGTTCATGGCTCGGATCATGTACTCCATGGAGGTCGCTGAGATCGACATGCCCCATGTCGTCATCGCGGTGGTCCCGGGCTGTTCGGCAGCCAGCTACTCGGGCCCCTACCCCAACGCACTGGCCGCCCTCACGGTCGCGGAGTCCGAGCATCGAGCGGACCTCGCCGCCGGGGGCACCGGCGAAGTCCGCTTCCGCGTCGCTGCGCTCTACCCAGCGGACACCGAAGAGCTGCGCGAGCCAGCCGGAGCAGTCGCGGAGCCAGAGGCAGGCGCAGAGCGTGGATGACGTCGACCCCCTCGACCCCGTTGAGTCGGACGTAGACCTGGTCGAACGCGCTCGCACTGGCGATCAGGAAGCGGCCGTCCAACTCTGGACCCGGCACTATCCCTCGGTGCTGCTCGCCGCCCGACGGGTCACCCGGCAACCGCGCGACGCCGAAGAGATTGCCTCCGATGCCTTTGCGGGCATGCTGTCGGCCCTCTCCTCGGGCGCCGGCCCCACCACCTCCGTCCGCGCCTATCTCGTGACGTCGGTGCGCAATCTGGCCGCGAGCAGAGCACGACGCCCCTCGTCCGGTGACGTCATCACCGACGATGTCTCCGTGTTCGACCGGGCCACCCCCGACACCACGGTCCACATGTCCGAGCTCGAGCTGGTGCGCGTCGCGTTCGCCGATCTCCCCAAGCGGTGGCAGATCGTGCTGTGGCGGACCGCCGTCGACAAGGACACCAACATCGAGGTCGGCCGGGCCATGGAGCTCTCCCCGAACGGCGTCGCCGCCTTGGCCAAGCGAGCTCGTCGCGGGTTTCGGCTGGCCTATCTGCGCGCCCATCTCTCGGACCGCGGCGTGGATGCCGAGTGCAAGCCCTTCGTCGAGGGTCTCGCCGACCTGACGGTGTCCGAGGCTGGAGCCCCGGACGCGCTGGTGAGCCACGTGGCCACCTGCCTCGGTTGTACCAGGCGCATGGAGGAGCTCAGAGCGGTCAACCGAAACTTCGCCGGCGTGCTGGGACCGGCCATCCTGGGTCTGTTCCCTTCCTCGATGGTCGCTGGTGGCCTGGGTGCCGGGGCCACGGGTGCCGGGGCCACGGGTGCCGGGGTTACGGGTGCCGGTGCCGCAGGCGTTTCACGGACGACGGTCTCCCCCACCACTGCCCGCCCCCGAGCCCGGTGGGTCATGGGTCCCGCGGCGGTGGGCGTCATCATCGCGATCATCATCGCCTTGCGCCCCGACGGACTGGCTGCGCCCTCGGCCTCAGCGGAGGTCCCCCGCGCGACGCAGCCGTCGACGAGCACCCCGAGCACCACGAAGAACCCTGCGCCATCACAGACCGGACGGCCCACGAAACCCGCCACCCCAGTCCCGACGCCACCCAGCACGAGCACGCCGCCACGGCCCAGCGTCCCGCTGCCACGCCCCACGTCCATCGTGAAGCCGGCGAGTCCCACCCCCACCACGAAGTCGCCCCGGATGAGTCCGATGGCGGTCGACCTGGAGATCGCTGGCGCCCGGGCAGACACGGCCATCGACGTCACCGCCTCAGTCGAAGGCGTCGTCGGCCCGCTGAAACTCATCCTGGAGGTGCCGACGGGCGTCACCCTGACGAACGCCAGCGGCGACTGGACCTCCTGCAGCCAGAGCCAGACGACCATCAGCTGCGCCGCCGCCAACGCCCAGGGCGTTGCATGGACGGGAACCATCCACACGGCGTGGACCACAACGGCCAGCGGACTGATCCACGCGACCGTCGAGGGGACCTATGCGAATGGTTCGCCCGCCACGGGGTCGATCGGGACCACGTGGCCCCCGTAGAGCCCTGCGAGGCACGTGCCTCTAGTCGTCATCGCCCAGTTGTGAGCCTGTGCGCCCCACGAAGGAGCTCGTCATGGACATTCCGGAACGGATCTCGGTCTCGTCGCTAGTACTCGATGAACTCATGCAGGCCGTCGAGCGAGTCAACTTCCTTAATCACGACTCGCATCGCTCCTACCTCCTGGATCCCTGCTGCATGCTGGAGGCCCTGTCGGATGTGTATGCCGCGTCGCTTCACCTTGTGCAGGAAAACGGCCAGTGGGGCACGGAGCTGGCTTCCGGAGCCGCGACCTGATCCACCGCCGATAACGGAGCGGGACAGCGCACGGCGCGGGTGGAACGGCATACGGCGGGCGGGTGGGACCCGCCCGCCGTATGCGGTCTTACTCGTTGCCGTGGACGAGGGCGCCGCTGTCAGGCACTCTGCGACTCCCGTCGACGACGAGCCAGCATCACCAGTCCGAGTCCCGTCATCAGCAGGAGAACCCCGGCGGCCACCAGCGGGACGGCGTTCGCCCCGGTGAACGCGAGCGACGGAGAGTCGGTGAACCCGAGTGACGGAGAGTCGGTGAACCCGAGAGCGGCAGGCCCACCCTCGGTCCCCGTGAGGACGTCGACAGTCGACGGCGGGGAGGTCACGGTGCCGGGCGTCTGGCTGCCAGGCGGTGGCGGAGTCTTTCCCTGGGCCGTCGCCACGTTCCGGACACGACCCGCGTCGACGTCAGCCTGGGTCACGACGTACACACTCGAGGTGCAGTCCATCGCATCCCCCGGAGCCAAGGTCGTCGACGGGCAGGTCACAGACATCCCGAGGTCGGCCAGTCTCCTGTCGTCCACCACAACCGCCTTGAGCGTGGTGTTTCCGGTGTTGCTGACGTGGAACGTGTAGACGATCTCGTCATCGAGAGCGGCCAACGCGTCGTTGTTGGCGTCCTTGGTGAGCTCGGCCGACTTGACCATCGACAGCCCTGGTGCCGCGCCCGGCGTCGGCGTCGTGGTGTCGGACGGATCAGTGACCACCGGCGTCGTGCTCCCGTGCGGCGTACCCGACGCCGTGGCCGAGTTGGCCACCGAACCCTTGTCCACGTCGGCCTGGGTCACGACGTACGCGCTCGAGGAGCACACCATCGTGGCTCCCGGAGCCAGTGGGCCCGAGGGGCAGATCACCGCGACCTCCGGACCGGCCGGCGCCACGAGCTGGTCGTTGACCGACACGTTGTCCATCGTCACGTTCCCGGTGTTCCTGATCGTGAACGAGAACGTGACCTCGTCACCGACACCGGCCAACGCGTCGTTGTTCGCGTCCTTGGTGATCGCGGCCGACTTCACCAGCGCCAAACCCGGCGTGGCGGCGAGAGTGGGCTGGGTGGCCGTGTCCGTCGCGGTGACGTTGGGCCCATCAGGCGGTGTGCCGGTAGCCGTGACGGTGTTGCCGACGTGGCCCGCCTGCGCGTCCTGCGCCGTGATCACGTAGTCAGCGGTGCAGACGATGGTGGCAGCCGGCGCCAGCGTCGCTGGGGCCTCCGGGGTGCACGTAAGGGTCAGTGCCGGGCCGGCGGGCGGCGCGAGCACGTCAGTGACAGAGACACCCGTCAGGGCCGACTGACCGGTGTTGGTCGCCACGATCCGATAGTGGATGACGTCGCCGGCGTCGGTCAGGCCGTCGTCGTTGGTGTCGCTCACCGACGTGATGGACTTGACGACCCCGATCGAGCTTCCCGGCGTGGTGACCGAAGCCGAACAACCCGCCTTTGGCGCTGGCGAGCAGTCCGCATCGACAGTGGGGACGGTCGTCGTCGAACCCGGGGTCGGGTTGGGGCCACCGCCCGGCATGACGGGGATGGTCGTCTCCGCTGCGGGCACGACGGTCGCAGTGTTGACGATGCTGCCAGTGGTTCCGTCGGCGACGACACCGTTCACGGTGAAGGTGATCGTCCCACCGACGTTGATGCGCACCGTGTCGGTGATGTCACCGGCGCCGGTGGCGCTACAGGTGGTTGATCCGGCCGGGGGCAGCGTCGCCGTTCCCGCCGCGGTCACGGCACACGTCCACGAGGGGTTGGTGACCGCTGCCGGAATGGGATCGGTGAAGGTCGCGTCGACCGCGTCACTCGGGCCGTCGTTGTGGACCGTCACCGTGTAGGTGATCGGCTGACCCGGTGTGTACGAGTCCAGGTTCGCGCTCTTGGTGATGGAGAGGTCGACCTCCGGGAGGATGGTCAGCGGTGTCGAACCCGGTGGGTAGAGCCCGACGATGGTCGAGATGTTGTTGGTGCAGTTCGGGATCGGAGCACCGGTCGTGTCAGTGCACCCTGAGTTGTTGTAGACGCCGGGGGTGTCGCTGGTGACCTGCACGGTGATGGTGCAGGAGACCTCCCTCTGC
The DNA here is from genome assembly GCF_056405175.1 of Pedococcus sp. P1_H8. NCBI lineage: Bacteria > Bacillati > Actinomycetota > Actinomycetes > Micrococcales > Intrasporangiaceae > Pedococcus > Pedococcus sp. P1_H8. Next base: position 28,424 of record NZ_JBFUCP010000003.1, read on the forward strand.
GCCAGGTTCCCAGTGGCGCTGATGCTCCCGCTGGACACGGTGCTGGACGTCAGGTCGCAGGTGCCTCCGACCGGCCCGGAAGCCACGAGCCCGACGGGCAGGTCGTCAGTGAACGACCAGCCGTTCTTGGCCATCAGATCGGTGGTGTTCGTCACCGTGAACGTGAGGGTCGAGGCGCCACCCTGGGTGATCGTCGTGGGCGAGAAGGCCTTGTCGAGCTGCGGGGTGACGTCCACCAGCTGGGGCAGGTCGAAGCCGACGTCGTTGCCGTTGCCCTCGGCCTGCAGGTTCCTCACGCGGATGCCGAGAGTCGGCGTCGCCCCGGTGACCGGCACCTGGAGGGCGCCGGACTGGAGCTTGGCCACGCTGAAGGTGGCACCGTTGACTGAGAAGTCCTGCCGACTGGGGTCAGTACACGCGTCCAAGTTGTTGCCGACGACCGTCGGCACCCCGTTGATGAGGAGGGACAGCTCTTGCACGGCGTGGTTGGAGAAGCAGTTGGTCTCGGCGAAGATCCCCGAGACGGCGTAGAAGTGCCCGGCGATCGTGGGGATGGAGTTGTTCGTGGTCTGGAGCTGGAGGCCGGCTGCCTGCGCTCCGGTGGTGCTGTTGGTGTACTCGCTCAGGATCTGGTTGTCGGCAGACTGGGCGAGCGACATCCCCTGGTAGCGGCCCATGGCGTCGGCCATGTCGCCGAGGATGGTCCAGGCGGAGTTCCGCTCACACTGGTCGTTGTCCGCGACCGCGGGGGTGCCACCGTCCGCAGGCAGCGCGGAGCCCTTGCGCATCACCCAGCCGTTGCATGCATCGGCGCCCGGCGCCCAGGCCGCGTCCGCGGCATACGTCTCGCCGTGAGCCGCCGCGCCGCCGACGTAGGCGCCGATGCGAACCGGGCCGGCGCTGGCGTCCACGGCAGAGAAGTCCTCGCTGTAGAGCAAGGTCCCCGCCTGGGGAACTCCGGGGGCGCCCGGGGCTGCGTTCGCGGGAAGGGCCAGGCCGGCCGCCCCTATCACCGCGACAAGGCTCAGAAGGCCCCCCAAGGCCGTCCCCCGCCGCCCTCTGGTCATTGCACCAATCGGTCCGGTTACATGCCGTACTGCTTTCATGCTGTTCTCCCCCCAGGGTCATCAGATGTCGCTGGGGAGACCACCTCGACGCCCGATCGTGACGCTCACACCCGGCGCAGGTGATGGACGTCACCGTCCTGCGTAAGGCCCCGTCCCGGCGATCCGTCTTGGTGGTGGTCGGTCACCCCCTATGACTGGCCGGCCGGCGGGAATGCCGSCCGAGGCCCCGCGTGAATCCGTTCCCCTGCGGATCACACGGGGCCTCTCACTGCCCTGGCCATAGTGGCGGGAGCTGCCTTATGCGGCACGCCCGGAGAGAAGGTTGCGGACCGACGCCGTCAGCGCCGCGGAGCACCCGCCACGGACCACATACCTCAGCGTCAGGGTGGCGCCGCAGTCGGCCGCGCGCTCCATTCCAGGAATGGAACCAAAAACGGCGAGGGAATGACGGAAGCCCCCATATCTGATCTGCCTGACGTGAATGGCCTCGTGCGCCATGACCATCTTTGTCTTGGCCCAGCCCATACCGGGCTGGATGTAGACCGTGGACCGGGCTTGTCCCCAGCCGTGGAACACCGTCAGGCCCCGCACGTAGCCCTTGGCGTGGGTGCGGGAGTAGTCGATCTTCCAGGTCGCGCTGCCCGCCGGATCCAGGGCCCGCGCCCAGGCCTGGAAGGACTGCTGAGAGGCCGGGGCCGCGGTTTTCGGAGGCGCGCCGGCGCGCTTGGCGCAGGTCACGGTGGTGGAGATCCACTGCCCTTTGCGGAGCTTGAGCCAGCCCTTGGCCATCGGCCCCCTCACTGGTGCACCTCGTCCGAGCCTGGTGACGACCCGGTATGACGTGCCCGGGCCGGAGCGCACGTTTGCCCTGTTAACGCACACCTGCCGCGCTGAAGCGGCGGGTGGGGCCGCGGCATACGTCAACGCCAGCGCCACGTCACCGAGTCGGGATCCGGTGACGTGGCTGACCACGGGTAGCCATTCCCGAGCGCCCGCCCTCGCCGTCGCGGTGGTCGGTGGGTCGACCCACAGCGGCAGGCCGGCTCGGGTCGGTTCGGCCGTCGTTGCCGCCGGGGCTGCCAGCGCAAGTCCCAGGGCGATCGCGCCCATGGCTGCCCTGCAGGTCGACGGGTGGGACGGGCGCACCAGGCGGCCCGAGGAGGGGTGCCACCCAGAATGGCGTGCACCGGTCAAAACTTCATGTGTTCGTCGCGCGAAAAGCATCCGAAGTCACCTCCGCCAATATTGGCGATTTCCCGTAGGAGAGATATTCGAGAACTGTCTTTTAATCGCGGCGCCGCACGTTTCCACTTGCCTGAACGAGCGGGAGAAGAATGCCTCTCAGGCGATCATGAGGATGATTGGCGCCGTCCCCATATAGACCAGTTCCGCCAATTGGGCATTACGACGACACGCCGGGCCGCCGTCCTCTCGGCCAGCTCGAGGCCGCTCAGTACTTCCCGCAGTCGCGACGCCGCTTCACCCGACGCGAGTGGCCAGGCCCCTGGTACCTCACCTGGTCCCACAGCCAGTCGAAGACGCGGCGCATCACCCACACCATCCGACGACCCAGACCTTGCCGGCAGCCGCGTCCACGAACCCCTGCTCGAGCGGCTCGGTGCGGACCGTGGTGGTGTCGAACTGGATGTGCCCGGCCTTGTCCGTCGCCGCGTTCCGCACCGCCACGAGGTCCGTGAGGCGACGCGTCTTGTCGCAGCCCAGAGCAGCGAGCTGTACGTCGATGCTGTTCTGGGCCCACTCACCCATCGCCACGCTGCGGTCCAGCCGGGGGTCGGGTGTGCCGACGAAGGCAGCCTCGCCGTGCCCGCACCACGCCAGCAGCGCCCCAAGGGCAGCACACGTCACCAGCCCATTGAGTAGCTGTCGCATAAGAAAATTACCCCAATCACCCCCGGAACGGGATATTTCTACATCACCGGACGCCGCCGACCAAATACGACGATGACGCTCTGTTCTCGCGGGTGCGGCGGACGGCCTCGTGCGGCGTCTTCGCAGGTCACCGCCTACCGGTCGCCGATCGACCGACCAACCGGCCAGGGACGGTAGGGGACGGTTGGGGACGGTTGGGGACGGTTGGGGACGGTCGGAGGCGGTCACGGAACGGCCGGGATCGGCCGGCATGGCCGTCAACCGTCAACCGTCAACCGACACACTGTCGGGCATCAACCGAAGCCCCCCGCCAAGCATCCGGCGAAGTCATACACGTCAGAGAGAGCCGACGAGGGGACTTGAACCCCTAACCCCTTGTTTACAAGACAAGTGCGCTGCCAATTGCGCCACGCCGGCGTGCCTGCCGCAGCAGACGGCGACGATGGTACCGGCGCGGACGTCCTCGTCGAGAATTCCTGACCACCGCGCGGCAATCAGTCGCAGCGGGTAGGCACTTGTTGCCGCGTGAACGTCACGGATCGCCGCTCAGGCCGGTCAGTGACCACCACAGAGCAACAAGTCGCAAGAGGTCAGCGGGCGTTGAGGTAGCTCTGCAGCGATCGCACGGTGGAGCGGTCGAGGGAGTGCGAGCCGTTCTTCCGGGCGCCGATCTTCGCCTGGAGGGCGGCGACCGTCTTCGGGCCGATGACGCCGTCAGGCGCCGAGCCGACCTTGCGCTGCAACGCCTTCACGTCGGTGCGCGACAGGGTGCCGTTCACCGAACCCCCGACCCAGCGCTCGATGGCCGCGTTCGTCTTGGGCCCGCGGATGCCGTCGACGGCCAGCGCGCCGGCGGGCGACGTGGGAGCCGTGCGCACGGTCGAGCGCGACGCGGCTGTCTGAGTCGTGGTCGAACCGGCGTTGACCGCCCCGCCGTTCGCGCGGGTCAGTCCGGCCCGGGCGCCACAGGTCGGCCAGGCACCGGGCCCCTGCGAGGCGAGGACCTTCTGGGCGATGGAGATCTGCTGGGCCTTGGAGGCGCGGTTCGCGGTCGCGGCATAGCGCTCGCCGCCGAAGGCGTCCCAGGTGCGGTCGGAGAACTGCAGGCCGCCGTAGTAGCCGTTGCCCGTGTTGATGGACCAGTTCCCACCGCTCTCACACGCGGCGACCCGGTCCCACACGGTCGACGCCGCCGAGGCGGAGGTCGCGGTCGCCATGCCTCCCGCCACGGTGGCGACACCGGCGACGGCGACACCGGTGACCCGACGGCGGACGGGGTTGAGCTTCCGAGCAGAGTGCTTCGGGGCATAGAACATGGCGGGGGGAGTTCCTCTCCTGACCGGCGCCTGCGGGGTGAGCTGTCGGGTTCGGGCTGTCAGGTGCCCGGTCGGCCGGAGCCGACTTCACCCCAAGGCCACCGTGGTGGCCGGATTGGGTCCCCCGTCCTCGTCTGCCCGGAGATCTTCCGGCAAGACATCCACCTGACGAGGCTCGGCGCGGTGGATGTGCATGGCTGATTGGGTATGCCGTGTGCAGTTGTGAGAGCGCGTTTGCGCAGGTTGTCCACCGTAGAGGCCACCGCCCCCAGCGACAAGCAATTCGGACAGATTGACGGGGCCCGCCGCCCGGCAGTCGATCGGCGCCGGTCCCTGGGCGCGTGCCTCCGTGCCCGTCGGCGCCCGGACACCACCGGGACGGGCTGGTCGGTCAGCGCCGACGGGCCCGTCGCTTCTGGACCATGCGGTGGTCGAACGGCGCGGCCATGAACTCCCCGAGCACGCTGCCGGCCGCGATGGCGAGCAGCACCGCCATCGCCCCGAGCAGGGTCGTCAGCCCGCCCTGGAGCGACAGTGTCCCGGAGTTCGCCGACGAGCCGTTCACCATCTCGTAGAGCCCCCGGAAGATGGCCAGACCCGGCAGCAGCCCGTAGGACGCCGGCACGACCAGCACCATCGCCGGCGCGCCCATGCGCAGGGCGAGCAGTCGGCCGGCGCACCCCAGCACGATGGCGGCGCTTCCGGCCGCCGCCAGCTGGCCGAGCCCGTCGACGCGGGACACCACGAGCGACACGGCGACTCCGACGGCGCAGAGCAGTCCACAGGGGATCACCAGCAGTCGCCGGCTCCGCAGCGACACCGCTCCGGCGACCCCGACGACGAACGCGCCCACCACGGCCAGCACCACGGGGGCGTCCAGGGCCCGCGTCGCCATGATCGAGGGAGAGGCGAGCTCGAGGTCGAAGGCGCTCGTCAGCGCCAGGGTGAGGGACAGGCCCGTGGCCACCCCCAGGATGATGCCGGCCGTCGTCAGGAAGACGGCGAACATCCGGCCGGCGCCCGTGACCGAGTAGCCCGAGATCGCGTCCTCGAACGCGGAGGCGACGGTTCGACCCGGCAGCAGCACGGTGATCCCACCGGCCACGATGAAGGCGAAGTCGGACGACGACACGGGCAGCCACCCGGCCGCGCCGAGGCTGAAGGCGCCCCACGCGATCGTCGTCGCCAGGAAGCCGCCGATGGCGCACTGGTAGAAGTCGGGCAGGCCGCCGCGCCCCAGCACGCGCGCGGCATACCCCACCAGGAGGGCCGAGATCCCCGCGACCACGGCAGCGACGAAACCGGCGCCGAGCATGACGGCGATGGCAGCGGCGAGCAGGCCGAGTGAACCCCGTACCGCCCACTTGGGCCAGAACCGCGGTGCCCGGCGGATCTCGCGCAGCTGCTCAGCGGCCGCCTCGCGGTCGTAGGACCCGGCGACGAGGTTTTCCACGAACTCGTGCACCGCAGTCAGCCGGTCGAAGTCGCGGGTCGACGAGCGGACGACCCGCAGCATGGTGATGGGCGCCCCGGAGCCGGAGGAACACTGGATCAGCAGCGACTGGAGCGTGATGTCGATCTCGAGGTTGTCCAGCCCTGCGGCAGCGGCCACCGCCACCACGGACGACTCGACCTGCGGAGCGTCCGCACCGCAGCGCAGCATCAGCTCACCGACACGCAGCGCCAGGTCGAGGGATGCCCTGGCCTCACGCTCCTCGGCCGCCGCCTGGAGCACGCGCGGGTTGCGGTAGGGCGTGTGCCGCAGGCTCTCGATCATCGGCAGCGTCTCGGTGAGCTCCTCCCCCCGCCAGATCCGGCTCTGGCGCAGCACCGGACGGCGCTTGGTGGGCCGTGCTGCCGCCCCTCCACCCGACGTGCCGGGACCCGACGTGCCGGGACCCGACGTGCCGGGACCCGACGTGCCAGGACCCGACGTGCCAGGACCCGACGTGCCCTCGATGCCCTCGGTCATGCGGTGAGGCCGACGCCGGACAGCAGCCCCGACGGCGCCTGGGTGGGCCACCACTGGGGAACACCGGCGTGCTGCAGGCTCCACAGGGCGAGCCCGCCTGCCGCGACCAGCAGCAGGACCACCAGCGCCTGGGTCGCCCGCTCCCCGGGGCTGACTCCTCGGATGATGCTGCGAGTGCCGCGACGCAGACCCGACCCACCGGGACCCCACCACGCCATCAGGGCCGCCACCAGCGCGCCCACAGCCAAAGGCGCCGAGGAGTTCGGGTGCGGCGAGCCGCTGTTGACGGCGACGGTGGCCAGGGCGGTGCTGAAGACCGCACAGATCCCCACGACGAGCGGCAGGATCGCGCTGACCACGGTCGCGAGTGCGCCCACGACGAGGTGCCATGGGCTGGCGACGACGGCCAGCGGCATGTCGGAGCGGCGGCGACCGCGATGGTGTCGACGCAGGACGAGCGAGGTCACGGACCGGTCTGCGGTGCGGGCCGCCCACGACCAGAGCACGGCGACCACGGCGGCCACCACGGGGAAACCCGCAGCCGCTGCGACGATGACCGTGAGCAGGGCCAGCAAGGTGCCGGTGCGCGCCGGGCGACCGATGCGCGGGTCGGGTTCGCCGACCTCGCCCTCCCAGGCCGCCTGCCACTCCGACACCTCGCCCTCGGGCTCGCCCCAGGGCACGAGGTCCTGTTCGGGCTCCGGAGCCCACTGCTCGGCCGCCCATTCGGGTTCGATGGGCAGGGCGACGGGCGTGGCGGCGACCGCGGGACGTTCCCACGGGGCGGTGGGACGGTGCTCCAACACCTGGGTATGCCGCGGCGGCGTCGTGAGCGCCTCGGTCACCGGTTGCCCCGTGGCGTAGCGCTCCAGCGCGTTGACGACCTCGTCGGCGTCGGGGCGCTGGCGCGGCTGCGGTGACAGCGCGGCATACAGGAGCGGGGCGAGGCGCGGGTCGACTCCGGTGAGGTCCGCCTCGCCACGACTGACCCGCGTCAGGACCACGTCCATCGGTCCGCGGCCGAAGGGCGGGGCGCCGCTGGCGGCGTAGGCGAGGGTGGCGGCCCAGCCCCACCAGTCGGTGGCCTCGGTGACGGGCGCACCCTCGACTACTTCGGGAGACAGGTAGCCCGGCGTCCCCATGACCAGCCCGGTCATGGTGATCCGGACGTCGTCGGCGACGTGCGCGATGCCGAAGTCGATCAGCACCGGGTCACCGTCGAGGAGCAGCACGTTGCCGGGCTTGAGGTCGCGGTGGATGACGTCGGCGGCGTGGATGGCGTGGAGGGCATCGGCGAGCCCACGGCCCAGCCGGAGCAGGTCGCCGCCACGGATCGGGCCGGACTCCTTCACCACGTCGTCCAGGGCGGGGCCCGGGACATAACGGGTCACGAGGTAGGGCCGGTCGCCGTCGAGGTCGGCGTCGATCACGGCCGCGACGCGGTGGTCGTCGATGCGACGCAGTACCTGCACCTCGCGCGCCAGGCGGGTGCGGGCGTCGCGGTCGTGCGCCACGTGCGGGCGCAGCAGCTTGAGCGCCACGGCGCGGCCACTGGGGTCGAGCGCCAGGTGGACGACGCCCATGCCGCCCTCACCGAGCTGCTGGATGAGGCGGTAGGGGCCGATCCGGAGGCCGTCGGACGCGGCGGGCCGACCGTTGCTGCCCTCCATCGCCTCGGTCGTCATCCCCCCACGTCCTGCGTCGTCATCCCCCTACGGTACGTGAGTGACCCCTGTGAACCGGGTGAGGTTACTGCTGGATGTAGCCAACAAGTTGGTCACGCTCGGACTGGAGCTCGTCGATCCGGTGCTTGACGATGTCGCCGATGCTGACGATCGCGTGCAGCTTGCCGTCGACGACGACCGGCACGTGGCGGATGCGCATCTCGGTCATGGTGCGGGCCAGCTCATCGATCTGGACATCAGGCCCGCACGTCTGCACGTCGGCCGTCATGATCGAGCCCACGGGCGCCAGGAGCACGGCGGCGCCGTCACTGTGCAGGTGGCGCACGACGTCGCGCTCGCTGACGATGCCGGTCACGCTGTCACCGTCGTCACTCACGACGAGGGCACCGATGCGGTGCTCAGCGAGCAGGTCGAGCAACCGTTCCACGGTCTCTTCGGAGCGGATGGTGACCACTTGGCCACCCTTGCGTCGCACGACATCCGAGATCCTCATGCTCAGACGGTAGACCGCTGGGAGGGTCACCGCTAGGGGAAGTCCACGCACGCGGCATACCCGCATCGCACCTCCCACGACCGACGCTTCCCGCAACCTGAGCGCCCTCTGGGGTGCTCAGGTTGCGGGAGGGCCGGGTGGGACTCGGTATGCCGCCTGGTCGGCTCGCGACATAGGGTTGCCACTGCAACTACACCGTGGAGTTGATTTCCTGTGCCTCGCAGCCAGCAGCAGTTCGACCTGGTCATTGCCGCCAACCGATTGCCCGTGGACCGGGTCGTGGGCGCCGACGGGGAGGAGTCCTGGCGGACCAGCCCGGGCGGTCTGGTGACCGCCATGGAGTCGGTCATGCGTGGCCGCGACGGCGCCTGGGTCGGCTGGGCCGGTGAGGCCGGCGATGCCCCCGCACCGTTCGTCGAGGACGACATGTACCTGCGGCCGGTGGCGCTGTCCGAGGACGAGGTCGCCCACTACTACGAGGGCTTCAGCAACGACACGCTCTGGCCGATCTACCACGACGTCATCGTCCCGGCGACGTTCCACCGGTACTGGTTCACCGCCTACGAGACGGTCAACCGCCGGTTCGCCGAGGCGATCTGCGAGGTTGCCGCGAAGGGCGCGACCGTGTGGGTCCACGACTACCAGCTCCAGCTCGTGCCCGCGATGGTGCGCGAGCTGCGTCCGGACGTGCGGATCGGCTGGTTCGACCACATCCCGTTCCCGCCGGTCGAGCTGTTCGCCCAGCTGCCGTGGCGACGGGCCGTGCTCGAGGGACTGCTGGGGGCCGACTACCTGGGGTTCCAGCGGGTCGCCGACGCCCAGAACTTCGTCCGCGCCTGCCGGCAGCTGCTGGGACTGCCCACCAAGGGCGACACGGTCTCGGTCTCGCGCGCCGAGGACAGCCGGCGGGTGCGGGCCAGCGCCGTCCCGATCTCCATCGACTACGTCGGGCTCGAGGCCGTGGCCAAGCAGCCCGAGACGATGCAGCGCGCCAAGGAGATCCGCGAGTCGCTCGGCAACCCCCGGACCCTGCTCCTCGGCGTGGACCGACTCGACTACACCAAGGGGATCAGCCACCGGATCAAGGCCTACGGGGAGCTCCTCGAGGAGGGTCAGGTCTCGCCGCCCAACGAGGTCTTCGTGCAGGTGGCCACGCCGAGCCGCGAACGGGTGGCCGCCTATCGCGAGCTGCGACACGAGATCGAGGGCGAGGTCGGACGCCTCAACGGAGAGCACAGTCGCATCGGCGCGCCCGCGGTCCAGTACCTCCACCACTCCTACCCCCGCCAGGAGATGGCGGCGCTGTTCCTCGCGGCCGACGTGGTCCTCGTGACCCCACTGCGCGACGGCATGAACCTCGTCGCCAAGGAGTACGTCACCTGCCGGTACGACGAGGGCGGCGCGCTGGTGCTCTCGGAGTTCACCGGGGCCTTCCATGAGCTGCACCAGGCGTTCGTCTGCAACCCGCACGACATCGAGGGCCTGAAGCAGACGATCATGCGGGCCATCGAGACGCCGGAGAAGGAGAAGCGGCGCCTGATGCGCGCGATGCGGCGCCGCGTCGCCGACCACGACGTGCAGCGGTGGGCGTCCCGCTTCCTCGAAGCCCTCGAGGTGGCACCCGACCGACCGCAGCGCACGACCAAGGAGCAGAAGGCCGACGACGAGCACGCCACGGCCGACCGCAAGGCGCGCGACCTGCACCAGGCCGAGGACTCCACCCCGTGACCCTGACGCCCGCGTTGACGGCGGCGATCGACGAATTCGCCGTGGCACCAACGGTGCTCGTCGCGTCCGACTTCGACGGAGTGCTCGCACCCCTCGTCCACGACCCGATGGCGTCTCGAGCGTTGCCGGGCACGATCGAGAGCCTGGAAGGGCTGGCGGCCCTTCCTTCCACGTATGCCGCGGTGGTGTCCGGGCGCGACCTGGAGACGTTGACCCTGCTCACCGGTCTGGGCGACAGCGCGGTGACCCGGATCGGCAGCCACGGCGCGGAGACCAGCTCAATAGGCACTGATGGACTGACCGCCGACCAGCAGTTGGCACTCCACCGGGTCACGGACGACCTGAAGGACCTGTGCGGCAGCCTGCCCCCCGGCGCCGGGCTGGAGTTCAAGCCGACCGCCGTGGTTCTGCACACCCGCCGGATGGCCGATGCGTCCGCCGCCCGCGAAGCGGAAGCGGCGGCGCTCGAGGTGACGACGCGGCATACCGGACTGCACGTGCTGCACGGCAAGCACGTGGTGGAGGTGAGCGTGGTGCGGGCCGACAAGGGTTCCGCCCTGGTGGCCCTGCGCGACGAGGTGGGCGCGGACGTGGTCGCCTATTTCGGCGACGACGTGACCGACGAGGACGCGTTCCGGGCGCTCGGGCCCGACGACCTGACCGTCAAGGTCGGTCCGGGCGAGACGGCTGCGCGGTTCCGCGTGGACTCCCCCGAGGACGCCGCCGAGGCCCTGCGCCTGGTGTTCGAGCGACGCTCGGGGCGGTAGCTGGGCGTCGCCTCTGACCACCCTGTGGATGGCACTGGGCGTGGTGGCGTCTGTTTGCCTAGACTCGCGTGCGATCGGGTAGCGGGGGGCTGCCGAAGGGGAGATCGACCGTGGGTCCTGTGCGTCTGTATGCCGCGTGCGCGCTTGGGGCGGCGCTGGCCTTGGCGGGGTGCACGAGTGGGGGCGACGACCCGCCGGCGAGCAGTTCGACGTCGTCGCGGAGTTCGACGACGAGTTCGCCGTCGAGTGGCACGACTGGTTTGGGCACGACGACAAGTCCGCCGACCCCGACGGTGGACCTCCCGGCGGCGGCGCGAGCCCACACCCCTGAAGGCGCCGAAGCCTTCGCACGCTTCTTCCTCGAGCAGACTGCCCTTGCGTGGAGCAAGCCCGATGCCAGCCTGATCCCGCCCCTCAGCGACCCGGGCTGCTTGTCCTGCAAGGATCTGCAAAAGACAGCCGCGGAACTGGTGGCGAAGGGGCGGCGGTACCGGTCGAGTCCAGTCAGCATCCAGTCCGTCGATGCCGTCGGGGGGTTCGAGGACCAGACCCACGTCCACGTGCAGATGATCCAAAAGAAGGTGGATGTCATCGACTCCAACGGCGCAGTCGTCCTGACGGATCCGTACCAAAAGCTCACGCGCACGGTGGCACTCTTGTGGAGGGGGGATCAGTGGATTCTGTACGACATCGCCTAGACCGGGTCGGCCTTCTGTGTTTGATACTGATCGTCGCAGGTGCCCTTCCCGCGTCCGCGACGTATGGGGGTGGCACAACCAAGGGCGGAGCGCGAGTGAACGCCTTGGATCGAGAGGAGCTGCGGCAGATCAAGGCGGTGGCAGCCGCGGCCAAGGCTGCCAAGACTGCGACTCTGTACGAGTACGGCTCCGTCGCAAACTGTGGGACCAACACTCCCGACTCCGCGCACCCGGACGACCTGTGCACGCCCGCAGCGAAGTACTGCGCGGGCAACACCGAACAGCAGGGGCTGGGGCCGAGCGTCCGCCTGTTCCGCCGCGAGGTCGACGCATCGGGCCGGCCCAAGACTGCGTGGGAACAGTACGGAATCACGTGTATCCCCGAGGGGGCTCCCGGCGCGCGACCGATCGTGACGATGGCGATGGTGCTGGCGGCGTTCCACGACACCGCGTTCGCGAAGCCGACGCTCGAAGTCCAGCCCAAGGGCAACGTGACCCTCGTGACCCTGCCGACGTACTTCGAGACCCGGTGGCCCCAGAGTGGGTACCAACCGGGAGAGGTCGACCAGGTGGACCCGGCGCGGATGGCCGGCTTCCGGGTGGAGATCAGGCCGAGGGCCAAGAGCATCACCTACGTCTACGGCGACGGCACGACGAGTGGTCCGACGACATCCCTGGGTGGTCCGTACCCGGAGGGCGACATCACCAAGTCGTACCCGCAGGCCGGGGACTTCACCGTTCGGGCCGATGCCACCTACACCGGTGAGTTCCGCGTCAACGGCGGTGAGTGGATCGACATCCCCGGTGACGTGACGATCCAGGGCACGCCCGAGACCCTGACCGTCAAGACCGCCAAGGCGAGGCTCTACACCCGCTGACCGTCGCCCCCTCCCCGACTTGTTGCGCTCAGATCGTCACCGACCCCGCGAATCAGCGGGCCCGTGACCACCAGGAGGCAACAAGTGCCCCCCTCCCCGACTTGTTGCGCCCAGATCGTCACCGACCCCGCGAATCAGCGGGCCCGTGACCACCAGGAGGCAACAAGTCGCGCAGGCAAGCCGGTGTCAGCGGGTTGGCGCGGCACCGGTCGAGGCACGCACCACGAGCTCGGGCCGGAAGACGTACTCGGCTCGCGGCGACGGCTCACCGGCGATCTCGTCGAGCAGGGCCCGCACGGCCGCCTCGGCCATCGCCTGGACGCTCTGGCGCACAGTAGTCAGTGGCGGGTCCGTGAAAGCGATGAGGGGCGAGTCGTCGTAGCCCACCACCGAGAAGTCCGCCGGCACCTGCTTGCCCACCCGCCGTGCCGCCCGGATCGCGCCCAGCGCCATCAGGTCGGAGCCGCAGACGACAGCCGTGCAGCCCTTCTCGATCAGCCTGGCCCCGGCGGTGTCGCCACCCTCGACCGAGAACATGGTCCGCTCGATGAGCTCGTCGACGTCGTCGCGACCGAGCAGGTTCTTCATCGAGGCACGGAACCCGTCGATCTTGCGGATGACCGGCACGAACCGCTCCGGCCCGACGGCCAGCCCGATCTGGGTGTGGCCGAGCTGGACGAGGTGGGTCAGCGCCAGCTCCATCGAGGCGACGTCGTCGTTGGAGATGAACGGCGCGTCGATGCCCTCGCAGTAGCCGTTGACGAGCACGATCGGCAGCTCCCGCTCGCGCAGGCTGGTGTACCGCTCGGGATCGGTGGTGACGTCGGCGTGCTGGCCCGAGACGTAGATGATCCCCGCGACGCCGCGATCCAGCAGCATCTGCACGTACTCGTCCTCATGCACCCCACCGGGGGTCTGGGTGCACAGCACCGGCGTGAACTGGTGCCGGGCCAGCGCCGTCTCGATGATCTGCGCGAACGCCGGGAAGATCGGGTTGGTCAGTTCAGGCACAATCAGCCCGACGAGGTCGGCGGTCTTGCGCCGCAGCCGCGACGGCCGGTCGTACCCGAGGATGTCCAGCGAGGTCAGCACGGCCTCGCGGGTGGATTCGGCGACCCCGGGCTTGCCGTTGAGCACCCTGCTGACGGTCGCCTCGCTGACATCGGCGTGCGCCGCGATGTCAGCCAGTCTCGCCTTCATGCCGCGACGTTAGCAAGAAGTTGCAGGGCTGGCCGCCGACACCCTGCAAGAAATTTCAGGTATGCCGCGGGCGCGCCGCGKGCGCGCCGACGCCCCGCGGCATACCCATCGCTTTGCGCAAACGTTTCCACTCCGGCGCCCACCGGCCGGACCAACACTGGCGCAACGCCCCCCGCTGGGCCAGACTGAGCCCACCGCGGACACCGACGTCAGCGGCAGCACCACCCTTTACAACGGATCGTCCGGCACGTTCCTGCCGGTGAAGGAGAGGCAACGTAGCCATGGCAACAGTCAAGTTCGACGAGGCAACCCGGCTCTACCCGGGCAATGACAAGCCCTCGGTTGACAAGCTCAACATCGACATCGAGGACGGCGAGTTCCTCGTCCTGGTCGGTCCCTCCGGATGTGGCAAGTCCACCTCCCTGCGCATGCTCGCGGGCCTCGAAGAGGTCAACGCCGGCAAGATCTGGATCGGCGACCGCGACGTCACCAACCTGTCCCCCAAGGACCGCGACGTCGCGATGGTCTTCCAGAACTACGCGCTCTACCCGCACATGACGGTTGCCGACAACATGGGCTTCGCGCTCAAGATCGCCGGCGTCGACAAGGGCGAGATCCGCAAGCGCGTCGAAGAGGCCGCCAAGATCCTCGACCTCGAGCAGTACCTCGAGCGCAAGCCGAAGGCCCTCTCCGGTGGCCAGCGCCAGCGCGTCGCGATGGGCCGCGCGATCGTGCGCTCCCCCCAGGTGTTCCTCATGGACGAGCCGCTGTCCAACCTCGACGCCAAGCTCCGCGTCCAGACGCGCACCCAGATCGCCTCGCTGCAGCGTCGGCTCGGCGTCACCACGGTCTACGTCACCCACGACCAGGTCGAGGCCATGACGATGGGTGACCGTGTTGCGGTGCTCAAGGACGGCCTCCTCATGCAGTGCGACACCCCGCGCCGCATGTACGACCACCCGAACAACGTCTTCGTCGCCGGCTTCATCGGCTCGCCGGCCATGAACCTGCTCGACGTCGATGTCGCTGACGGCGGCGTCAAGGTCAGTGGCAGCGTCATGCCGGTCGACCGCGACATCCTCGCGAAGGCGCACGGCAAGTCCATCACGATGGGCGTGCGGCCCGAGGACCTCGAGCTGACCACCGACACCGGCGGCGGCATCCCCGTCACGGTCGACGTGGTCGAGGAGCTCGGCGCGGACGCCTACATCTACGGCTCCGCCAAGGTGCACCAGCACATGGAGGCCGACGACGACAGCGACGCCCCCGAGCGTCCGTTCATCGCCCGGGTCGACGGCCGCAAGCCCCCGAAGAAGGGCGAGACCGTCTACCTCTCCCCCAAGCAGGGCCACCTGCACCTCTTCGACGCCGAGAACGGCCTCCGGCTCGAAGCCTGACCGCCCCCAGGCGACAGACCGAAGCGGCAGCCCAGTCAGGTATGCCGTGTGGCCGGTTCCCGTTCACGGGAGCCGGCCACACCGGTTTCTGCCCCGAGGATTCACCGCCCCAGGCGTGGATCTCACCTCTTGTGGAACCTTGTTGACGCTGCCCACGACACCAGAGCGAGGCTGAGGACGTGGCACTCCAGATCACTGCGGCACGACCTGACCCGGCCCTGCTCGACCTCCCGTGGGAGCTCCCCTTGGAGACCTGGCCGGAGGAGCACCTCGCCGCACTGCCCCGCGGCATCTCGCGGCATGTGGTGCGGTTCGTCAAGCTGTCCGGACGGGTCCTGGCCGTCAAGGAGATCAAGGCCGACATCGCGGCGCGCGAGTACCAGATGCTCAGGATGCTGGGAAGGCTCGACCTGCCCTGCGTGGTGCCGTTCGGCGTCGTCAGCGGACGCGAGGCCACCGACGGCGAACCCCTCGACGCCTGCCTCATCACCCGGCACCTCCAGTTCTCGCTGCCCTACCGCGCCCTGTTCAGCCAGTCGCTGCGCCCTGACACCTCGACCCGGCTGATCGACGCGTTGGCGGTGCTGTTGGTCCGACTGCACCTCGTCGGCTTCTGGTGGGGCGACGTGTCGCTGTCCAACACGCTGTTCCGGCGCGATGCCGGCGCGTTCGCGGCATACCTTGTCGACGCGGAGACCGGTGAGCTGCACCAGACCCTGACCGCGGGGCAGCGCGAGCACGACCTCGACATCGCCCGCGTGAACATCGCCGGTGAGCTGATGGACCTCGAGGCCGGCGGTTTCCTCGAGGCCGGGGTCGACCCGGTCGACACGTCCAACCGCATCGTCACCCGCTACGCCGACCTGTGGAACGAGCTCACCGGCCTCGAGCGGTTCGAGAGTGGGGACCGGTGGCGCGTCGACGAGCGGATCCGCCGCCTGAACGAGCTCGGCTTCGACGTCGACGAGCTCGCGATCTCCACCGACATCGGCGGCACCACGATCCAGATCCAGCCCAAGGTCGTCGACGCCGGTCACCACTCGCGGCGCCTGCTGCGGCTCACCGGCCTCGACGTCGAGGAGAACCAGGCGCGCCGGCTGCTCAACGACCTCGACTCCTACCGCGCCGACACCGACCGTCAGAACGACGACGAGGAGATCGTCGCGCACGACTGGCTCGCCAGGATCTACGAACCCATCACCCGCGCAGTCCCGCGCGACCTGGCCGGCAAGCTCGAACCCGCCGAGCTGTTCCACGAGGTCCTCGAACACCGGTGGTACCTCTCCGAGCGGGCCGGTCACGACATGCCGATCGAGGACGCGATCCGCGACTACGTGTCGACGGTGCTGCCGAGCAAACCCGACGAGGCGACCGTGGTGGGCGTCGACACGGTCGAGATGCCGGTGGTGGCGATGTTCGCCGACACCGCCGACGACGACCCGCGGCCTTCTCCTCGGCACCAGGCCTAGCAACGCTAGGGTGACGGCGCCCGCACGATCAACGACGTGCGCCGATCCGCAGGGGGACCCGTGGCCGACCAGCCGAACCAGCCAACCGCTCCACAGCCAGCCGCTCCACAGCCGACCCAACAGGCCGAGCCCGCCCAGCCGACCCAGCCACCGGCGCAGCCGTGGACCCAGGCACCCGCCTACGGCGCACCGCCCGGGTATGCCGCCCCCACGGCATACCGGGTCGGCTCACCCTGGGGGCCGCTCGCCGGCTGGGGCACCCGGGTCGCGGCGTACCTCATCGACGGCCTCGTCCAGCTCATCGGCGTGGTGCCGTACATCGTGGGCGTGGTCCTGTTCGTTGTCGGCGCCCCGGACTCCGGGGGCTACGACGGCAGGTACTCGGACTACGCACCGCCCAAGGAAGGCAACACCGGCCTGATGGTCGCCGGGGGACTGCTCGTGCTGGCGGGTCTGGCGCTCATGATCGGCCTCCAGATCTGGAACCGTGCCTTCAGGCAAGGACGCACCGGGCAGAGCATCGGCAAGAAGGTGATGGGCGTCAGGCTGGTCGACGAGGGCACTGGGCAGCCGATCGGCGCCGGGATGGCCTTCGTGCGCGACCTGGCCCACGCCCTCGACGGGTTCGCCTACGTCGGCTACCTCTGGCCGCTGTGGGACGACAAGCGACAGACGTTCGCCGACAAGATCCTCAGCACGGTCGTCGTCGAGGTGCCCAAGGGCTGACTGGGCTGATTGCGTGCCCCAACGCTGACTGACCTGTCCAGGGCCCTGTGCCTCCAGACCATGGACACGTGCAACCAGGGTGTGCGTGCTGGCTGGGGGTCAGGAACCGTTGCTGATGGCTGCGACCACCACGACGAAGAACAGCCACACGAGGGCGCCGGCCACCGCGGCGATCGCCGACCACATCGCGAACTTCTTGGCCTTGGCCGAGGCGTCTGCTGCCCCGGCGACGTCGCCCGCCTGCCACTTGCTGTTGACCTGGGCGGCGTAGACGATGGAGACGACGCCGAGCGGCAGGCAGCACAGAACGGTGGACAGGATCGCCCACACCAGGTAGTTCGGCGGCGGGGTGCCACCCACTCCAGCAGGGTTGTAGCTGGCCGCGGGCGGCGGAGGCGGCGGGGTGCCATAGTCGGACATGCGCGGGTCCCTTCGGGTCTGCGGCGCCGCTCCCCCCAATGGGCGCGGCAGGGCGAAACGCTAGCGGACGCAACCCGAGTCGCGCCGGGAGTCAGCCAGGGTGCGCCCAAATGGATGGGACTGCTGGCGCGCTCAGGCTGGCGACAGCCAGGTCCAGCCGGGGAGGTTGCGCAGCACCCAGAACGCGAGCACGACGGTGAGCAGCACGTACAGGAGCGCTGGAGGCGCCACCCAGGTCCGCGGCAGCCCGCGCCACAGCCGCCGGGCCCAGAGGACGAAGCCGACCAGAAGGCCGCCAGCGGCGAGCACCATCAAGGGATTGCGGGCCACCGCGCCGGCGAGGTCGCCGTGCGCGAGGTCGTGCAGGGCGCGCAGCGAGCCGCACCCCGGGCAGTAGTAGCCGGTCACCATCAGGAAGGGGCAGGTCGGGTAGTGACCCGACTCGTTGGGGTCGACTGCCGCGACCAGGGTGGTTGCGGCCACCGCTGCGCCCAGGACCAGACCAGGCACCCGCAGCGCCCCGCGCCCCCGTGCGGAGACGGGTGGTGCGGGGCGCTGCGGTACGGCTGTCATTGTTGCCTCGGAGGCCGAGACCTACTTGTTCAGGTTCGGCAGGACGAACGCGAAGTAGAGGCCGTTGACCACGACGCCGACGACGGCCGCGATCATGGCGAAGCGCTTCGCCTTCTCGGACGAGGCCTGGGCGCCGGCGACATCACCGGAGGCGTACTTGCCGTTGACCTGGGCCGCGAAGACGATCGAGGCAATGCCCAGCGGGAGGCAGCAGAAGATCGTGGACAGGATGGCCCACACGAGGTAGTTCGGCGGCGGCGTCCCCCCGGCGGTCGGCTGGTTGTAGCCGGGCGCGGGCGGCGGCGGAGGCGGCGGGGTGCCGTAGTCAGACATGCGGTTGATCCCTTCGAAGTTTCGAGCGCCGCTCCCCCATGGGCGCGACAGGGCGAAACGCTAGCGGATACGTCCCGTTTCGTGTGGTCAGATCGCCCTGCGCCGCGCAACTTCGTACAGGGCGACTCCCGTCGCGATGCCTGCGTTCAGCGACTCGACGGCCGACGACATGGGGATCGACACGATCTGGTCGCAGTTCTCCCTCACCAGGCGGGACAGGCCCTTGCCCTCCGACCCGGTCACGATGACGATCGGCTCGGTGGCGAGCTCGAGGTCGGGCAGCTGGACGTCGCCCTCCATGTCGAGCCCGAGGATGAAGAAACCCGCCTTGCGGTACTCCTCCAGCGCGCGCGTCAGGTTGGCGGCCAGGGCCACCGGGACGCGCGCCGCAGCACCGGCCGACGTCTTCCAGGCGCTGGCCGTCATGCCGACCGAGCGACGCTCGGGCACGACCACGCCGTGGCCGCCGAAGGCCGCCACCGAGCGGATGATGGCGCCCAGGTTGCGGGGGTCGGTGATCCCGTCGAGGGCAACCACGAGAGGTATGCCGGGTGCTTGCGGATCGATGAAGTCGCTGGGGTGCGCGTACTCGTACGGCGGGACCTGCAGGGCCAGGCCCTGGTGCACCGCACCGTCGGTGAGCCGGTCCAGCTCGCCGCGCGGGGTCTCGAGGATTGCGATCCCCTTGGCGGTGGCTGTCTTGAGGGCCTCGCGGACGCGGTCGTCGGAGTCGATCCGGCCGGCGACGTACATCGTCGTCACCGGCACGTCGGCACGCAGCGCCTCGACGACCGAGTTGCGACCGGCCACGATCTCGCTGGAGGCCTTCCCCCGGCGGGAGCCACCTCGGCTCGCGCTGGGGCGGGCACCCGGCTTGGACCCCCCCGCTCGCTTCTCCGCGGCGGAGGCCATCCGGTTGGCCTTGTGCTTGGGCCGCTCCTCGGCCTTCGGCGTCGGCCCTCGGCCCTCGAGGCCGCGACGGCGTTGACCGCCGGAACCGACCTGCGGTCCCTTCTTCGACGCGCCCTTGCGAACGGCGCCGCGTCGCTGGGAGTTGCCAGCCATGGGTGTTCCTCTCAGCTCTCGCGGCGGGCGAGCGACCAGTTCGCTCCCGACGCCGTGTCTTCGATGGCGATGCCGGCCGCGCCCAGCTGGTCGCGGATCGCGTCCGCTGTGGCGAAGTCGCGCGCAGCCCGGGCCGCGGCCCGGGCGTCCAGCTGAACTCGCACCAGCGCATCGAGCGCGTCCTGCGCATCGCCGGCACCGGTGTCGCTGCCGCCGCCCCAGTGCCGGTCGAGCGGGTTGATACCGAGCAGGTCGGTCATGGCCACGACGGCACCGAACGCCGTCGCCAGCGCCTCGTCGTCGCCGTCGTCGATGGCGGTGTTGCCCGCCCGGACGGTGTCGTGGACCACGGCGAGCGCGCCCGAGACGTTCAGGTCGTCGTCCATCGCCGCGGCATACGCCTCGGGCACGGTGGTGTGGTCCGGCTCCGTGGACGTGGCCTCGGGCAGGGCCCGCAAGGCGCGGACGAGGAAGCCCTCGATGCGCTCGACGGCAGCCTCGGCCTCGCGCAGCGAGCCCTCGTGGTACTCGATCGTGGAGCGGTAGTGGGCCGCCGTGAGGTAGTAGCGCAGCGCCAGCGGGCGGGCGACCTTGATGACCTCGGAGACGATCAGGCTGTTGCCGAGCGACTTGCTCATCTTCTCGCCGCCCACGGTGACCCAGGCGTTGTGCAGCCAGTAGGTCGCGAAGCCGAGGCCGGCGGCGTGCGACTGGGCCTGCTCGTTCTCGTGGTGCGGGAACCGCAGGTCGACGCCGCCACCGTGGATGTCGAAGGCGTCGCCGAGGTACTTGCGCGCCATGGCGGAGCACTCGAGGTGCCAGCCCGGGCGCCCGGTGCCGAACGGCGTGGCCCAGGACGCGGTGACCGGCTCGGACTCCTTGCGTCCCTTCCAGAGGGCGAAGTCACGGGGGTCTCGCTTGCCCCGCGGGTCGGCGTCCTCCGCGGCCTCCATGTCGTCGATCTTCTGGTGGGTCAGCGAGCCGTAGTCGGGGAAGCTCTTGACGTCGAAGTAGACGTCGCCACTCTCGTCGGTCGCGGCATAGGCGTGGCCCTTGTCGACCAGGGTCTCCATCAGGGCGACCATCTCGGGGATGTGGCCGGTGGCTCGCGGCTCGTAGGTCGGGGCCAGCACCCCCAACGAGTCGAGGGCTGCGGCCGTCGCGACCTCGTTGCGGTAGGACAGGGCGAACCACTGCTCCCCCGCGGCGGCGGACTTGGCGAGGATCTTGTCGTCGATGTCGGTGACGTTGCGGACCAGGGTGACGTCGTAGCCGTGGCGACCCTCGAGCCACCGGCGCAGCACGTCGAACGCCACGGCGAACCGCACGTGACCGATGTGGGGTGCTCCCTGGGTCGTCAGCCCGCAGATGTAGATGCCCACCCGACCGGGAACCAGAGGGGTGAAGTCGCGCAGCTCGCGCGCGGCGGTGTCGTACAGGCGAAGACTCACGCGGGCAAGGCTACCTGCGAGCGGCGGTGAGCCCGAACCGCCGAGTGCACCTCGCCCACCCGGAGTCTAGTGGCCGCGGTCGAGCCACTCCTGCAGGTGCGGGGCCTCGGCCGCGATGCCCGTGGCGTCACCGTGGCCGGTCAGCACCACCGTCTCGTCGGGCAGGGTGAGCAGCCGGTCGCGGATCGACTCGATGATCGTCGGGAAGTCGCTGTACGACCGCCCTGTCGCACCCGGTCCGCCGTTGAACAGGGTGTCCCCGGTGAACACCACGTCGAGCGCGGGGGCATAGAGCGAGCACGACCCCGGCGTGTGGCCGGGGGTGTGGATCACGTGCAGGTCCACGTCGCCGACCGTGATCACCTGGCCGTCGGCCAGGTCGCGGTCGGGGGTGACGGGATAGATCTCGTCCCAGAGCATCCGGTCCGCAGGGTGCAGGTATGACGGGGCGCGCGTGCCGTCGCACACCTCGGCGACAGCGTTGATGTGGTCGTTGTGGGCGTGGGTGGAGATGACGGCGGTGACCCTGCGCTGGAGGTCGATCGACTTCACGATCTTCCTGCCGTCATGGGCGGCGTCGATGATGACGCACTCCTTGTCGTCACCCACCACCCAGACGTTGTTGTCGACCTCCCAGCTGCCGCCGTCGAGCTCGAAGGTGCCGGACGTGACGATCCGGTCCACGCGCACGCCACCCGCGGAAGGTGCGATGACCGGCATACCGGCGTTGCCCTGCTCGCTCACAGGACCACCACCGAGCGCAGCACCTCGCCGCGTTCCATCTTGTCGAACGCGCCCTCGACGTCCCCCAGCCCGATCCGCTCCGACACGAACGCGTCGAGATCGAACCGGCCCTGCCGGTAGAGGTCGACCAGCATCGGGAAGTCACGGCTCGGCAGGCAGTCGCCGTACCAGCTGGACTTGAGCGCGCCACCGCGGCCGAAGATCTCGATCATCGGCAGGGTGACCTGCTTGTCGGGGGTGGGGACGCCGACGAGCACCAGCGTGCCGGCCAGATCGCGGGCGTAGAACGCCTGCTCGTAGGTCTCGGGCCGGCCGACCGCCTCGACAACCACGTCTGCGCCGAAGCCGCCGGTCAGCTCACGGATCCGCTCGACGACGTCCTCGTCCCTGCCGTTGACGGTGTGGGTGGCGCCGAAGGACCTGGCGGTCTCGAGCTTCCGGTCGTCGACGTCCACGGCGATGATCGTCGTCGCACCCACGACGGAGGCACCGGCGATGGCGGCGTTGCCGACGCCACCACACCCGATGACGGCGATCGAGTCGCCACGACCCACGCCCCCGGTGTTGACCGCGGCACCGAACCCGGCCATCACGCCGCAGCCGAGCAGACCCACCGCGGCCGCGTCGGCCTCGGCGTCGACCTTGGTGCACTGCCCCGCGGCGACCAGGGTCTTCTCGATGAAGGCGCCGATGCCGAGCGCGGGGCTGAGCTCCGTGCCGTCCTCGAGAGTCATCTTCTGCGTGGCGTTGTGGGTGTTGAAGCAGTACCACGGCTTGCCCTTGGCGCAGGCCCGGCACTGCCCGCAGACGGCTCGCCAGTTGAGGATGACGAAGTCACCCGGCGCGACCTCGGTGACGCCCTCGCCGACGGACTCGACGACGCCAGCGGCCTCGTGGCCGAGCAGGAACGGGAACTCGTCGTTGATGCCACCCTCGCGGTAGTGCAGGTCGGTGTGGCAGACGCCGCAGGAGTGGATCTGGACGACCGCCTCGCCCGGTCCGGGGTCGGGCACGACGATGTCGACGAGCTCGACGTCGGCTCCCTTGCTGCGGGCGATGACACCCTTGACGGTCTGCGGCATGCGTGGCTCCTTAGTTCACGGGGCGGATGAGGGCGGTCGCGATCGCGGCGATTCCCTCGTCGCGACCGGTGAGCCCCAGGCCATCGGTGGTCGTCCCGCTCAACGACACCGGTGCCCCTGCGCACCCTGTCATGGCCTCCTGCGCCTCCGCGCGGCGCGTCCCGATCTTCGGACGGTTGCCGATGACCTGGACGGCGACGTTGCCGATCTCGAAGCCTGCCTCGCGCACGATGCGGGCGGCCTCACCCAGCAACGTCAGCCCCGACGCCCCAGCCAACTCTGGCCGGTCCGTGCCGAAGTGCACGCCGAGGTCACCGAGCCCGGCGGCCGAGAACAGCGCGTCGCAGGCCGCGTGGCAGGCGACGTCCGCGTCGGAGTGGCCCTCGAGCCCGGCCTCGCCCGGCCACCGCAGGCCGCCGAGCCACAGCTCCCGCTCCGAACCCTGCGGCGCGAAGGCGTGCACGTCCACGCCCACGCCCGTGCGCGGCATACCGGTGGTCCCCATGGCGTCCATCCAACCACCCGAGCCCTGGATAACAGGGTGAGCCGGGCACGTCCAAGCCGTTAGCGTTGCCGCGCATGACCGACCCGACGCCGACCCTGGCCGTCCCCGTCCTTGCCGGCGACCGGGTGACCCTGCGCCCGCACTCGCCGGACGACCTCGACGCGGTCTACGAACGCTGCCTCGACCCGGAGACCAAGCGCTTCACGACGATCCCGCTCGAGTACACCCGTGAGATGGCGCAGGAGTACCTCGCCGGTCTGCTCGAGCCCTCGACGGCGCTCGCCTCCTGGGCCATCGAGGTCGACGGTCGGTATGCCGGGACGATCGACCTGCGCGCGATGCCCGTGGACGACGGCGCCGGGGACCTGGGCTACGTCACGCACCCGGCCTTCCGTGGCCGTGGCGTCATGTCCGAGGCGGTCCGGCTCGTGGTCGCCCACGTCTTCGACACCCTCGGCTGGCAGACCGTCCGCTGGCAGGCGCACGTCGGGAACTGGGGCAGCGCGAAGGCGGTCTGGCGGGCTGGTTTCCCGGTCCCGACGTTCGTGCCCGACCTGCTCATCGAGCGCGGCCGACTCGTCGACGGGTGGATCAGCACGCTCCACGCGCCCGCCCCGGACGCGCCCATCGCCACGTGGGACGACGTCGTCGCCGCGTTGACGCTCTAGTGGGCGAGGTGGCGCTCGGCCATGGCCAGGTCGTCCGGCGTCGTGATCTTGAAGGCGAGCCGGTCACCATCCACTACGCGCACGTGACCACCCATCCGCTCGACCAGGGCTGCGTCGTCGGTGGCCTGCTCACCCGAGGCATGGGCGTGCACCAGCACCTCGCGCAGGAACGCCTGCGGGGTCTGGATCGCCCGCAGCTGGGTGCGGTCAGGCGTCGCGGTGACACGGCCAGCCGCGTCGACCACCTTGACGGTGTCCGTGACGGGTATGCCGGGGACGACGGCCGGGTGCCCGGACCGCACCTCGTGCACGAGGCGGGAGAACAGGCTGGCCGGCGCGAGGGCGCGGGCCGCGTCGTGGACCAGCACGATGCCGTCGTCGGGGCGCAGCGCCGCGAGGCCGGCGGCCACGGAGTCGGTGCGCTCGGCACCACCGGCGACCACGTCCACGTCGCCGGGCCTGCTGCTCCGGGACGCGATCGCGCCCGCCTCCCTCAGGTGGGAAGCGGGCGCGACCACGACTACGTGTGAAACCTCGGGCGCCGTCAGGGCGCGCTGGACAGCGTGCTCGAGCAACGGCATACCCGCCAACACCACAAAGGCCTTGGGCTGGGTGGCGCCGAGCCGAGTGCCTTGCCCTCCAGCGACGAGGACGACGGCAACGCTCAGGAGGCGAGCACCTCGTCGAGGATCGCCTCGGCCTTGTCCTCGTTCGTCTTCTCGGCGAGCGCGAGCTCGGAGACGAGGATCTGGCGAGCCTTGGCGAGCATGCGCTTCTCGCCGGCCGACAGGCCACGGTCCTTGTCACGACGCCACAGGTCGCGGACGACCTCGGCCACCTTGATGACATCGCCGGAGGCGAGCTTCTCGAGGTTGGCCTTGTAGCGGCGCGACCAGTTGGTCGGCTCTTCGGTGTGGGGAGCGCGGAGGACGGCGAAGACCTTGTCCAGGCCCTCCTGTCCGACAACGTCCCGAACGCCGATGTCCTCGCAGTTGTCTGCTGGAACCTCGATCGTCAGGTCGCCCTGGGCCACCTTGAGCTTGAGGTAGATCTTCTCCTCGCCCTTGATCGTGCGGGTATTGATTTCTTCGATGAGTGCAGCCCCGTGGTGGGGGTACACGACCGTCTCGCCGACCTTGAAAACCATGTGCTGTTTTCCCCTTTCGCGACCCTCAGAATATCACGCCACGCCGACGTCAGGAAAGCCAGCCAGAATGCGTTTGCGCAGGTCAGGGGCGCGCAAAGGCCTTGCGGGGCAA
Source organism: Pedococcus sp. P1_H8 (assembly GCF_056405175.1). Classification (NCBI taxonomy): domain Bacteria; kingdom Bacillati; phylum Actinomycetota; class Actinomycetes; order Micrococcales; family Intrasporangiaceae; genus Pedococcus; species Pedococcus sp. P1_H8. The sequence continues at coordinate 53,810 of NZ_JBFUCP010000003.1, forward strand.
CGAATTCGGTCTTGACAGAATGGCCACTTCCGTGCAACGCGCACGGGTGCGCACTCGGGTGCACAGGGTCGGCGCACGGCTGGCACCCGGCCGCTAGGCTGTCCCCCGTGACCCGCCGAACCTCGCTGGCCCCCCGTACCGGAGGCCGTTCCACCAGTCCGCGCCCCTCCCTGCGACGCCTGCTGCCCGTCGCGGTGGCCGCTGCCGCCCTCGCTCTCTCGGCCTGCCAGACGCAGTCGCCGATGCAGACGGACGTGCCCTACGTCGCGGCCGACGGCGTCCCCGTGGACCTCGGTGCCGTCCAGCTGCGCGACCTCGTCGTCATCAGTGGTGGCAAGGACAAGCCCGGCGTGCTGTCGGCGTCGGTCAGCAACAACGGTGGCGAGGCGCAGCGCATCGCGTTCGCCCTGCCCCAGGGCCAGCCCGTGTATGCCGAGGCGCCGGCCCACACCGAACGTCGCCTCTCCGACGCGACCCAGGTGCAGCTCCCGGGCGTGCCGGTCAGCGCCGGCGATGTCGTCACGCTGAGCGTGCAGTCCCCAAGCGCCCCCGCGGTGGTCGTCGTGGTGCCGGTGCTGTCGGCCAGCGGCTACTACGCCTCGCTCGCCCCGACCAACCCGCCCGCAGCGGAAACCCCCACGGCGACCGCGACTCCCTGACCTGCTGACCTGCTGACCCCAGAGCCACCCACCCTGCCCGCCCTGTTGGGAGTGAAACTTCCGGATATCCGGCAGTTTCACTCCCAACAGGGCGGGGTTGGGGGCCGGGTCGGGTCGGGTCGGGCTCAGTCGGACTCGAACTTGTAGCCCAGTCCGCGCACCGTCACGATGTGCCGTGGGTCGGCCGGGTCGGGTTCGATCTTGGCACGCAGCCGCTTCACGTGGACGTCCAGCGTCTTGGTGTCGCCGACGTAGTCGCTGCCCCAGACGCGGTCGATGAGCTGCATGCGGGTGAGCACCCGGCCGGTGTTGCGCAGCAGCATCTCGAGCAGCTCGAATTCCTTGAGCGGCAGCTGGGTCGGCTCACCCGAGACGGTGACGATGTGCCGCTCGACGTCCATGCGCACCGGACCGGCCTCGATCGTGGCAGGCAGCAGGTCCTCGGGCTCGGCCAGCCGGCGCAGCACCGCCTTGATCCGGGCCAGCAGCTCGCGGGAGGAGTAGGGCTTGGTCACGTAGTCGTCCGCGCCGATCTCGAGGCCCACGACCTTGTCGATCTCGCTGTCCTTGGCGGTGAGCATGATGACGGGGACGTTCGAGCGCGACCGGATCGCGCGGCATACCTCGGTGCCTGACAGGCCGGGAAGCATGAGGTCGAGGAGCACGAGGTCGGCACCGGCCCGGTCGAAGTCGGCGAGCGCCTCGGGTCCGGTCTCGGCGACGGCGACCTCGTAGCCCTCCTTGCGGAGCAGGTAGGACAGGGGGTCCGAGAACGAGATCTCGTCCTCGACGACCAGGATGCGCGTCATGCCGGGGTGTCTCCTCGGGTCAGGTGGGGCTGCTCTGGTGACTGGCTTGCCGAGTGGGGCGAGGACCCGCTGCGGTCGACCGCGGCAGGCAGCCGGATCGTGAAGGTCGACCCGCGCCCTTCCTCGCTCCACACGTCGACGTCGCCGCCGTGGTTGGCGCAGATGTGCTTGACGATGGCCAGGCCCAGGCCGGTCCCGCCGGTGGCGCGGGAGCGGGCGCCATCGACGCGGTAGAAGCGTTCGAAGATGCGCGTCTGCTCCGTCGTGGGGATGCCCTGGCCCTGGTCGGTCACGGTGATCTCGACCATCTCGCCCGCCAGCCGACCGCCGACGGCGACCCGGGTCCCCGGTTCCGAGTAGGCGATGGCGTTGCCGATCAGGTTGCGCACGGCGGTGACGAGCAGGGCCTCGTCGCCGAAGACCTTGAGATCGGGGGCACAAGCCTCCGCGATGTCGATCTGCTTTGCGTCGGCACCGACCCGGGAGTAGTCGATGGCCTCGTGGACGGCTGCCGTCACGTCGACGAGACGGGGTTCGTGGAGGGTGTCGGCCACCTGCAGTCGCGACAGGTCGACGATCTCCTTGACGAGCTGGGCCAGCCGATGGCTCTCGACCTGCATCCGCGAGGCGAACCGCTCGACCGCCTCAGGGTCGTCCTTGGCGTCCTGGATCGCCTCGGCCAGCAGGCCCAGTCCACCCACGGGGGTCTTGAGCTCGTGGCTGACGTTGGCCACGAAGTCACGCCTGACCTCCTCGACGCGCCGGGCCTGGGTGTGGTCCTCCACCAGGAGCAGCACGTGGCTGCTGCCCAGCGGGGCCACCCTGGCGTGCATGATCGAGCGGGCCTGGCCGAGCGGGCCGCGGGCCAGCTCGAGCTGGGACTCGCGGATCACGCCGTCGCGGCGGACCTGTCTGGCCAGGTGGCGCAGCTCGCTGTGGACCAGCTCCTTGCCCCTGACCAGGCCGTAGGCCGCCGCGGACGGTGAGTTGTTGATGACCTCGTCGGCCGAGTCGACGACGATCGCGCTGGAGCGCAGCACCGCGAGGACGTCGGCCACCCCTGATGGGAGCGGCGTGACCGGCAGGGTGGGAGGCACACTGGTCTGCTGGCGTTCCGAGTAGCGCACAGCGATGACGGCCAGGGCGCCGGTGAGCAACCCGGCGAACCCGGCCAAGACAGCAGCGCTGGTCGCATCCACACCATCAATGTACGGTGCGGCACATCCCCTTCCGAGCACGAAACGACACCCCAACGCACGGCTGTACCCAGATGTTCACCTGAGGTCACCCGATCGTTCACTGCCCCGTGGGAGCCTCGGCTCGCACACCTCACCACGCCCACCCGTGCCCCACACCCCTAGGGAAGCAATGCGCAACGCCTTTCACGAGGACCTGGACACCATCTCCGACCAGCTCGTCGAGATGACACGTCTGGCCGGGTCCGCCATGGCCCGGGCCACCACGGCCCTGCTCGACGCCGACATCCAGCTGGCTGAGTCGGTCATCAAGGCCGACAAGGAGCTGGACCGCATGCGCGAGGACCTCGACGCGCTGTCCATCGACCTGCTGGCCCGACAGCAACCGGTCGCCACCGACCTGCGCATGGTCGTCACCAGCATGCGCATGAGCGCCGACCTCGAGCGCATGGGCGACCTCGCCCGGCACGTGGCCAAGGTCGCCCGGCTGCGCTACCCCGACTCCGCCGTGCCGGCCGACATCCGCGCCACGATCCTGCAGATGGGGCAGGTGGCCGAACGCATCGTCGCCAAGTGCGGCCAGGTCATCGCTGCCAAGGACGTCGAGGACGCCAAGACGCTCGAGCGCGACGACGACGCGATGGACGAGCTGCACCGCACGCTGTTCAGCCACCTGATCGACGGCACCTGGAAGCACGGCACCGAGGCAGCCGTCGACATGACCCTCGTGGGTCGCTACTACGAGCGCTTCGCCGACCACGCCGTGTCGGTCGCCCACCGCGTCGTTTACCTGGTCACCGGCGAATGGGATGTCGCCGAGGACCACGAGGAGCAGGAAGACCGCGCCACCGGCCCGCAGTAGCCCCTCCGCCGCAGCGGCAACCCCTCCCCCGCAAAACGGCACTCACCTCACGCGGCAAAACGGCCGTTGCGTCGCGAAACGGGGTCTACAACGCCCGTTTCCCGACGCAACGGCCGTTTTGCTTGGGGTGGCTTTGACCCGTCGGGCGCCCTAGCGGCCCTGGTTGGCGACGGCTGCCGCTGCCTCGGCGGCGGCCTCGGGGTCGAGGTACTCGCCCGGCTTGGTCGGCATGAAGTCCTCACCGAGGGTGTAGACGAGCGGCTGACCGGTCGGGATGTTCAGGGCGGCGATGTCCTCGTCGCTGATGCCGTCGAGGTGCTTGACGAGCCCGCGCAGGCTGTTGCCGTGGGCTGTCACGAGCACCGTCTCGCCGGCCCGCAGGTCGTCCTGGATCGGCCCCTCCCAGTAGGGCATGAACCGCTCGATGACGTCCTTGAGGCACTCGGTGCGCGGCACCTCGATGCCCGCATATCGCGGGTCGCCGCCCTGGTCGAACTCGGACCCGGCCTCGATCGGCGGCGGCGGGGTGTCGAACGATCGGCGCCAGAGCATGAACTGCTCGTCGCCGTACTTGTCGCGGGTCGCCGCCTTGTCGAGCCCCTGGAGCGCTCCGTAGTGCCGCTCGTTGAGTCGCCAGTCACGCCGCACCGGGATCCAGTGGCGGTCCGCCGCGTCGAGCGCGAGGTTGGCCGTGTTGATCGCGCGCCGAAGCACCGACGTGTGCACGACAGTGGGCAGAACTCCCTTGTCCTTCAACAGGTTTCCACCGTTGACGGCTTCCTCGCGGCCCTGGTCGTTCAGGTCGACGTCGACCCAGCCCGTGAAGAGGTTCTTGGCGTTCCAGTCGGAGTGCCCGTGGCGCAGCAGGATGAGGGTGTATGCCATGCGGGCCAGCCTAGCGAGGCAAAGCGCCGAGGCTCAGTCGTGCTCCAGCAGGTGGCGGAACGCCTCGAGGTTGCGCAACGACTCCCCTCGCGACACGCGCCAGTCCCACTCCTTCTGCATGCTCGTACGGAACCCGATCGCGAGCAGTTCGTTGAAGTGCGCGTCAGCGGCTTCGAGGACCACTCCCAGCACCTGGTCGAGGTATGCCGCGTCGACGCCGCCCGCGGGTACGCGTCCGGTCACGTAGACATCGCCCGCCTTGTCGACCGAGTAGGCCAGACCTGGCAGTCGCAGGTTCTTGCGCAGCAGGTAGCGGTAGAAGGTCTCGTGGTTCTCGTCCGGGTTGCGGATGACGAAGGCCGACACCGAGAGGGCGTCCCCGCCGGCCACCAGTGAGACGACGGTCTTGAGCTTCTTCTCGCCCGGCAGGGTCAGGACGAACTCACCCTCGCGGGCACCCTGCTCCCACTCGATCTCGGCCCCCGCCAGGAACCCCTCGATCGTCGAGACCAGCTCGCTCACGGGACCACCGCCGCAGGGACACCGGCCAGTGAGCCGTTGGGAGAGGGAGCGTCGTTGGAGTAGCTCTTGGCCCGACAGGCTTCGACGTAGACCTCGTAGAGCCGCTCGGTCGTGCGGTCCCAGCCGAACAGCGCGGCGTGCTGGACCGCCTTGCGGCTCAGGGCTTCGCGCCGCTGCGGGTCCTCGAGCAGGGACTCGAGTGCCAGGGACCAGGTGTGGGGGTCGTGACCGTCGACCAGCACGCCGGCGTCCCCGACTGCCGTGGGGAGTCCGCCGACGTCAGCAGCGACAACCGGGGTCCCGCACGCCTGCGCCTCGACTGCGACCAGTCCGAACGACTCCGAGTGCGAAGGCACCGCCACGAGGTCGGCGGCGCGGTACCAGTCGGCCAATTCAGTCCTGGGCACCGGTGGCACGAACCGCACCTGCGCACTGATGCCGAGTCCCTCGGCCAGCTCCTGCAGCCCTCGCGGGTGCGCCAGGCCGGAGCCGGACGGACCACCGAGCACCGCGACGACCAGCTCGCCCGACCAGTGGGGATGCCGTCCCAAGAGCTCGGCCGCCGCCTTGATGAGCACCTCGGGCGCCTTGAGCGGCTGGATCCGTCCGACGAACAGCAGCACCTTGGCGTCCTGCGGCAGGCCCACGGCGGCACGCGCCGCGCGGGGGTCACCCGGCGAGAACAGGGACAGGTCCACCCCGGGAGGCACGACGACCACCTTGTCCGGCTCCGCGGCATACAGGTCGATCAGCTCGTGGCGCTCGCCCAAGGTGTTGGCGATGAGGCGATCCGCCGCCTCCACGACCTGGACCTCACCGATCTCGCGACCGGGCGGTTCGGGGGTGTCTCCCTCGGCGAGGTGGAGGTTCTTGACCCGCGCCATGGTGTGCATGGTGTGCACGAGCGGCACCTGCCAGCGGTCGGCGGCCAGCCACCCCACCTGGCCGGACAGCCAGTAGTGCGAGTGGACCAGGCTGTAGTGGCCCTCGGCCTCGTGGGCTCCGGTGCGCATCACGCCGGCGGCGAAGGCACACAGCTGCCCGGGGAGGTCGTCCTTGCCGAGCCCCTCGTAGGGACCCGCGGTGACGTGGCGGACGGTGACGCCCGGTTCCGTCTCGACCGTGGGGGGCAGATCGGCCGTCGTGGTCCGGGTGAAGATCTCGACCTCGACGCCCAGCTTGGCGAGCTGGTGCGCCACCTCGACGACGTAGACGTTCATCCCGCCCGCATCACCCGTGCCCGGCTGTTCCAGCGGAGAGGTGTGGACGCTCAGCATCGCGACGCGGTCGATGCGTTCGCAGCAGCCCATGCTGCGAGTCTGCCACGCAGCCGCCAGGACCCACGACGCCGGTGCACCACCCGGCGCACGAGGCGGCTCCTACGCCGGACGCGCCTGGGAGGACACGGTGAACGAGCAGGAGTCGGACCAGACATGGATGTCGGTGCGTCCCGCCGCCCGGATGTCGACGCCCCGAGCGACCCGCTGCGGGCCCACCCCGATGTCGGTGCGCAGGAAGGTGGAGAAGACGGCTCGGCCCTCGACCGCTCCCGGATCGATCCAGGCCGCCGAGTCACGAAGGTTGACTGCCGGGAGGCCCGGACGAATGCCGACCGTCAGGGGTTCGCGATTGAGGTGCCACACGACTCCGTCGGCGCCGTTGACCGAGGCCCCGATCTTGATCAGCCCGCCGGCCGACTCGATCCGCAAGGTCACCGGCAGGGAGCGCGACCCGTCGCCGAGCGTGCCGAAGTACGTCGCCCGCCCCGGCAGGAAGACCAGCTCGGTGATGGTCAGGTTGTCGTAGCTGCGGGTGACGCGCTCCTCGGTCCGCCCGTCGCCGCTGGTCGTGGCGCTGCCGTCGACGGCCGACAGCATCGACCCACCGATCACCGTCTGCAGCAGCAGGTCGTTCTCCCGGTTGATCCGCAGGCCGTCCGAGTAGAGCGACACGGTCACGCCGCCACCCAGGGTCGCCACTCCCTTGGCCTCGGCGTTCACCTTCAGCAGACCCGGTGCGACGTCGACGAAGCCTTCGTCGTGCCCGAGCCACGCGGGCAGGTTCGTGACGAGGCCGAGCAGCGCGAGGGCGCCCAGCGAGGCCACCAGCGCGACCATGCTGCGGCTGATGTCACGGTCCCGGCCTCGCACCCGCCCAGCCTAGGGCGCCTCGCCGCGTAGGCTGCCCGCGTGGCTGTGCAGCGACCGGTGGGCACCATCACTCGCGGCACCACCAACCCCAACCGGTTGCGCCGGGTCGACCGCTGGTTGGCCGGTCCCCAGGCCTGGCGCCTGCGGCGGGCCGTCGGTATGCCGGTCGTGGTGGACCTCGGGTACGGCGCCTCCCCGGTGACGGCCGTCGAGCTGCACGACCGCCTGCGGCGGGTGCGTCCGGACGTCCAGGTCGTGGGGATCGAGATCGAGCCGGAGCGAGTGTCGCTGGGCAGACCCCTCGAGCGTGAGGGGCTCTCGTTCCGGCTCGGTGGGTTCGAGGTGCCGATCGACGGGCGTCAGGCGACCATCGTGCGCGCGTTCAACGTGCTGAGGCAGTACGACGAGTCAGACGTGGCCGACGCGTGGGCGACCGTCCAGCACCGGCTGTCACCCGACGGCCTGCTCGTCGACGGCACCTGCGACGAGCTCGGCCGGCGCAGCGCGTGGATCGCGGTCGGACGGACCGGCCCCGTCTCGTTGAGCCTGTCGTGGCGGCTGCGGGGGCTCGACCGCCCCTCCGACATCGCCGAGCGCCTCCCCAAGTCGCTCATCCACCGCAACGTCGACGGCGAGCCGGTCCACGCCTGGCTCCAGGCGTTGGACAGGGCCTGGGTGCACGCGGCCCACCACGCGAGCTTCGGCGTGCGGCAGCGCTTCCTGGCAGCGGTCGACGCTGTGCGTGAGGACGGCTGGCCGGTCCAGGACGGGCCGGCGAGGTGGCGCCTGGGCGAGGTCACCGTCGACTGGTCAGCCGTCGCCCCCCGCCCGTGAGCGCCCCCACTGCCGCGGGCGTCAGGAGTCGCCTGCGTCAGGAGTCGCGGGCGTAGTCGTCCTCGAGACGGACGATGTCGGCCTCGTCGAAGTCGCCGAAGGCGATCTCGAGCAGTCGGCCCGGCCGGTCGCCCTTGTTGGCCATCCGGTGCACCGCGTTGCAGGGCACCCAGACCGGCTCGCCCGGTGCTGCCGTCCACGTGCGGTCCCCGACGGTGACCTCGATCGGCACGTCCAGCACCTGCCAGAACTCGCCCCGGTGGTCGTGGGTCTGCAGCGACAGCCGGTGGCCGGGGTCGACCGTGATGATCTTGACGGTCACGCGCTCGTTGGAGACGAACTGCTGGAAGTTCCCCCACGGGCGCTGGACCGTGAAGATCTCCTCACGCGGATCGGGCAGCTCGGCCACGTCCCGGCTCACCACGGTCCGTAGGGGCCCATGTGCTGCCCGCCGCGACCGCTGCCACTGACCTGCTGGAGGGCAGGACGCACATCGGCGAGGTAGATGCCGGCACCGACGATGGCGATGATCCCGACCGAGAACAGGGTGAACGAGTTCGCGACCGAGATGAAGCCGAGCAGTGCGGCGACGCCCGTCACGATGGTCCAGAACTTCTTGGTGCGCTTGCCCGCCGCGATGAACGCGTCCGGCCGGTGGCGCAGCGCGTCGACGAGGGCAAACACCTCAGCCGCGAAGGCGGCGAGACTGAGCAGCAGGATCACGATGCCCTGTGCGGAACCGAGCGCGGAGAACATGGGCACAGCCTAAGGGTCAGACGTCCACGATCAGGGTGACCGGACCGTCATTGACGAGCGTGACCTCCATCATCGCGCCAAACCGGCCCGTGGCAACCTCCACGCCGCGGGCACGCAGTGCCGCGACGACCGCGTCCACGAGCGGCTCCGCGACCGGGCCCGGCGCCGCGTTGTTCCACGACGGACGCCGACCCTTGCGCGTGTCGGCGTACAGCGTGAACTGGCTGACCACCAGCACCGGCGCGGCGTCGTCGAGCACCGAACGCTCGTCGCGCAGGATCCTCAGCTCGCTGATCTTGCGGGCCATGGCCTCAACCTGTTCAGGGCCGTCGTCGTGGGTGACACCGACCAGGGCCGCCAATCCGGGCCGGTCGATCGCCCCGACGACCTCGCCCTCGACCGAGACGGAGGCTCTGGTCACCCGCTGCAGGACGGCACGCACGTCGCCTCAGAGGTTGACGGCGACGATGCCGCCGACGACCTCGCCGTGCCCGAGCACGGGAGAGTTCTCGAGCTGGGCCAGCGCGGAGGACTCGACGCCGAGGCGCCGCAACGCGGCCGCCAGGATGACCGGCTTGGCCCGTGGGTACCCGTCGGCGACCTTGACCGCGACACCGCGCCCGTCGGCCAGCCCCACGGCATACACGGACTCCGCGCCGTCCTTGGCGATGAGGCCCGGGGTGGCCTCGATGAGGGCGGTCACGTCGCGATCACTGCCCCCCAGGTATGCCGGGTTGGCACGGATGGCGTCCGCCACCTCGCCCTCGTGCGTGGCGGGGTCGGCAGCGGCCATCCGGCCGAAGGCGCGGGCCAGCCCCGCAAGCGTCACGGCCATCACCGGCGCGCCACAGCCGTCGACGGCGACAGCGGTGATCTCGTCACCGGTCAGGTCGGCGATGGTCTGCGAAATCGCTTGCTGCAGAGGGTGGTTCGGTTCGCGGTAGGTCTTGGTGTCCCAGCCGTTGACGACACACGTGGCCAGCATCGCCGCATGCTTGCCCGAGCAGTTCTGCATGATGGGCGTCTTGGCCCCGCCCGCACGGATCACCGCCTCGCGAGCCTCCTCGTTGACCGGGTAGTCCGGCGTGTTCTGGAGGGCGGCTTCGGTCAGCCCCGCCGACGCGAGCATGTCGCGCACTGCCGCGACGTGGAAGTCCTCACCGGAGTGGCTGGCCGACGCGAGCGCGAGGTGCGCGGGCGGCATACGCAGCCCTGCCCGCACCATCGCCAGGGTCTGGATCGGCTTGTTCGACGACCTCGGGAAGATCGGGTCGTCGACGGCGCCGAGCGCCAGCAGGTGGCTGCCGTCGGGCGCGGTGGCGACCACGGAGGCTCGATGCGCGGACTCGACGAAGCCCCCCCGCACGTAGTGCGCAAGGACCGGTGCGTCGGCGAGGGCGGGCGGGGTGGCTGTCTGCGGCGTGCTCACCCGGCGAGCCTAACCACCAGTACTTCGCGGCTAGCCCCCAGACCTGCAACCCCACCTTTATCGGGTTTAGGGACAAACGTGCGCTTCACCCGGAAACCGTTGTCGGGTGAAGCTGGCAGCCTTCTTGGTGGCGGTGGCCGTCTTCTTCGCGCTGGTCGTCGCGCCCTTGGTGGCGGACGTGCTCTTGGCAGCGGCCTTCTTCGTGGTGGTCGCGGTGCGCTTGGCGGCGGTGCGCGTGCGGGTGGCGGAGTCCTTGACCGCGGCGCCGGCCTCCGTGGCCTCGACGACGATCGAGTCGGCGATGGCGTCGGCGGCGACAGCGGCCTCCTTGCGACCGGTGGTCAGCGTGGCCTTGGCCGAGCGCTGGATGTCGGTGGCGGACTTGCGCACGGTCGTGACCGCACCCTTGCCCAGGGCGAAGGTGGCCTCGGCCTGCGCGAGCAGGTCCTTGGTCGACTTCTGGGTGCGGACGCGCTTGACCAGCTTCTCGCCACGGGCAGCGGCGGTCTCGTAGGTCTCCTGCGCCTTGCCCGCCAGCTCGAGGCTGCGGTTGAGGGCGAGGGCCGGGAGCTCCTGCGCCTGCTCGGCGACCTCGGTCACGCGGACCTGGGCCTTGGTCTGCAGCGCGGCGGGGTCGAGGTCGATCCGGACGCCGGTGGCCTTGACGCGGGCGTCGCGCACCTTCTCGACGGCGAGGTCGGCCAGGCCGACGGCGGCGAACACCGGGGTGGTGTCGGTGACGGTCTTGCGGATGTCGGCAACGAATGCCATGTCATGCTCCTTTGTTGCGGGCGGTCTTGGGACGGGAGGTGGTGCCGGGCTTGGTGGTTCCAGGCTTGCTGCCGACGCCCACGAACGAGTCGTAGATGTCGAGCAGTGCGGCCTTCTGCCGGTCTGTGAGCTGCGGGTCGGCGCCGATGACGGCCCTGGTGTCGAGCGGTCCGCCGTGCGTCGCCGGGGCGTCGCCGTGCCGCTCGTCGAGGATCCCGGCCCGTACGTAGAGCGACTCCGCTGAGACCTCGAGGCCCTTGGCGAGCTGCTGGAGGATCTCGGCGCTGGGCTTCTTCAGGCCCCGCTCGATCTGCGACAGGTAGGGGTTGGACACACCGGCGAGCTCGGAGAGCTGGCGCAGCGAGAGCCGGGCGGACTGACGCTGCTCGCGCAGGTAGTCACCCAGGTTGTTGCCGCCCAGCGGCCCCAACGGAATTCGGCTCATGCCCCCAGTCTGCTTGCTCCAGTTAGCAGAATGCAAACTGGAGGCAGCGTGTTCCCCATCACACGGCATACATCCGGGGTGCCGCACCTTTATCGGGTTACCCGATAAAGGTGCGCTTCACCCCGGAACGGAAGTCGGGTGAAGCGCAACCATGTCCCTCAACCCGATAAAGGTGGGACCACCGCTCAGGTCAGCGGCGGCGGTCTTTGACGCCGAGCATCAGGCGCGCATCCTCGGTCGAGAGCGCCGGGCGTTGCATCACCTCTGCGAGGTGGGCGACCCGCTCCACGAGCTGGGAGTTGCGCTCGACGGGTATGCCGCGGGCGAAGACCACGTTGTCCTCCATCCCCACCCGCAGGTGGCCACCGGCGGCCAGGGCCGCTGCCGCGACCGGCAGGTGGCTGCGACCGATGCCCGTCGCGGACCACGAGGTGACCTCGGGCGGGAGCATCGCCACACCGGCCAGCAGCGCAGCGGGCGTGCCCGGCATACCGCCCGGCACCCCGGTCACGAAGTCGACGTGCACCTTGCCCCCGAACGGGAGGCCGTGGCTGTCGATGAGGCGGGCGAGCGACGCGACGTGGCCCAGGTCGAACAGCTCGAACTCGGGGACCACCTCGCGCTCCTGGGCCTGCACGTAGAGGTCGGACATGAAGCCGTAGGGGTTGAGGAAGACGTCGTCGCCGAAGTTCGTGGTGCCGCAGGTGAGCGAGCACGAGTCGGGTTCGGCGTCGAGGACCGTGAGCCGCTGGTCGAGCGGGTCGTGCACGCTGCCCCCGGTCGACAGCTGGATGACCAGGGAGGTGCGCTCACGGAGCGCGTCCACGGCAGCCTTGAGGTAGCCGCCGTCCAAGGTCGGCCGGTGCTCACCGTCGCGGATGTGCAGGTGGATCATCGAGGCACCCGCCGACTCGCAGGCCACGGCCGTCTCGACGAGCTCCTCGAGCGTCGTGGGCAGCTGCGGGAAGTCCGCCTTGGCCAGTTCCGCACCGGTGGGCGCGACGGTGATCAGGGTGCCGGTCGTGGGAGCCATGGGCGCCATCATGACAGCCGCTCCCACCGCCATCATCAGGGCCGCTCCAGCACGGGGAACCGGGTTCCCGAGTCGTTGTGTGGGAGACTGTCGGCGCTCACAGCAATCGAAACCAACCGGGGCTCATCGACCGCGCCCAGACAGTGAAAGCAGGACCGTGGACCTTCACGACTACTACCGGGTCGTGCGCAAGCGCTGGCGCGCCATCGCTGCCGTGACCCTCCTGATGGTGGCCCTGGCGGCACTCTTCACCCTGTGGAGCCCCAAGACCTACCAGGCGCGGACCCAGCTGTTCGTGTCGACCTCGGGCGGTCAGGACTCCACCCAGCTGCTGCAGGGCAACACCTTCACCCAGCAGCGCGTCAAGTCGTACTCCGACCTGATCACCACGCCGACCGTCCTCGACCCGGTCATCAAGGACCTCGGCCTCCCGGGCACCGCCGACGAGCTGGGCGCCCGCATCTCTGCCAACGTGCCGCTCGACACCGTCCTCATCGACGTCCTGGTCACGGACAGCGACCCCGAGCAGGCCGCCCGCATCGCCAGTGCCGTGGGCAAGCAGTTCTCGACCAGCATCCTGGACCTCGAGCGGGTGGGCGACTCGGTCAGCCCGGTCAAGGTGTCGGTCGTGCGTCCGCCATCGGTGCCCCAGGGCCCGATCAGCCCGAACCCCGTGCGCAACATCGGCCTCGGCGTGGTCCTCGGCCTCCTCGTGGGTCTCGGTGTCGCCCTGCTGCGCGACACGTTCGACACCTCGATCAAGAGCGAGCGCGACGTCAAGGAGGCGGTCGACGCGACGATCATCGGTGGGATCACCTTCGATCCCGAGGGTCCGAAGAACCCCCTGATCGTCCAGTCCGACCCGCACGGCCCGCGTGCTGAGGCGTTCCGGGCACTGCGCACGAACCTGCAGTTCGTCGATGCCGCCAACCACCCGCGCTCGATCGTGTTCACGTCCTCCCTTCCCGGCGAGGGCAAGACGACGACGACGGCAAACCTCGCGATCAGCATGGCTGCCGCCGGCGCCCGGGTCTGTGTCATCGAGGGCGACCTGCGTCGGCCCCGGCTCCTGCGCTACATGGGGATGGAGGGCTCGGTGGGCCTGACCAACGTCCTCATCGGTCAGGCCGAGCTCGCGGACGTGCTCCAGCCTTTCGGTGACACCGGCATCCAGGTGCTCGGCGCCGGTCAGATCCCGCCGAACCCCAGCGAGCTGCTCGGTTCGGAGACGATGTCGCGCACCATCCGTCAGCTCGAGGAGATGTTCGACTACGTCATCATCGACGCTCCGCCCGTGCTGCCCGTGACCGACGCCACCGTCCTGAGCACGATCACCGGTGGAGTCGTGCTCGTGGTCGGCTGCGGAGTCGTCAACAAGGAGCAGCTGAGCCGCGCGCTCATGTCCGTCAACGCGGTCAACGGGAACGTCCTCGGCCTGGTGGTCAACCGGATCCCGACCCGTGGCGCGAACGCCGAGAACTACTACTACGCCGAGGGGTACGCACCGATCACGGCGACCCGCAGCCGCAAGGAGCGCGCCCGCGACCGCAGCGCCCAGGTCGCCGGGGTCTGAGCCGCTCGCCTCCTGTGGCGACGCCTCCTGGTCTGAAGCCGGGCCGCTCCTGCGTCGCCCAGCGACGGTCCGGCGCGGCCCGCCGCTCCTGCGTCGGCCCTACGGGGCGACGACCACGACCTGGCTGGCGCTGACGTCGGCGATGTCGAGGACGTCGTCGACGGGGGTGTTGCGCTTGACCACTGCCAGCCCGACCGGGCCGTCCTCGAAGTGCCTGGCCACCGAGGTCAGCTGGCCCACCTGTCGGTCACCGGCCATCACCGGTGCGCCGCGCTCGGGCAGCGTGTGTCCCGACCCGTCGAGGTGCAGGAAGACCAGGCGGCGTGGCGGACGACCGAGGTTGTGGACGCGGGCCACCGTCTCCTGTCCGCGATAGCAGCCCTTGTGCAGGTGCACCGCCGTGCGCAGCCAGTCCACCTCGTGGGCGATGGTGCGGTGGTCGGTCTCGAAGCCCAACCGCGGACGCCAGGCCGTGACGCGCAGCGCCTCGCTCGCCCAGGTGCCCGCGAGGTCGCGGTCTGCGACCGCCTCCGCCAGCGCCGGCCGCTCGACCAGGACCTCACGCCAGGTGCGCCCCAGTCCCGGGTGCCCCTCGACCGGTCCGTATGCCGCGGTGTCACCCACGAGGTCGGGCCACGGATCGCGCCAGGAGAGGCGCTCCCCGGGCTGGGACTCCAGCCCGGACGGCTCGCCGAGGACTGCCCACTCGGGCGTCACGTCCGCCACCTCGACCCTGAGCATGAAGCGCATGGAGTCGAGCCAGCCGACCAGTGCCGCCGACCGTCCGGGCTCCGTGGTGATCCAGGTCGTCTCGCCGTCGTCGACGAGGTGGAGGTTGTGCTCGACGTGGCCCTTGGGGGTCAGCACCAACGCCTCGCGGGACTCCCGCGGGCCGAGACCCGTGAGCTGTTGGCTGGTGATCGAGTGGAGCCAGGACAGTCGGTCCGGTCCGGTGACGGTGACGACACCGCGGTGCGACAGGTCCACGACGGCCAGCCCCTCGGAGAGGAGGCGCTGCTCTCGCAGCGGGTCGCCGTAGTGGGCGGCGACACCCGCATCGGGCCCGTCCCCCTCCACGGCGCCGGGGTGGCCGAGCAGCACTGAGCGCTCCACCGCCGGCATACCGGTCTCGGTGGTCGTCTCTAGCGCGTCGCGCATGTGCCGCACTCTCCGTGGATCGCCATGTGTGTCACGTCAGCAACAAAGCCCGAACCGGCCAGAACATTCCCCGCGAAGCCCTCGGCGTACTCCTTGGGGCACTCCTGCACGCGGCCGCAGGTGCGGCAGACGAGATGGATGTGGTCGGCGTGGTCGGCGAGGTGATAGCTCGGCGCGCGGTGGTCGAGGTGGGTGTGTCCCACGACCTGAAGTGACTCCAGGGCGTCCAGGGCCCGGTAGACGGTCGACGGCGCCAGGGCCGGATCGCCGTCGCGCGCCACCTGGGCCACGACGTCCTCGGGCGTGGCGTGACCCAGCCGGGCCACTGCGTCGAGCACTCGCTGGCGCTGCGGCGTCATCCGCCGCCCCTGGGCACGCAATCGCTCGCCGACGTCTTGCACGATCCCACTCTACGGTTCGGCCACAAGGGCCCTCGGGCGATACCTACACTGTCCGGGTGCTCGACCAATTCGAAGAGACCCAGTCCCCGCCTGCGAAGGCGCCCAAGAAGCGTTCGCGCCTTCGGCGGACCCTGGCCGTCCTCCTGACGCTCGTCATCCTGGTCGTGGTCGGAGGCATCGCGGCATACCTGCTCTTCCTCAACCACACGGTGAGCTCGAACGTCCAGCGCGACGCCCTGCTGCCGACCCCGGGGGTGAGCGGCGCCGCGCCCGCACCGACGAAGAAGCCCAAGGCCAAGCAGGCGCAGAACATCCTGTTCATCGGGTCCGATGCCCGCGCCGGACTGGCCGGCGCCCGCTCCGACGTCATCGTGCTCATGCACCTCGCGAGCGACCGCAAGACAGTCACGCTGGTCCACTTCCCGCGCGACCTCTACGTCAGCGTCCCCGGCCACGGCAAGGACAAGATCAACGCGGCCTTCGCCTACGGGTCGTCGCCGCTGCTGGTCCAGACGGTCCAGAACCTCGTCGGGGTGCCGATCGACCACGTCGCCCTGGTCGACTTCGAGGGCTTCAAGAACATGACGGACGCCGTGGGCGGGGTCAACGTCTACGTCGAGGAGTCGAGCAGCTCGGACGGCTACACGTTCACCAAGGGCTACCAGGAGATGGGCGGCGCGGAGGCGCTGGCCTTCGTCCGCGAGCGGCATGACCTCAGCGAGGGCGACATCTCGCGCGGCCGTCGCCAGCAGGCCTTCATCAAGGCACTGATGCTCAAGTCCCTGAGCAAGAGCGTCCTGACCAACCCGGTCAGGTTGGCGCAGTTCGTGGACGCGGGCACGGCAAACCTGACGGTCGACGACGCGTTCTCGGTGGGCAAGATGCGCAGCGAGGCCCTGTCGCTGCGCAACCTGCGGGGGGGCGACATCGCGTTCGTGACGGCGCCCTTCACCGGTTTCGGCACCTCACCCGCCGGTGCGTCCATCGACCTGGTCGACGAGCCCGGCATGCGGGCCCTCGGCGAGGCGCTGCAGAACGACGCGATGAGCAGCTACCAGGACGTCACGCACACGCCGTAGCCGCGTCAGGCGCGTACTGCGCGTGGCAAGTCACGGGCGCGGCGCGTCAGGCAGGTCAGGGGCCTACGGCGCGCACGCGGAGGTTCAGTCCTGCTTCCAGGTCGCGAGGTTGCCACCGGCGAGGTAGACGGCGTCTCCCACGCTGAGCCAGCCCGACCCGGACGTCACCGACAGGGCGACCGTCCCGGGCTCGACCTTGGTGAGGTCCACGGCTGCGCAGCCGAGAGCCTGGGTGGGCTTGGCCGCCTCCACGACCGCGAGGCCGTTGCAGGAGTCGGCACCGGGAACCACGACGAACGCACGCGCCTTGGCGTTGAGCGCGAGGGCGAGGGCGCCCTCGACGGTGGCCGAGGTGTCCCAGCGCGCCCCCGAGGTGCTCACCCTGACCCGCCCGTCGGAGCACAGGGCGGCAGCGCCGCTGTCCACCACCGCGAGGTCGACCACGGGGCTGGAGCCACACGGCTTGCCGGTGCCACCCGTGGGGAGACCGATCGACGCGCCCGCCCTCGGGTCGCGGAACCAGGCATCCTTCACGACGACCGAGTCCCCGAAGTCGGCGTCGAGGGCGCCTGCCTGGCGGATGGCCGGCGTGCAGTCGGTCTCGGAGTCGGCGCCCACGACGAACGCCGAACCGTCGGGTCGCACCCGGACGCGAACGATGGTGTCGTAGGGGACCGATCGGGGACCCCAGCTCGCTCCGCCATTGCGGGTGAGCTCGAGCTTGGAACCGCCCGACTTGCAGCTGCCGGTCGTGAAGCGGAACGCGCTGTTCTTGTCGAACGCCACGAGACCCTGGGTCAACGGGGCGACCTTGACGCTGGGCGTGGTCGGGCCCGTCGTGGTCGTGCCGCTCGTGGCCGTGGTGGTGCGGGGACCCGAGGGCGAGGCGACCACGCCGGTGCCGATGGTGGAGCCACCCTGGTCCACCGGCTGACGCGTGCTGCTGATCGCGAAGCCCACGAGCACCACGTCCACGACCAGGAAGGCCGCCAAACCGACCATGCCGGCTCGGTCGCCCAGGCGGGGCATCAGGGCCTCCCCAGCGCTCGGGCCACCGCGGGCAGCGAACCCATGATCTGGTCGGTCATGTCCTCGAACACCTGCGCAGGCCTGCGGTAGGGGTCGACGATGTCGGCCTCGGCGTCATTGAGCGGCGCCCGCATCCCCCGTTGACCGGCAGCCAGCGCGACGACGCGCGCGATGTGCTCCGCGGCCGAGTCGGACGGGAGGTGCACGGCCGACTCGTCCAGCCCGGAGAGCAGGTCGGCGAACTCCCGGAACGCGAAGACGTAACGCAGCGCCTTCGGGTGCAGCATGGCCACTTTGCCACGGTGCGCGCGGGTGGCAGTCAGCACGAGGTCGGCATCGGCGATCATCGACTGCGTGAGGTCACGGGCGAGGAAGCCGTCCGCGGCATACCCCTTGGTCTCCAGGTGCGCACGCGCCTGGTCCTCCATCGCGTGGCCGGGCAGCGCACCGGTGCCACCGCTGGAGACCTCGACGGCGCCGGGGCCCCACGATCGGTCCAGCTCGGCCTGGAGGGCGCGCTCGAGGAACGGCGACCGGCAGATGTTGCCGGTGCAGACCGTGAGGATCCGCGCTGGTGTCGATGCCATGGGTGCGTTCTAGCCGACGCGCTTGAGCTCGGCGGACAGATGGCTCTGCAGCGGCTGACCGACGGCGGCCATGTCCATCGCCCACATCAGGTTGGAGTTGACCAGGCCGTAGAGACGGGTGGCGGCGTTGTACTCCTTGGCCTGAGGGCTTCGCAGGACGCCGTCGGTGCGCAGCTCGATCTTGGCCGGCTCGGCCTTGCCGTAGTAGAGCTCGACGATCCCCGTCGGGTGGGTGAGGAGGAACTCGACCTCACCGTCGGCGAAGGGCCGCCAGAAGCCCAGCTCGGTCGCCAGCGGCCGCACCTTCTCGCCCGCGTCGTTGAGCAGCCACGTGCGGCTGTGCCACTCGAGGAACGGGCGACCGTCGTGGGTCACCTCGATCTCCTGACCGAAGTTGGCCGACTCGATGGTGGGGTAGCCGACGACGCCAGCGCCCTCCCAGCGGCCGATCAGCCAGGCCAGGGGCGCGAGCCCTCGGGGGAGGTCGGGGTCGATGGTGAACTGCATCAGCGCGGCGTCTTGACCAGGCGGTAGACGACGAACCCCGCGAACCAGGTGATCACCACGGCCGTGAGGGCGAGCAGGGAGATGTAGAACGTGTGCACGCGCCAGATCGTAGCCTGTGGACCATGACAGACCCGCGCACGCTCGTCATCAAGGTCACCTGTGGCACCGAGTCGCTCGAACGCCTCAACCAGGCCTTCACGGTCGCCGCCACCGCAGTGGCCAGCGGCGTGGGCGTCAGCCTGTGGCTCACGGGGGACGCCTCGTGGATGGGCGTGCCGGGGCGCGCGGAGACGGTCGAGCTGGCCCACGCCGCGGCTCTGGCAGACCTGCGCGACGCCGTGGTGGCCGCCGGGACGGTCACCGTGTGCGGGCAGTGCGCAGCGCGACGTGACCTCAGCGAGGCCGACCTCGTGCCCGGTGTGGTGATCCGCGGCGCGGCGGCGTTCGTCGAGGAGGTCACCGCTCCCGGCGCCCAGGCCCTCGTCTACTGACCGCAGCGGGCGTTCGGCCCCAGAGCCACGGCCGGGGGTATGCCGCGTGCCCCCTTCGCGTCCCGCGGACCCGCCGCCGCTCCCTGCGACTTGTTGCTCTCCGGTGGTCACCGGACCCGCGATCCGGGCGCTCGGTGACCAGCAGCCGGCAACAAGTCGGCAGGCGTCGGGGGCCTGCGGAGGTCAGGCGACGAAGTAGCGGACCACGACGTAGGCGACCACGCCGACGAGCAGGGAGGACGCGGCAGCCACGGCGAGCTGGGCCCGTGGCATGGCCGTCGCCGGCAGCGGGGCCAGCACCCGGCGCGCCGCGTGCGAGATGGCAGCGGCGAGCAGGCCGAGCAGAGCCGCGGGACCCGGCATCGGGTCACCCGCCACCAGGGAGACGACCAGGGCGGCGCCGCCCCCGAGCAGCATGGCGATGAACAGCGCCCATTGCCGCAGCCGGGCGATCGAGACGCAGGGATCGGCGAGGGCGCCAATCCCCAGCCCGGCCATCGCGGCCGCGAGGGCCGGCTCACCCGCCAGGACGTGCGGGATCGGGGCGAGTGCGGTGCCCGCCGAGATGATCGCCAGTCCCGAGATCGTGGCGGCCACCGACTCGGTCAGGCGGGGGCGGCCGTCACGGCGCATCAGCTGGTGCAGGAAGGCGACGATGACCGCGACGGCGAGCGCTGCCGGCATCCACTCGAGGTAGGGGTCGTGGCGCGTCAGCAGGGCGGTCCCTGTCATGAGCAGGGTGCCGATGGCCAGCACGGTGCTGGTGCCGCGCGGGCTCGGCAGGCTGAGCAGCAGCGGCCAGCCCCAGGCCAGCACCAACCCGGCCAGCGCCACCGCGAGCGCGACGAACGACGGGCTCGCGTAGCCGGTGAGGGCCACCAGGGCGGCGAAGGCCACGGTCGCGGCGATCGACAGCGGTCGTGGGAGCAGGGCTCGTCGCGGCAGGGCGGGCGGGGCGGTCTGGGCATGCGCTCGACGCTCGCGCCGAGTCAGCGGGACGGCAGGGTTGTTGGGCGCCTGCTCGGGGACGTCGGACACAGGGGGCATCCTCGCATCACCCCCCGGCGAAGGGAGGCAGTACCTCCAGCACCGAGCCGTCCGGGAGAGGGTCGTCGCGGTGCGCCGCCCGGCCGTCGAGGAGCAGCGTGCTGACTGCCGTCACGGGCGACAGTCCGGGATGGAGCGCATCGACCGCTGCCACGGCCTCGGCGACGGTTGCGCAGTCCCGCACGAGGTCGGTCTCGACGCCGGCCGCAGCCCGGGCGCCCGCCCAATAGCGGACGGTGGCCGAGCCGACGGTGACCGTCGCGGCATCGTCGTCACGCGGCATACCCACGCTCCTCTCGTGCGACTCTGGTGAGCTCTTCTCGTGAGACAAGGGTCTCACCATGTGTGCAGAGGCCCACCGGGGGGCCATCGCCCGTATCCTTTCAAGGCATGGCCCGTCTGTTGCTGCTGACGAACGCCTTGGCCCCCAGCGCCGAGGTGCTTCCGGCACTGGGCCTGCTCACCCACCACGTGCGCATCATCCCCGCCGAGCCCACCGCGCTGGTCGATGCCCCGCCGTGTGATGCGGTCCTGCTGGACGCCCGCCGCGACCTGGCCGTGGCGCGCTCCCTGTGCCGCGTGCTGCGCGCCACCGGGATGTCCGTGCCCCTCATCGCCATCCTCACCGAGGGCGGTCTCGCGGGCATCACGGCAGAGTGGGGCGTCGACGAGGTCCTGCTGGAGTCCGCCGGCCCGGCCGAGGTCGAGGCGCGGCTACGGCTCGCGGCCGGCCGCCTCGTGGACACCCAGGAACCCGAGGACGTCCAGATCACCTCGGGCGAGGTCACGATCGACGAGGCGACCTACTCCGCACGGGTCCGCGGACGGTTGCTCGACCTGACCTACAAGGAGTTCGAGCTCCTCAAGTACCTCGCCCAGCACCCGGGTCGCGTGTTCAGCCGGGCCCAGCTGCTCCAGGAGGTCTGGGGCTACGACTACTACGGGGGCACCCGCACCGTCGACGTCCACATCCGCCGGCTGCGGGCCAAGCTGGGCTCCGAGCACGAGGTGCTCATCGGCACGGTGCGCAACGTCGGCTACCGCTTCGTCCCGGCCGAGGACGTCCCCCGCGAAGACGCGCACGCCGACGCCTGAAACCCGTTGCGCTGCAACGCTTCGCGCGACCAGCATGAGCCGGCTCCAGACGCCAGCCACCCGCGAAGGCGCCCCTCCCGTTCCCGGGAGGGGCGCCTTCGTCCGTGCCGTATGCCGCGTTGCCGCGTCAGTGCGCAGTGCTCAGTTCTTCGTGATCCGGGCGTCCGCGACCGGGCTGTAGGGCGAGTGCGCCTGCAGGTAGTTCGCGAAGGCGTCGATGTCGAGGCCGCCGAAGAACCTGCCGGTGCCGACCCGGAAGCCGGGGAGGCCGTCGCCACCGTCTGCGACGAAGTTGTTCGTCACGACGCGGTAGGTGGCCGTGTCACTGAGCGCGACACCGCCGACGGTCACCGGTCCGAGAACTCGCCCGGTGGGGGTGTCGCTGTAGCTGTAGGCGAAGCCCGCCGACACCTGCAGGATGACCGGCCTGGCGATCGTGTTGGGCGAGGTCGTCGCACCGCCACCCCACTGCTCGCGCAGGATCTCCTTGATCTGAGCGCCCGTGAGCGACACGGACACGAGGTAGTTGTTGAACGGCTGCACCTGGAAGGCCTCGTCGTAGGTCACCTCACCCGGAGCCTCGTTCCACGACTTGTTGGCGTAGGTGAGGTTGGTGCGGATGCCGCCCGGGTTCATGAAGGCGACGACCGGAGTCTGCCCGCCGGTGATGGTCGACGGGTCGGCCAGCTGGGCATCGGCGATGAGGTCGCCGAGCTTCGACTCGCCGGCCGAGCTGGACGCCGTCGTGATGTCGGTGCTGATCGATCCCAGGACCTTGCTCGCGATGGGGGCGATGAGCGTCTTGTAGTCGCCGATGATCTTGGTCTCCGCCGCATCCTTGAGGGCGGGATCGCGGGTGACGATGACGTTGCTGCCGGCCACCGAGCTGCGCACGATGTCCTGGGTGCGACGGTCGAAGGTCAGCGTCGTCTCGGTCACGAGGCGCCCGAAGGAGGACGCCGACGTCACCAGACGCGGCTGCCCTGCCGGGTCGGGGATGCTGCAGACGTACGGCGTGTGGGTGTGGCCGCTCACGATCATGTCGATCTGCGGGGACAGCTGCTGCGCGATCGGGATGATCGGGCTCGCGCTGGTGTTGGGGTTCAGACCCGTGCTGGTGCCCGTCGGGCAGGCCGTGTCGAATTTGTTCTCCAGACCGCTGGCCGGGTTGGTGTGGGGCCCGCCGGGGTAGGTCGCGGTCCGCAGGGGGACGCCACCCTGGTGGATGAGGACGACGATCGCCTTGACCCCCTCGGCCTCGAGCTGGGGCACGAGGTCATTGGCTGTCTGCACCTCGTCGGTGAACTCCAGGCCCTCGATGCCAGAGGCGGTCACGATGTTGGGGGTGTCCTTGAGGGTCATGCCGATGAAGCCGATCTTGGCTCCCTTGAAGTTCTTGACCCAGGTGGCCGGCAGGATCGTCTGACCGGTCGCCTTGACGCGGACGTTGGCGGCCAGGATCGGGAAGTCCGCACCAGCGAAGCTCTTGCCGCCAGGGCAGGAGTCCTGGTTGGCCGCGCCGGCGCCGTCATCGAGGCAGCCGCCGTTGGCCAGGCGCTGCAGCTCCTTGTAGCCCTCGTCGAACTCGTGGTTGCCCACGGCCGTGGCGTCGAGGCCGAGGCTGTTCATGGCCTCGATGCTCGGCTCGTCGTGGAACGCGGCCGACAGGAGGGGGGAGGCACCCACGATGTCGCCCGCTGCGACGGTCGCGGTGTACGGGTGTCCCTGACGCATTTCCTTGAGGTGTCCCGCGAGGTACTCGACACCACCGGCGTTCACCGTCGTCGGCGTGACTGAGTACGTCACGACGCCCGTGACCGGGTTGGGAGCCGACGCCGTCTCGTTGTAGGTGTCCGAGGTGATGATCCGGCCACCGGATCCTGACGGGGGCTCGAGGTTGCCGTGGAAGTCGTTGAACGACAGCAGCTGGATGTCGATGGTCGGCCCGTTGGGGGCAGCGGACGTGCTGCCTCCCGTGAAGGCCGCACCGGTGGCCGCGAGGGCGGCCACGGCCACGACGCTGGATAGGCGTCGGGTGCGGGATGAGGTCATGTGTGCGTCCTTGTGCGGGAGGAAAAACCGGCGGTAGCCGGATTCGTGCACGCTAACCGCGGATCTCCGGTTAGGGAAGATGCATGGTGCAATGCTTTTCGTGCCGTTATCTCCTGTCCGCAGTGCCGACACCTTGACGCCTCTTGAAGCCGCCCAGGTCCATGACCTGCAGCGCCGTGCCGTTGCTGCCGACGGCGTCGCTCCGCTGTCGGAACAGTCCCTGCTGTCCCTCGCCTCCCCGGGCGGCCGGGTCCGCCACCTGCTCGGGTATGCCGGGGAGCAGCTCGCGGGGTACGCCCAGCTCGACTCCACTGCAGGGGCCGCCGCCTCGGGCGAGCTGGTCGTCGACCCCGACTTCCGGCGTCAGGGGATCGGCCGAGCCCTCGTGGACGCGGCCCTCGAGGCGGCTCCTCAGGTCCGGCTGTGGGCACACGGTCGGCTGCCGGCTGCCCGAGCCCTGGCATTGATCGCCGGGCTGGAGGCGGTGCGCGAGCTGCACAAGATGGCCCGCCCGCTGGGCGGCGACGACCTCGACCGTGCGGCTTCCGCACTGCCCGCCGGTTTCACGGCGCGCTCCTTCGTCACCGGGCGTGACGAGGAGGCGTGGCTGGCGACCAACGCCGCGGCCTTTGCCCACCACCCGGAGCAGGGACGGCTGACGATCGCCGACCTCGAGGAACGGATGGCGCAGCCCTGGTTCGACCCGGCTGGCTTCATCCTCGTCGAGGCCGACGAGTCCCCCGGCGAGGTGGCCGCCTTTCACTGGACCAAGGTCGATCCGGACGAGCGCTCGTCGGTGGACCCGGACCGACCGGCAGGCGAGGTGTACGTGGTCGGGGTGCACCCGGCATACCAGGGACGGGGTCTGGGGCGGCCGGTCACGGCGCTCGGGCTGGCCCACCTCGCCGGGCTCGGACTCCCCGAGGTCGTTCTCTACGTCGACGGGGACAACCACGCGGCGATACGCACCTACACGGGGCTGGGTTTTCGCAGCATCATGGTCGACGTGATGTATTCGCGTGCTGTTCAGCCGGCGCGTTCACCCGGCACTGTCAGGATGACGCCATGAGTGTGACCACCCGCCCCACGGACGAACCCGAGATCTTCGACGGCGACGAGGCCGGCCACGAGGTGTCGATCGCCAGTGCGCAGCCGCGGGCGTCCAACGGACGCTTCATGCGGGTGGTCCACGCTGCCGGGGGCCAGGACGACAGCGGCCTGCCGGCCGACCGCTTCCTCGACCGCGAGATCTCGTGGCTGCAGTTCAACGAACGCGTCCTGCAGCTGGCTGCCGACGACTCCGTGCCGTTGCTCGAGCGCGCGCGCTTCCTCGCGATCTTCACCTCGAACCTCGACGAGTTCTTCATGGTCCGGGTCGCCGGGCTCAAGCGGCGCATCGCCACGGGCCTGGCCGTGCGCTCCGCCTCCGGGCTCGAACCGCGCGAGGTCCTCGAGCAGATCTCGCTCGTCGCCCACGAGCTGCAGGCGATGCAGACCCTCGTCTACAAGGACAAGGTGCAGCCCGCCCTCGAGGAGGAGGGCATCTCGATCGTCCGCTGGGACGAGCTGAGCGAGACCGAGCAGACGCTCCACTCAAGCCTGTTCACGGACCGTGTCTTCCCGGTGCTCACCCCCTTGGCGGTCGATCCGGCTCACCCCTTCCCCTACATCTCGGGGCTGTCGCTCAACCTCGCGGTGGTGCTCATCAACCCCAAGACGGGCAAGGAGCACTTCGCCCGCGTCAAGGTGCCGCCCCTGCTGCCGCGGCTGCTGCACATCGAGCCCGAGGCCGGCGAGCCGTCGACGTCGGACCTGTTCCGCACCCGGTTCGTGCCGCTCGAGGACGTCATCGCCGCCCACCTCGACATGCTCTTCCCCGGCATGGAGGTGCGGGAGCACTTCACCTTCCGGGTGACGCGCAACGAGGACCTCGAGGTCGAGGAGGACGACGCCGAGAACCTCCTCACCGCCCTGGAGAAGGAGCTCACCCGTCGCCGGTTCGGGCCGCCGGTCCGTCTCGAGGTGGACGAGACCATCGACGACCACGTGCTCGACATGCTGGTCCGCGAGCTCGGTGTCACCGACAGCGAGGTCTACCGGCTCCCGGCTCCCCTCGACCTGCGCGGGCTCAACCTCGTCGCGGACCTCGAGCGCTCCGACCTCCGCTACCCGCCGTTCCGCGGGCAGATGCACCCCGACCTCGCCCCCGCCGAGAGCTCCAAGCCGTCGGAGATCCTCCCGATCGTGCGCGACAAGGACGTGCTGCTGCAGCACCCCTATGACTCGTTCTCGACGTCGGTCCAGGCCTTCATCGAGCAGGCGGCCAACGACCCGAACGTGCTCGCCATCAAGCAGACCCTCTATCGCACGAGCGGCGACTCCCCGATCATCGACGCCCTCATCGACGCCGCCGAGTCCGGCAAGCAGGTGCTGGCCATCGTGGAGATCAAGGCGCGCTTCGACGAGAAGAACAACATCTCCTGGGCCCGCAAGCTGGAGCACGCCGGCGTCCACGTCGTCTACGGCATGGTCGGGCTCAAGACCCACGCCAAGCTCTGCATGGTGGTGCGCCAGGAACAGGACGGCAGCCTGCGCCGCTACTGCCACATCGGCACCGGCAACTACAACGGCAAGACCGCCCGCCTCTACGAGGACTTCGGCCTGCTGACCTCCGACCCGCAGGTGGGCGACGACCTGGCCCGCCTGTTCAACCAGCTGTCCGGCTTCGCACCCCGCAGCAAGTTCAAGCGGCTGCTGGTGGCACCGAGGTCCGTCCGGTCCGGCCTGCTCGAACGCATCGACACCGAGATCGACCACGCCGAGGCCGGGCGTGGGGGCCTGGTGCAGCTCAAGCTCAACTCGATCGTCGACGAGCAGCTCATCGACGCGCTCTACCGTGCCTCGCAGGCCGGGGTGGACGTCGACATCTGGGTGCGCGGCATCTGCTCGTTGCGCCCGGGCGTGCCGGGGCTCTCCGAGACCATCACGGTGCACTCCGTCCTCGGGCGCTTCCTCGAACACTCGCGGGTGTTCCTGTTCGGCGGCGGCGGTGAACCCGAGGTCTACATCGGCAGCGCCGACATGATGCACCGCAACCTCGACCGCCGGGTCGAGGCCCTCGTGCGCCTGGCCGACCCCAAGCACATCGCCGACCTCCAGTCGCTGATGGCCCGCGGCATGAGCGACACCTACGCCCACTGGAAGCTGACCGGCGACGGCCGGTGGACGCGGGTCAACTTCGACGAGGACGGCGAGCCACTGGCCGACCTGCAGAGTTCCATGATCGAGATGCACGCCAAGCGCCGCCGCAAGGCCCGCCGGCGTTGACGGCCCCGATCCCGGCCGCGGGCACCATTCCGTGGCGCCGCCGTCGCGGCCAGCTCGAGGTCGCGCTGGTGCACCGACCGAAGTATGACGACTGGTCGTGGGCCAAGGGCAAGCTGGACCCGGGCGAGGAGTGGCCGGTCGCCGCCGTCCGCGAGACGCTCGAGGAGACGTCCCTGGCCGTCGGGCTGGGCCGACCCCTGCCGGGCGCGGAGTACACCGTGCTCGACGCGACGGGCCAGCCCGCGACCAAGGAGGTCCGCTACTGGGCCGCCGAGGCCACCAGTCCCGCCGGGCCGTTGCAGAACGAGATCGACGAGGTGCGCTGGCTGGACGTCGTCACCGCCTCGGACCGCCTCGACTACGCGCGCGACCGTGACCAGCTGCGCGCGGTCGTGCGGGCCGACAACGTCGGCACCCTGACCACCTGGCCGCTGGCCCTCGTGCGTCACGCCCACGCGGTGGGCCGCGGCTCGTGGGCGGAGGACGACCAGCTGCGCCCCCTCGACGCCGCCGGGCAGGAACGCGCGGCCGGCATCGCACCGGTGCTCGCGGCATACGGTGTCAAGCGGTTGGTCAGCTCGCCGTCGGTGCGGTGCGCCGACACGCTGCGCCCCTTCGCGGCGCAGCTCGGGGCGGCGCTGCGCACCAAGCAGGGCCTCAGCGAGGAGGGGTATGCCGCGGAGCCGGCTCGCGCCGTCCGGCACCTCGAGCGGCTGGTCGAGCGGGGCGCACCGGCCGCCCTCTGCAGTCACGGACCGGTGCTGCCGGCGCTTCTGGGTCTGCTCCTCGCCCGGGTGGCTCCCGACGAGCCGGAGGCCGACCAGGTCGAGGGGGCGCTACGGGCAGCGGTGCGCGACAAGATGGCCAAGGGGGAGGTCCTCGTGGCCCACCTCGTGGGCACGGGAGCGAGCGCCCGCGTGGTCGCCGTCGAACGCCACCTGCCGGCGCACCACCAGCGCTCCTGACGTGCTCCTGACCTCTCGTTCACCCCCTGCATCCCGGGGGGTCGGTGGGGCGACCTCGAATGTCTGACTGGTGTTCACCGTCCGTTCACCCTCCACGGGCCGCTGCGTCACTCGGCCTGCCTACCTTCGGGGCGTCGGGCACGAATGCCCGCCCCCTGATTTTCCCCTGTGGAAAGGTTTGAACACCGTGAAGATTCAGCGTCTTGGCCTGGTGGCCAGCGTCGCCCTGGTCGGCTCGATCGCGCTGACCGCGTGCGGCTCCGACAACAACGCCGGCGGCGCCGGCGGGTCGTCGGACTCGAGCTCCACCACCACGTCAGCCTGCCCCAAGAGCGGCACCCTGAACGGCGAAGGCTCCTCGGCCCAGAAGAACGCCATCGAAGAGGCCATCGCGTCCTTCCAGGACGAGTGCGCCGGCACCACCGTCAACTACAACCCGACCGGTTCCGGTGCGGGCATCAAGCAGTTCATCGCGGGCCAGGTCGACTTCGCCGGCTCCGACTCCGCGCTCAAGACCGTCGAGAAGGACGGGGTCATCGAGGCCGACGCCGCGGCGAAGTTCTGTGGCTCCCCTGCCTGGAACCTGCCGATGGTGACCGGTCCGATCGCGGTCTCCTACAACGTCAAGGGCGTCGACAAGCTCGTCCTGACTCCCGAGGTCACCGCCAACATCTTCAGCGGCAAGGTGACGACGTGGAACGACGCGTCGATCGCCAAGCTCAACTCCGGCGTGACCCTGCCGAGCGAGCCGATCAAGGTCTTCTTCCGCTCCGACGAGTCGGGAACGACCGAGAACTTCACCAAGTACCTCAAGGCCGCCGCCCCGGCTGCCTGGGCCACCGAGCCCGGCAAGAAGTGGCTCGGCAAGGGTGAGGGCAAGGAGAAGTCCGCCGGTGTCGCCGGTGCCGTCAAGGCCACCGAGGGTGGCATCACCTACGCCGAGTGGTCCTACGCCAAGGACAACAAGCTGGGTATCGCCCAGATCGACAACGGCGCCGGCCCGGTCGAGCTCAGCGGCGCGTCCGTGGGCAAGGCAGTCTCCGCCGCGAAGGCCGACGGCGAAGGCAACGACTTGCGCCTCAAGCTGGACTACGCCACCAAGGAGGCCGGGGCCTACCCGATCCTGCTGGTGACCTACGAGATCGTCTGCTCCAAGGGCAAGGATGCCGCCAAGACGGCCCTCACCAAGGCCTTCCTGACGCACTTCGCCTCCGCTGACACCCAGAAGTCCCTCGAGGAGATCGGCTACGCGCCGCTCCCCGACGAGGTCCGCACCAAGGTCGACACCGCCATCGCAGCGCTGTCCTGATCCACCGGTATGCCGGGGGGCTGGCTGGTTGCCAGCTCCCCGGCATACCCGTTCTGATGGATGCACGAAGATCTGATGGATGCGCCCAAGCGCGCATCACCACGACCGCACGCACCACGACCACGACCAGGCACCGAGAGGCGCAACGTGAGCTCCGTAACCGGCGTTTCGATCGCTGACGAGCTGCCCGGACCCGACCGCCGACACACCTTGAGCGGCGACGGCGCCGGCACCGGACGACTCGGCGACCGACTGTTCGGGGGCGCGGCCAAGGGCGCCGGCATCTTCGTCATCGGCCTCGTGTCGCTGGTGGGCGCCTTCCTGCTCTGGCAGGCCATCCCGGCGATCGCCGACGACAAGGTCAACTTCCTCACGTCGCGCGAGTGGTCCGTCGACAACGCGTCGGACCTGCGGTTCGGGATCATCGAGCTGCTGTGGACCACCATCGCCGTCTCGACCATCGGCATGGTCATCGCGGTGCCGGTCGGTGTGGCGGTGGCGCTGTTCATCACACAGTACGCGCCGGCGTGGCTGTCGCGGCCTGCGGCCAACCTCGTGGACCTGCTCGCCGCCGTGCCCTCGATCGTCTACGGCATCTGGGGTCTGAAGACCTTCGGCCCGGTGTTCGAGCCGGTCCAGAACTTCCTCAAGGACACGCTGGGCTGGTTCCCATTCTTCTCCGACGCGGGCATCAGCGGCGGGAGCACGATCCTGTTCGTCGGCATCGTCCTGGCGATCATGGTGCTCCCGATCGTCACGGCGCTGTCGCGCGAGGTATTCGCGCA
Organism: Pedococcus sp. P1_H8; assembly: GCF_056405175.1. Lineage (NCBI taxonomy): Bacteria > Bacillati > Actinomycetota > Actinomycetes > Micrococcales > Intrasporangiaceae > Pedococcus > Pedococcus sp. P1_H8. The sequence continues at coordinate 83,566 of NZ_JBFUCP010000003.1, forward strand.
GACGCCCGTGACCCACACCGAGGGCGCGCTCGCCCTCGGCGCGACCAAGTGGGAGATGATCCGCGTCGCGGTGCTGCCGTTCGGCAAGGCCGGAGTCATCTCCGCCGCCATGCTGGCCCTCGGCCGCGCGCTCGGCGAGACCATCGCCGTCACGATCATCCTGTCGACGCTGGCCGCCGGCACTGGCTGGACCTGGTCCTTGTTCAACGGCGGCGAGACCTTCGCATCGCGAATCGCCAACAACGCCGGGGAGTTCGACTCCCCTGCCAAGACCGGCGCGTTCATCGCCGCCGGGCTGGTGCTGTTCGTGCTGACCTTCATCGTCAACGCGATCGCCCGCATCGTGATCGAGCGCAGGAAGGCGTTCATCGAATGAGCACCGTCGACACCGTGCGCCCCGACCAGGCGTCCAACGGTTCCACGATCCCGGCCCTCGGCCACCCGGCCAGGGGACGCGAGATCAGGGACCAGCTGGCGCGGGTCGTGATGTGGGGCGCGTTCCTGCTCGCCCTCGTGCCCCTGCTGTGGATCCTTTGGACCGTCGTCAGCAAGGGCGCGCACCTGCTCCTCGATGCGCAGTGGTGGACGAACTCGCAGAAGGGCATCACTGCTCGCCGCGAGGGTGGCGGTGCGGTGCACGCCATCCAGGGCACCCTCATCCAGGGTCTGACGACCGCCGCCATCTCGGTGCCGATCGGGGTGATGACCGCGATCTACCTCGTGGAGTACGGTCGCGGTCGGCTCGCGAAGGCCGTGTCCTTCATGGTCGACATCCTCACCGGTGTGCCCTCGATCGTCGCCGGCCTGTTCGTCTACGCGCTCTGGGTGACGACGTTCGGCTTCCAGCGGGTCGGCTTCGCGGTCTGTCTCGCGCTCGTGCTGCTGATGGTGCCGGTTGTGGTGCGCTCCACCGAGGAAATGCTCAAGCTGGTGCCGAACGAGCTCCGTGAGGCGGCGTACGCCCTGGGAGTGCCCAAGTGGAAGACCATCGTGCGGGTCGTCCTGCCGACCGCGTTCTCGGGCATCATCACCGGCGTGCTCCTGGGGCTGGCCCGCGTCATGGGTGAGACCGCACCGCTGCTGATCCTCGGGCCCTACTCGAAGTCGATCGCCACCGACCTGTTCGGCGGGCTGATGCCGACGCTCCCCACGATGATCAACCAGGACCGCACCGAGAGCCTGCAGCCCGCGGTCGATCGCGTCTGGGCTGCGGCGCTGACGCTGATCCTGCTGATCCTGATCCTCAACCTGGCCGGCCGTGTCATCGCCCGCCTCGGCTCCGTCAAGAAGTAAGCCACCCCGAAACTCCGCTCCGCGACCGTGCCGGCCACCCGGCATACCCCATCCGAAGGACGAAAGAACAGACCATGGCCAAGCGAATCGACGTCAGTGACCTGAACGTCTACTACGGCTCGTTCAAGGCCGTCGAAGGCGTCACGATGACGGTGGAGCCACGCTCGGTGACCGCGTTCATCGGGCCGTCCGGCTGCGGGAAGTCGACGTTCCTGCGCACCCTCAACCGGATGCACGAGGTGATCCCCGGCGGTCGGGTCGAGGGCAAGGTCATGCTCGACGACCAGGACCTGTACGCGTCGGGGGTCGACCCGGTGGCCGTGCGCCGGACGGTCGGGATGGTGTTCCAGCGGCCCAACCCGTTCCCCACGATGTCGATCTACGACAACGTCGCGGCCGGGCTGCGGCTGAACGGCGTCCGCGGGAAGGCCAAGCTCGACGAGGTCGTCGAGAAGTCGCTCAACGGGGCCAACCTGTGGAACGAGGTCAAGGACCGGCTGGCCAAGCCCGGCGCGGGGTTGTCCGGCGGCCAGCAGCAGCGGCTCTGCATCGCCCGGGCGATCGCGGTCGAGCCGCAGGTGCTGCTGATGGACGAGCCCTGCTCGGCGCTCGACCCGATCTCGACGCTGGCGATCGAGGACCTGATCTCGGAGCTGAAGAGCCAGTACACGATCGTGATCGTCACCCACAACATGCAGCAGGCAGCGCGGGTCTCCGACCAGACGGCCTTCTTCAACCTCGCGGCGACCGGCAAGCCCGGCAAGCTGGTGGAGGTTGCCGACACCCAGAAGATCTTCAACAACCCGGGCGTCAAGGCCACCGAGGACTACATCAGCGGCCGCTTCGGCTGACCCTCCGCCCGCTGCCCCCGTCCCCTCCCCTCGCGACTTGTTGCGCGCAGATCGTCACGGAGCCGCGTTTCTGGTCGTCCGTGACCACCGGAGGGCAACAAGTCCCGCCGCACTCCGACTTGTTGCTCACAGATCGTCACCGAACCCCGATTCTGGTCGTCCGTGACCACCGGAGGGCAACAAGTCCGGCCGCACTCCGACTTGTTGCGCGCAGATCGTCACGGAGCCGCGTTTCTGGTCGTCCGTGACCACCGGAGGGCAACAAGTCCGGCCGCACTCCGACTTGTTGCGCGCAGATCGTCACGGAGCCGCGTTTCTGGTCGTCCGTGACCACCGGAGCGCAACAAGTCCCGCCGCACTCCGACTTGTTGCCCACAGATCGTCACCGAACCCCGATTCTGGCCGTCCGTGACCACCGGAGCGCAACAAGTCCGGCTGGGTCAGGCGGCATGAGGGTCGTCATCGCCGCGCATGGCCATGAGCTCAGGAGTCCAGGGTCGCAGTTCGTCGCCGGGGTCCTGCCTCCAGAGACAGCGGATCCGGCTCGGGTCTGCCCGACGCCGCGCAACGCGCAAGACGTCCCCCAGTCCGGATCCACCACCCAGGACGTCGCTCGTGTCCCACCTCGCGACGGCGAACCCCACCGACTCGAGCTCGCGTTCGCGGTCCCGCTCGGCGAGCATGTGGGTCGCCGCTTCGTCCGCGTCCCAGGTGTCGGACGTGTAGGCGCCCAGGTACTTCCCGCGGCCGTCCGCCTCGCCGACCACACCAGCCGACGCCCACAGGAAATCGACCCTGCCGATGAGCCGTCCGTCCAGGTGGTGGATCCATACCTGGCTCATCGGCACCGAGAACCCCAGCTGACGAGCTGTGGCAACGGAGGCTGACTCGAGCCAGCTCTCGCGGCGGGCGTCCGCCATGGCGATTCCGGCATCGGCCTTGGTGACGCCGGGCCACCTCATCTGGAAGGCGCGCATCGCCCGCAGCGCGTCAGGGCTGGTCGTGCCGCTGCGGAGCGCCCCGTCCGCGATGGCTAGCGCATCGCGGAGCCGCAGTTGGCGAAAGCAGTCGACGACAGTGCGGTCCACCGTCGTGACCGCGAGGCCAGAGACCTCCGTGACGTGGTCTGACGGGAGGTCGCCATCCAGCAGACGCCGCCAGTCATCACGCGCGGCCGTGCGGTCGGACTCGGGCAAGGTCAGGCTGACAGCACCGAGGGGGCCCAATGGGTGTGGGAGGCCGTGCACCAGGGCGGCGCTCTGGTGGCTCAGCACCCCACCCTCAACGGACGCGCTGGCGGCGCGGGACATGCCCAGATGAAGCTCCTGGGGAGTGAGTCCAAGCCACGGCTCCCGGACGGCATAAAGGCTGGACGCGACGGGAATGATGTGACGGCGCCTGACGGCCCCGGCGATGCTGGTGCTGCTCAGGCCGGCCGCGACCGCCTCGCTGGCCAGGAATGGTTGGGGCAGGGACTGCCACGCTGACTCAGGGGTTGTCCTCATCCGGCGAGCCTGGGCGTTCGTGATTGTCCCGGCCATCGGTTGCGCTGACCCTGTGGATGAGGGCCCAGTCCACCCGCGCCCTGTGGATCAGCCCTGCCGATGCGGGCGCGGAGTCCCGCCGACCGCGGCCCGGCGCCCTTCGAACTCGCCCCGCCCTGTCCGCCATGGCCCCGCCTAGCCCCCGACTTGTTGCCGCCAGATCGTCACCAGACACCCAGAACGGGGTCTTGGTGACGAGCACTTGGCAACAAGTCGAAGCACCCGGAGACTTGTTGCCGCCAGATCGTCACCAGACACCCAGAACGGGGTCTTGGTGACGAGCACTTGGCAACAAGTCGCGCGGGGCCGAAGGAGCCGGAAGGGGCGATCTCCTGGGGGCAGGCCCGGACGGGCAGGCGGAGCCGGCAGGCCCGGACGGGCAGGCCCGGGGGTTATCTGAAGAGGTTGATCAGGAGGCAGCTGGCGGCGGCGACCAGGCCGGCACCGGGGAAGGTCAGGATCCAGGCGCCGACGATGTTGCCGGCCACGCCCCACCGCACTGCGGACAGCCGCTTGGTGGCGCCGACACCCATGATCGCCGAGGTGATCGTGTGGGTGGTCGAGATCGGGGCGCCGAACGCCATGCCTGCGACGTAGAGGATCGAGGCGGCCGTCGTCTCCGCGGCGAAACCCTGCGGCGGGTCGAGGTGGATGATCCGTCGGCCGAGGGTACGCATGATCCGCCACCCACCGGCATACGTGCCGAGGGAGATCACGATGGCGCTCATGAGGAGCACCCACAGCGGCACGCGGTCGCCGCTGTAGTGGCCACCCACGGTCAGTGCCAGAACCACGACGCCGGCCGTCTTGGCGGCGTCCTGGAATCCGTGGCCGAACGCCATCGCCGCCGCCGACGCGGTCTGGGCGTAGCGGAAGCCGCGGGAGACCTTGCCCGGATGCGCTCGACGGAACAGCCAGAGGATCGCCGTCATCACGAGGAAGCCCAGGGCCAGACCCACGATCGGCGAGAGGATCATCGGGATGATGACCTTCTCGAGGATGCCGGCCCACTTCACATGGGCGTCAGCCGCCAGGGCCGCGCCGCCGAGACCGCCGATGAGGGCGTGCGACGACGATGAAGGGAGGCCGAACCACCACGTGAGCAGGTTCCAGCCAGTCGCTCCGATCAACGCGGCGGCACAGATGACGAGGCCGTCGTTGCCTTGCGGCGCCTCGATGATGCCCTTGCCCACGGTCGCCGCGACCTTGCCGAACTTGTAGACGATGAGCCCGCCGACGAGGTTGGCGATGGCCGCCATCACGAGGGCGACCCGCGGCGTCAGGGCACGCGTCGAGACCGAGGTCGCGATCGCGTTGGCCGCGTCGTGAAAACCGTTGGTGTAGTTGAAGCCCATCGCCAGGGCGATGACGATTCCTACCGGAAGCCAGTCCATGGGGAGGCTCAGGACTCCTTGACCGCGATGCTCTCGACCTTGTGAGCCACCTTCTCGAACGCGTCAGCGGCGGCCTCGAGCTCCTCGACGACCTCCTTGAGCTTCATGATCGTGAGGGTGTCGGCGCCGAAGTCACCGTTGAACAGACCCGCGAGCAGGCGGCGGTAGATCTGGTCGGCCTGGTTCTCGAGGCGGTTGATCTCGATCCAGTAGCCGGAGAGGTCCTTCATCGAGCGCAACCGCGGCATCGCGTCGGCCGTGAGCTCCGACATCCGGGAGAGCACCTCGACCTGGTCGGAGACGCCCGCCGGGAGGTCGCCGATGCGGTAGAGCACGATCAGGTCGACCGCGGCGTCCATCATGTCCATGCAGTCGTCCAGCGTCGACGCGAGACCGTGGATGTCCTCACGGTCGAACGGCGTGATGAACGAGCTGTTCACCTTGCGGATGATCTCGTGGGTCGCCTCGTCGGCGGCGTGCTCGATCTCGCGCATCTTCGTCGCGACGGCCTCACGCTCGGCGTGTGGAACGCCCAGCAGCGTCGTCAGCTCACGAGAGCCGAGGACGAGGTAGGAAGCGGACTTGGCGAACAGATCGTAAAAACTGTTCTCCTGGGGGGTGAGGCGAAAGCCCACGGTTCTCTCCGGTCACGCAAGGGGGGATGGCCGTGGACGATGCTACGGGCAAGGAGACGAGAAAGCGCAACTGGGCGCAGTCGAGCTCCGACAGGCAGCAGCGCGCTGCCCCACCCATGACGGGCCGATCAGGCGTTCTGCCGCTTCCAGACCCGGTGCGGGGAGCTCGGCGCGTCCTCCGACGAGGTCGGGTGCCCGCGCTCGATGCCGAGGGCCCGGTCGATCTCGTCCTCGGTGAGTGGCTCGTCGCTGGCAGTCGCGGCGACGACTAGGTCGCCGACCAGCTCGATCTCGTCCTGAAGCGCGTCGTCGGTCAGGTCAGCACCGGCGCGCGGTTCCTTGGTCATGGATGAAACGCTAACGGAGCCAACGCCGAACGGCGCACCTAGTTTGCTATCTCTTGACCCGCGATGCCCCGGAACCACCCAGATGGGCCATACCGGACACCATCACGACTAGTCCCATCCGGCTATGCCTGATGATGGTTGCCATGACCCCCGATTTCGGCGGTGCCCCTCCGGTCGAACCTCCCGATGTCGAGGACCGGGGTTCGTTCAGCCATGCCGTATGCCGCGTGTGCGGCTGGAGCGGCCCGGGTCGCCGTTCGCGGCGGGTCTCGCGCGAGGACTCACGGCTCCACCAGGGGGTCTGCCCGGGCGCTGAACCGCGGCGCCGGGACAGCTGAGCGAAGGGCGCGCACGCGGCATACCAAGGCTTTTGGAGCGGCCAGCAGAGGTGGCCGGGAGGTGAACATTTGTGCGTCGGGCCGGGAGCGCCTCACGGCGCGTGGCCGCTCGTAGCGGCTTCAGTTGGGACCCGGGGCTACCGCGGCCCGACGCACGTCCGACTGTAACCCCGGACACTGGGGAGTTGTTCCATCTGCGGCGTGTTTACCGCGACGCAAGGGGCCGTTCAGATGAGTTCGCCGGCCCGCCACAAGCGGGCGCCGGCCTCGAGATCGTCGGCCGTCGAGAGCATCGACGCGGCCCGACGGGTCTGCTGCGCGGCGGCCTCGCGGTCCTGGGCGTCGGTCGTGTCGGCGCGGTCGGCGCGGCCCGCGGCCACGACGCGACAGAACGCCGCCGCCCGTTGCAGGGCAACGGCAAAGTCGCCCGCGAAGACTCCGCGCAGGATCGCGTCGCTGAGCTCTCGGAGCTCGGCGGGACCGGGCGGCTCGGCGACGCCGGCGACCGCATGGTTGACATCGGTGAAACGGATCCCAGCGGCGTAGTCGGCACTGGCCTCACCCGGGCTGCGCTGCACCCACTCGCGCAGCGCGTAAAGCCGCCAGAGGGCACCCGGCAGGCTCCGCGCTGGGCGGTCTGCCCAGAGCTCGGCGACGGTGACCAACCCGAGCTCGTCGACGAGGGCGACCAGGCGGGCGGTGAGGGCCGGGTCGTCGTTGGCGCGACCGGTGCCCACCAGGACCGCCGCCGTCTCGTGGGCGATCTCGGTGACCTGCGCGGGGTCGGGGACCGTGCCGCCCTGCGCCTCCATCGCCGTGGGGCTGAAGAAGGCCGGGCGGCGCGGACCGGGTCGGCCGCTGGGCTCGTTTTTCATCGGGCCCAGTCTCTCAGGTGAACGCCGATCGGGACGGCGGCCACGCTCAGTCGAAGAGCTCGCTGAGGAAGGACTTCTTGCGGCGCTGGCCGTAGCCGTGCTGCCCGCCATACGGCGCCTTGGACATCGAGCGGTAGGGCGCCCGGTAGCTCTGAGCCGGCTGCTGCTGCCACGCACCTTGCTGCGGCGGCTGCGGGACGGGCGGCTGCTGCGGGGTCGGGGTTTGGTGCCACGCGTTCTCCGCGGCGACGAGGGCCTCGAGCTCCCCGCGGTCGAGGAACAGGCCGCCACAACCCGTGCACTGGTCGACGTGGACCCGGTTGCGTTCGTAGCTGCGCATGTCGGAGCCACACTTGGGACAGGTGAGGGTGCTCATGTCGGGCCAACGGGTCGCGCTACGACGGGGTTCCGAGGGACCCCGGCTGCCCGAGCTGCCAGAGCGTGGCCTGTGCGGTCGGGTCCCCCGATGCCTGCGCCGGATAGGACACAGTGGGCGGGTGCCAACGGAGTCCCCGAACCCCCGAGAGGGTCGTGTCGTCCGCACCGTCGTGACAGCGCTCGTGATCGCCGCAGGCGTCGCAGGTTTCGCGTTCTTCGGGTTCATGGCGTGGCTCGGGATGTGCGGGATCTCCGGATACTCTGGCGGCGGTTTCGGACGCTCGACGGACCCGGTGGGAACCCGTCGGTTGCTGTCGCTGGCCGCGGCCTGCCTGCTCGTCGCGCTACTCGTCCGCGCCGCGCTCCTGCGGAGCCTGCGCACCGCCGGGTATGCCGTGGTGATCAGCCTCGTGGCGCTGGTTGCCCTTGGAGGGGTGATCGGCTCAGACTGGCGCGGCTGTCCGCGGTCCATCTCCTACAAGACCTGCCTGGCCGAGAGCCGTTGAACGCCAGAGCCCTGGATCGTTGACCACGAGAGCCGTCGACACAGTGGGGACCCCGTGCCCGGGTTGGCTACGCTGACCTGCGGCTTGCCAACAAGCAGCCAGGGCCTCTAGCTCAATGGTTAGAGCTGCGGACTTTTAATCCGTAGGTTGTGGGTTCGAGTCCCACGGGGCCCACTGCGTCGTTATCGCAGGTCAGATCCCTGTTTTGCATCCATAGCCTCCGAGTGAGTTCAAGATGCACAGCATGCAGTGGGCAGATAGTGGGCACAGGACCCAGAATGTCGATCCAACACAGCCGGCTCGCCCGTGTCTGAGTAACGCACGCTCATGCCGATGAGAGTGCGCGCTACGGACTGGTCTCCCACACGGCCAGCGCGTCATCAAGTTGCCGTACGACATCCCACATAGACGCCACCCGCTTCTTGTCCCGCTGGTCGAAGGCCGCAGCCGCAGCCGCCTGGTGCTCACGGAGGGAGCGCGCTCGGGCAGCATCCGCTTCGGTCCACTGTTCCGGCCGGGAGAGAAGGTCGCCGAGGTGTGCGTAGTCCTGGTCGTCAGGCATGCCACGAGGGTAGGGCGCAACGCACTCTCATGCCGCATACCGAGAGTCAGGTCAAGTGCGATGCGGCTTGCGACTCGATGCTCGCGATGTACTCGTCCAGGTACGTGAAGCTGGCGCTCTCGGTGCTGCCGCCGCGGCGGCGATGCGGGTAAAGGGTGCCGGCGCGCGCGTCGACGCCCCCGATAGACACCCAGACCTCGACGGCGCTCACCTGCTGGCTCCGCGAGCGCGCACCCTGGTCGGGAGCTCCTCGTCGGCGCGGAGGCGACCCACGTCGGTGGCGTACGGGTCGAGCGCCTTCGTCAGCAGATCCAGCACACCCAGCGCGCGAGCCACCCGCAGCAGGTTCTCCAAGGAGGCGCCCTGCCCGCTCTCGAGGCGAAGGACAGTGCTGCGGCTGACGCCGGCACGGTCGGCGACTTGCTCGACCGTCAGGTGACGCAGCTTGCGCCATGTGGTCACATCCCGCCCCAGCCCGTCGAGCGCCCGCGCCACCGCGACAGGGGTGCGCCCACTCGTGGTGCCAGCCATCATGCGCCCTTGAAGTATCAGATCTGACCCTTTAACCGGCTTAGAGTATCAAATCTGAAACGTTCAAGTGTCGTGGACGGGTTTGATGTTGCGGTTGATGGGTGTCCCGCTGCAGGGCTAGCACTGATCGTGATCAGCGATCACACCGCTGATCACGCTCCATTCCCGTGCAGCGCGCTCCTCGTCCACCCCCATCGACGCGCTGAGGCCAAGCAGCGCCTTCCACAGCGCCCAGCCCCTGGCGCGTGCCCACGTGGCGTCGTCCTGACCCACTGCCTCGCGGAACGCCTCCCGGCTCTTCCCACTGAACAGGGTCCAGGCAATGACCAGGTCGCATGCTGGGTCACCCACGCCCGACGTTCCGAAGTCGATCACCGCCGACAGGGCTCCGTCGCGGATCAGCAGGTTCCCGGCCGCTACGTCGCCGTGGAACCAGACAGGCTCACCGGTCCATTCGGCCGACATCGCGGCATCCCACACGGCCGCGGCGCGCGCCGAATCGACGCGACCGTCCACCCTGGCCAGATAGGACCGGGCGTCGAGGTCATAGTGCCCGGGCGATGCACCACGGTAGAAGCTGTGCTCGCCGGCTTCAGGCCCACCAGACGGGTCGCAGGCCCAGAGCGCCACCAGAAACTGCCCGACGGACACTGCGCACCGTGACATGTCCCCGATCCGGCCGTGCTGCGCCGGCTCGCCCGGGAGCCACTCCCTGATCGACCACGGGAACGGGTAACCCTCCCCGGGAGCTCCCACCGCCAGGACGGACGGCACTGGCACGGGGAGCCTGGGCGCGAGGCGCCGCAGCCACCGGTTCTCCTTCGCCACAGCTGCCACATAGCCCTGCGCGGTCGGCAGCCGCACAGCCAGGTCGTCGCCCAAGCGGTAGGTCCGGTTGTCCCAACCATCCTTCTCGACCGGGACCACCGGCAGGTCAGCCCATTGCGGGTACTGCGACCTCAGCAGACCCTGGACGAGTCCCGCCGTGATCCCTGCGCGACCGTCCGCGCCAACCGAAGTCATGCCACAACCCTCTACAACAACGGACCCCGAGACAACCGAGTATCCGTACGTAGACCTGCCCTGCCTTCGGTGCAGACTGGGTTCGTGAGCAACGTCGAGACCCAGCCGCAGGAGACCGTCTGCTCCAGGACACCAACCGGCGACCAGGTGGAGATCCTCGAACCCCGCGACGTCCCCCTCGGCGGCCCTCGCGCGATGACTGTGCGGCGCACCCTCCCCCAGCGCCAGCGCTCCCTCGTCGGCGCCTGGTGCTTCGCCGACCACTACGGCCCCGACGACGTCGCCGGCTCGGGGGGCATGGACGTCCCGCCCCACCCGCACTGCGGCCTGCAGACCGTGAGCTGGCTGTTCACCGGCGAGATCGAGCACCGCGACAGCCTCGGCTCGCACGCGATCATCCGCCCCGGCGCAGTCAACCTGATGACCGGCGGCCTCGGCATCGCCCACTCGGAGGTGTCCACCCCGGGCACGACCGTCCTCCACGGGGCCCAGCTGTGGGTCGCCCTGCCCGACGCACATCGCAACGCCCCCAAGGCATTTCAGCACCACCAGCCAAGCCCCGTCCGAGTCGGCGACGCCACGCTGAGAGTCTTCCTGGGCACCCTCGAGGGCCAGACCTCACCGGTCGACACGTTCACCCCCCTACTCGGAGCCGAGGTCACCCTCGACGCGGGGGCCACGGTCGAGCTCGGTCTCGACGCGGCATACGAGCACGGGGTGCTGGCCGACAGCGCTGGGCTCACCGTCAACGGCACCGACACCCCGCGCAGCGCCATGGCCTACCTCCCCACGGCGACCGCGACGCTCACCCTCACCAACACCACGGACGACCCCGCCCGCGCGCTCCTCCTCGGCGGCCCACCGTTCGAGGAGGAGATCCTCATGTGGTGGAACTTCGTGGGTCGCAGCCACGAGGAGATCGTCGCCGCCCGAGAGGAGTGGATGGCCCACTCGACACGGTTCGGCGAGGTGGACGGGTATGCCGGCGAGGTCAGGCACCTGCCGGCCCCCGCCATGCCTGCGGTGCGGATCCGCCCGCGTGGCAATGCATCTCGCAGCGCCCGGGACGCGTGACCCTTTCTCACTGAGCCATGGGGCAGACTGGCCGCATGAGTCCCACCACCGGACAGCGCCCCGGGCAGCGACCCGGCGGCGTCGCCGCCTTCGCCCCCATCGTCGTCGCCGTCTGTGCGATCGTCCTGGTCCGCGAGGGCCTCGAGGCCGTCTTCCCCGACCTCAACACGTGGGTCGTCTTCGTCATCGCGCTTGCAGCGGGCTGGCTGGCGTACACGGGCGTCGAGCGCTGGTACGCACGCCGCAACGGCGGCGGACCTGCCGGGCCCGGCGAGGAGCAGTGAGCGCCGCACCCACCGGACCCGTCCTGGTCACCGGCTGCTCGTCCGGCATCGGCCGGGCCGCAGCCGAGGCGCTCGTGGCACGCGGCCACACGGTCTATGCCACCGCCCGTCGCACCGAGACCCTCACCGACCTCGAAGCCGCCGGTGCGCGCATCCTCGCCCTCGACGTCACCTCCGAGGAGTCGATGTCCAGCGCGGTCAAGACGATCGAGGCCGAGCACGGCAGCGTCGGCGCCCTGGTCAACAACGCCGGCTACGGCGAGTACGGCACTGTCGAGGAAACCGACCTCGACAAGGTGCGCACCATGTTCGAGACCAACGTCTTCGGCCTCGCCCGGCTCACCCAGCTCGTCCTGCCCGCCATGCGTGAGGCCCACAGCGGTCGCGTCGTCAACATCGGCTCGATGGGCGGTCGCTTCACCTTCCCCGTCGGCGGCTACTACCACGCGACCAAGTACGCCGTGGAGGCCATCACCGACGCCCTGCGCAACGAGGTGCGCGGCTTCGGCATCGGCGTCAGCCTCATCGAACCCGGCCTCATCCGCACCGGCTTCGAGGAGACCGCTCTCACCTCCGATGCCGCTGCGGCACAAGGACATTCACCGTATGCCGCGTTGCTGGCTTCCAGCGCCACCAACACCACCGGTGGCTACAGCAACCCCATGGTCGCCACCGGCCCGGAGGCCGTCGCCAAGGTCATCGTCAGGGCGATCGAGTCGCGCCACCCCAGGTCGCGCTACGTCGTGACGCCGGCAGCCCGCGCCCTCATCGCCACGAGGACCCTCGGCGGCGACCGGGTCTGGGACTTCATGATCCGGCAGCAGTTCAAGGGGTAGCGCTGTGGTCGCGTCCGTCGAACCCCTCACCGCACCCGTCGAGCCCGACGAGGCACTGCGGCGCATCGCCTTCCTCCTGGAGCGGGAACGAGCGGGCTCCTACCGCGTCGAGGCGTTCCGCAAGGCAGTCGTGACGGTGCGCGAGACGCCTGCGGACGAGCTCCGCAGCCGCCACGAGGCAGGCACCCTGCAGGACCTCGCCGGGATCGGGAAGTCCACCGCTGCCGTGGTGAGCGAAGCCCTGGACGGCGAGCTCCCGGCATACCTCGCGTCGTTGCAGGGCAAGGCAAAGCCGCTCGCCAAGGGCGGCACGGCCCTGCTCGCCCAGCTCAGGGGCGACTGCCACTCGCACTCCAACTGGTCCGACGGCGGCAGTCCCATCGAGGAGATGGTGCTGACCGCGGTGGAGCTCGGCCACGAGTGGCTGGTGCTCACCGACCACTCCCCCCAGCTGCGCGTCGCCAACGGACTGACGGCCGAACGACTCACGAAGCAGCTGGCCATCGTCGACGCGATCAATGCGTCGCTGGGTGGGCAGTTCCGGCTCCTCAAGGGGATCGAGGTCGACATCCTCGACGACGGTGCGCTGGACCAGACCGAGGCGATGCTGGCCAGGCTCGACCTGGTCACCGCGAGCGTCCACTCCAAGCTCAAGATGAACAAGGCGCCGATGACCAAGCGGATGGTGGCCGCGGTCTCGAACCCCCGCGTCAACGTCCTGGGCCACTGCACCGGCCGGCTCGTCGAGGGTTCACGGGGGACACGAGCGCAGTCGGAGTTCGACGCGCGCGCCGTGTTCGAGGCGTGTGCCGAGCACGGCACCGCCGTCGAGATCAACAGCCGTCCCGAGCGGTGCGACCCTCCGGACGAGCTGATCAGGCTGGCGATGGACATCGGCTGCCTCTTCGCCATCGACTCCGATGCCCACGCCCCGGGGCAGCTGGAGATGAAGGCCTACGGCTGCGAGCGGGCCGAAGCCCTCGGCATCGACCCCGACCTGATCGTCACGACCTGGGACGTCGCCCGCCTGCTGGAGTGGGCGGCCCCGCGCGCGGCTGCGAGCGGCGCGTGAGCACCCTGCCCCTCTCGGTCGACCTGTCGTCCCACGAGCCACCGTTCGAGCAGGTGCGCGCACAACTGGCCGGGCTGATCGCCAGCGGCGCCCTGGCCGAGGGAGACCGACTCCCGACCGTGCGCGGGCTGGCCGCCGACCTGGGCCTGGCGGTCAACACCGTGGCCCGGGCCTACAAGGAGCTCGAGGCCGAGGGGCTGGTGACCACCCGAAGTCGCGCCGGCACGGTCGTCGCGGCGGGCTCCCAGCCCCTGGACGTGGCGCTACACCGCAGTGCCGCCGAGTACGCCGTCCGCGCCGCCCGAGCCGGGCTCAGCGAGGCCGCGGCCATAGACCTCGTGCGCGCTGCGCTGCGCGACGCCCGCGCCTGACGAAGCACGCGGCATACCCTCGGGGCTGGGTCTTCGGACCCGTTTTGGATATCCGGGCTGTCTGCCCGTATGCTTTCGCGAGTCCTCGACGGATCCGCGCCTGGCGCTAACGGCGGGGGGCCGTTGAACTGGTCCCCATCGTCTAGCGGCCTAGGACCCCGCCCTTTCACGGCGGTAGCACGGGTTCGAATCCCGTTGGGGATACGCAGTAAAAGCACCATCTAGGCCCCGTAGCGCAGTTGGTTAGCGCGCCGCCCTGTCACGGCGGAGGTCGCCGGTTCGAGCCCGGTCGGGGTCGCTCGAAGAGCAAGAGGCCCGCACGAGAGTGCGGGCCTCTTGGCGTTTCCGGGGTATGCCGCGGTGCTGGGCTTTTCGTGCGCCAGCCCAGCCACGCGGTGTACCCCTCAGTCCCCCTGCGTGTAGTGCGACGCGTCCCCTTCGATCACCCTGCTCTTCTCGCCACTGAGGCCGACCGGCACGTCGCCCGCGACGGTGACCCGGTGGAGGCGGCGGGGCAGGTGGTCGTAGTTGTCGATCGCGTAGTGCTGGGTGATCCGGTTGTCGAAGATGACGAGCTGGTCCGGCTCCCACGCCACGCGCACGACGTTCTCGGGGCGGGTGATGTAGGACTGGAACAGCCGGATCAGGTCGCGGCTCTCCGCAGCGGACAGACCCACGAGCCGCTGGGCGAAGCCGCCGAGGTAGAGGCCCTTCTCCCCCGTCTCGGGGTGCACGCGCACGACGGGGTGGGCCGTCCGGTAGGCGATGGAGGTGAACTCGGTGCGGTTCTCCTTGGTCTGGTCGTCGAGGGACTCCTCCGGCTCGGCGTAGTCGTAGTCGTTCGTGTGGATGGCCCAGAGCGAGTCGGCCAGCAGCCGCAGGGGCTCGGGCAGGTCGCGGTAGCCCGCACCGGTGTTGGCGATCAGCGTCTCGCCGCCGTGGGGTGGGACCACCTTGCTCGACAGCGTGGTCGCCTTCGGCGGTGCCTGCACGAAGGTGACGTCCGTGTGCCAGTGGTTGGCCACGCCCTTCTCGCTGTCCACCGGGAGGATCCGTGGGGCGTCCGGCGCCGAGGCGACCGTGGGGTGCGCAGTCGTGAGCGGGCCGAAGTGAGCGGCGAACCGTTCCTGCTGCTCGTCGCTGAGCGGGGCGCGCCGGAAGACGAGCGCCTTGTGCTCGAGGAGTGCCTGGTTGAGGAACTCGACTGTCTCGGCGTCGAGGTCGGAGGTGAGGTCGACGCCGATGATCTCGGCGCCGATGCGCCCGGTGATCTTGCGGACGTCCCGGTCGGTGGCGATGGCGGTCATGCTGCGTGCTCCTTCGTGGTGAGGTCCTGCTGGATGGGCTCGGTGTTGGGGTTGCCGGGCCGAGGCAGGCCGTAGTGGTCGCGCAGCGTGCTGCCCGTGTACTCGGTGCGGAACAGACCCCGGCGCTGGAGCTCGGGGACCACGAGGTCGACGAAGTCGTCCAGACCGCCGGGCAGGGTCGGCGGCATGACGTTGAACCCGTCGGCCGCCCCGTGCTCGAACCACTCCTGGATCTGGTCGGCGACCTGCACGGCCGTCCCGGCGAACACCCGGTGGCCACGACCGCCGGCCAACCGCTCGATGAGCTGGCGGACCGTCAAGCCTTCGCGCTCGGAGAGGTCGAGGACCAGTTGCTTGCGGCTCTGGTTGCCTTCCGTGCCCACTGCCACCGGCGGCAGCGGTCCGTCGAGGTCCGCCTCGGTCAGCTCGTGGTCGAGCATGGTCGAGAGCTGCGCCAAGCCGTATGCCGGGTTGATCAGGGCGTTGAGCTCCGCTTCCTTCGCCTTGGCCTCCTCCTCGGTGCGCCCGATGACGGGGCTGATGCCGGGGAGGATGAGCAGGTCTTCCGGGCGCCGACCGTGGGAGGCGAGGCGGCCCTTGAGGTCGGCGTAGAAGTCCTGCGCCTCCTGCAGCGTCTGCTGGGCGGTGAAGACCGCTTCGGCGAAGCGGGCGGCGTACTCCTTGCCGGACTCGCTCGACCCCGCCTGCACCAGCAGCGGGTAGCCCTGCACCGGCCGGCGGATGTTCAGCGGGCCGCGCACCTCGAAGTGCGCCCCCTTGTGGTCGACCGGGGCGATGAGGTCGGTATCGGCGTAGATGCCCGATGCCTTGTCGGCAATGACCGCTTCGTCGTCGAAGGAGTCCCAGAGCGCCTTGGCCAGCTGCACGAACTCGGTGGCCCGGGCATACCTCGCCTCGTGGTCGGGACGACCCTCCAACCCGAAGTTCCGGGCCTCGTCCTGGCCGGCGCTGGTGACGATGTTCCACCCTGCCCGCCCACCGCTGAGGTGGTCGAGGGAGGCGAACGCGCGAGCCAGCGTGTAGGGGTGGTTGTAGGTCGTCGAGGCCGTGGCGATGAGCCCGACGTGGGTCGTCGACGCGGCCAGCGCCGAGAGCAGCGTGAGCGGCTCGAACGCGCTGTGCGTGTTGTGCTTCACGTTGCCGTGCAGCGCCACCCCGTCGGCGAAGAAGACCGAGTCCAGCCGGCCGCGCTCGGCCGTCCGGGCGATGTCGACGTAGTGCTGCAGGGTCAGGGCCCGAGCCGGCTCGACCTCGGGATGGCGCCAGGCTGCCTCATGGTGTCCCGTGGACATGATGAAGGCGTTGAGATGGAGTTCTCTGGGCGGTGACGAATGGGAAATGGCAGACATGGACGTTGTTTCCTTTCAGCGAAAGTCGTGGGGTGGCTGGCGACCGGTCAGCGGGCCGCGGCGGCGACCCGCCAGCGCGAGAAGTGCCGCTCCAGTCGCACGAGGATGGTGTTCACGAGGAGCCCGAACAGCGAGACGGTGAGGATGCCGGCATACATGTCGGGGATCTGGAAGCTGCTCTGGGCGTTGACGATGAGATAGCCCAGCCCGGCCTTGGCGCCGACCATCTCGGCGGCGATGAGGACCAGGATCGAGGCCGTGCCTGCCATCCGGACGCCCGTGAAGATGGTGGGCACCGCGGAGGGCAGGACGACCTTCTGGAAGAGCCTCAGGCTGCCCAGGCCGAGCGATCGGGCGGCCCTGACGAGGAGGGGGTCGACAGTTCGCACCCCGGCAATCGTGTTGAGCAGCACCGGGAAGAAGCTCGCGTAGGCGACGATCGAGATCTTGCTCGTCTCCCCGATCCCCAGCAGCAGGACGAAGACCGGGAGCAGCGCGAGGGCAGCGGTGTTGCGGAAGGCCTCGAGCAGCGGGGTGAGGAACTCGCGCAGGCCGTCGTACCACGCGACCACGAGCCCCAGCCCGATGCCCGCGACCACCGCGAAGCTGAACCCGATCACCGACCGGGTCAGGCTCGCTGCCACGTGCTGCTGGAGCTGGCCGCTCTGGACCAGTCCCCACCATGCCTGGAGCACCTCGTGCAGGGGTGGGAGGAACACCTTGCGCGCCGGGTCGAGCAGGTACTGCGTGCCGTACTCCCAAAGCAGCAGGAACAGCACCACGGCGGCCGAGCGACGGACCAGCCGGCCCACGCCGCGGGCCAGGCCGTGACCTCGCGTATGCCGCGTGGCCACCTGCTGGGCGACGCTCGCCCGGGGTGCGGGGTCGAGGTTCGTCGGCGCGGTCAGGTCGCGAGCCGGGTCGAGGGTTGCGGTGCTCATCAGGCTGCCTTCTCTGTGCCGTCGGGCTGGATCTTGAGGTGACCGGCGTCCTGGGCACGGCGCACCTCGTCGTGCAGGAGGGTCCAGACCTCGTGCCGGTAGTGCACGAAGCTGGGGTCGGAGCGCAGGTCAGTTGTGGACTGGCGGTCACCGAGGTCGACGTCGACGAGGGCCTTGAGGCGCCCGGGGCGCGAGCTCAGGACGGCCACGCGCTGGCCGAGGTAGACCGCCTCCTCGATGCCGTGGGTGATGAACACGACGGTCGTGGCGGTGGCCCGCCAGATCCGCAACAGCTCGTCCTGGAGCTGCTCGCGGGTCTGCGCGTCCAGCGCAGCGAACGGCTCGTCCATGAGCAAGATCCCCGGTTGGTAGGCCAGGCTCCGGGCGATCGCGACCCGCTGCTTCATCCCACCGGAGAGCCCGTGCGGATAGCGGTCCTCGAATCCCTCGAGCCCGACGAGGGCCAGGTTGTCGCGGGCACGCTCGGTGCGCTCCCGACGACTCAGTCCCTGCTGCTCGAGGCCGAAGGTCACGTTGGCGAGGGTGGTGCGCCACGGGAACAGCGCGTACTGCTGGAAGACGATGCCCCGGTCGAGACCGGGACCGGTCACCTCGGCACCGTCCACGAGGACGCTGCCGCTCGTGGGTCGGCTCAGCCCGCCGAGCAGGTCGAGCAAGGTGGTCTTGCCCGACCCGCTCGGCCCGACCAGCGTGAGGAACTCACCGCGTGGCACCTCGAGCGACACGTCGTCCAGGGCAACGAGCGTGCGGGCCTGCGGTTGGTCCCTCGTCGGGCGGAGCGCGAACTCCTTGGTCACGCCACGCAGCTCGATGTGGGTGCTCATGAGGACGCCTTCGACGCGATCCCGTTGTACTCGTTGGTGTAGAGGTCACCGGGCTTGAGCGCGCCCTGCTCGATGACTCCGCTGTCGACGAGCCACGGCTCCCAGCGGGTGAAGTCCTCGTCGCTGATCACGCCGCCCTTGCTGGCGACGCCCACGCTCTTCCAGAACTTGAGGTTGTCGGTCTTCTCGTTGCGACCTCGCTTCTCGATGATCGTGGTGAACCGCGCGATGACCGTCTCGCGAGGGCTCGTGCGCTCCCACTCGATCGCCTTGGCGACCCCGGTGACGAACTCCTTCGCCGCCGCGGGGTGCTGGGCGATGAAGTCCTCGCGCAGGACGTACTGCCCACCGTTGAAGGCCCCGAACAGCTCGTAGTCGCTGAACAGCGACCGCAGGCCTCCCGTGGCGATGGCGTGGTCCTGCAGGACCCCGGACAGGGTGCCCACGTCGACCTGCCCACGGCGCACGGCCAGCTCGGTGTCGTTGGGGGGAAGCGGGACGAGCTGCACCTGCTTGATCTGGGCCGGCGTGAGCCCGTTCTTCTTCAGGTAGGTGTCGATCACCGCCTCGGCGTGCGCCCCCAGGGTGTTGACGGCGATCTTCTTCCCGATGAGGTCGTGCGGGGTCCGGATCGGGCTGTCGTTCTTGACGTAGAACCCGTTGAACGACTTGGCGTCCTCGCCGTAGTAGTTGACCACGGCCTTGACGGGAGCCCCTGCGGTGATCAGCTTGACCACGGCGCCGGAGAACGCGCCGCCGAAGTCGGTCTGCCCCGTGGCCGCGGACTGGATGTCCTGGGGACCGCTGGTGGTGTTGCCGACCCAGTTGAGCTTGAGGGTGGGGAAGTAGCCCAGGTCGGAGGCGAGTTCAGGCAGCGACACCGAGTTGGCCCACCCCTGGTAGCGAATGGTCACCGGCCCCTTGTCCTTGGCTGAGCTGCTGGCCTCGCTCGACGGGAGCGAGCAGCCGGACGCCAGGACGAGTGGGAGCGCTGCGGCCAGCGAGGCGACCAGGGCCCGGCTCGCGGTGAAGGAGCGACGAATCGTGCGCATCAGGCCACCGCCTCACGGAGCCCGGCGCCCGCGGTGACCAGGGAGCGGCCCGCCACCGTGTCGAGGAAGACGGTCGTGACCTCCTGCAGCGGCCGCCGGGCAGCCTCGTCGAGGAGTGCCTCACCCCCGTCGACGAGCCTCACGTGGTCGGCCAGGACGAACCAGCCCGGGGTGATGCTGCTCGGGGACAGGCTCGCCAGGACGGGCCGGAGGGCGTAGTCGACGACCAGCACGTGCGCGGACGTGCCGCCGGTGGCCACGGGCAGGACGACCTTGCCGCGCAGCGCGAACTGCGGCAGCAGGTCGAGGAACGTCTTGAGCAGGCCGCCGTAGGCCGCCTTGTAGACCGGGGTGGAGACGACGACCGCGTCCGCCGCCTCGAGGGCAGCCACGGCGCGGGCCACCTCGGGGTCGTGGGCGTCGCCACGCAGGAGTGGGCCGGCGGGTAGGTCCCGCAGCACGATCGGGACGACGACGTGGCCGGCGCGTTGGAGCTGTCTGGCGATGTCGGAGAGGACGGCGTCGGTCTTGGAGGAGAGGGAGGGACTGCTGGAGATCGTGGCAATGACAGCCATGGGTGGATCCTTTCGGGCAAGAGGCATCGCCGGTCCCGCGCCGAGGCGCAGAACCGTTGCAGGAGAATGGGTTTCGAGGAGGAGCGTCAGTGTTGACAGAGCGCGCTGGAAACCCTGAGCAGGTCGATGTGCCTGCGCAGGACGGGTCGGCAGGAGCGAGCGGCTGCCTGCCTGGATCCGTTGTCCTTCATGGGTTTCCGTCCTCGGATGAGGCTCGAGAGCCTCGCGCTTGCGACAGTCGCTCGACTGCCGCCAGGTCTTCACCCGGAGCACCCCACCGCGAGTGGGAGGGTTGCCGTCCAGTGAGCCGGGGCTTGTCACTGGAACTCATGACCTGCGTCGAAGGTAGCGGTTCCTTCATTACCTATCAAATAAGTAGGATATGCCTCTCGCATGCTGGGACGACGAAGGGCGCCCACGCACGGAATCCGTTGCGCGGGCGCTCTTTTCGAGCAGTTGTGTGCCTGAGGCGGAGTCAGAGCTCAACCTCAGGCACACAACCTCAATCGGTGCTGACCTCGATGGCGATCTTGCCGCGGACGTGCCCGGTCTGGCTGAGCTCGAACGCCTTCGCCGCATCCGCGAGCGCGAACACCTCGGCCACCGGGACGGTCAGCCTCCCGGCGTCGGCCAGGTCACCCAGCGCCGTCAGGTCCTCCGCGTCGGGTCGCACCCAGGCCGCCAGCCCACCCGCCGCGGCGACGGTGCCGTCGGCAATCGACCCGTGCCGGCCACCGTCGGCGAGGACCGCCTGCGTCACGTCCAGGACGCCGCCCACGAAGTCGGCCACGACGTCCACGCCGTCGGGCGAGAGATCACGCACGCGCTCGGCCAGCCCAGCGCCATACGTCACGGGCTCGGCACCCAGCCCGCGCAGGAACTCGTGGTTGCCCTCGGAGGCGGTGCCGATCACGCGCGCGCCGAGGGCGCGGGCGATCTGGACGGCGAAGAGGCCGACGCCACCGGCGGCGGCGTGCACGAGGACGGTCTCGCCGTCCTTGATCCCCAGCCGAGCCAGCAGCTGGTATGCCGTGAGGCCGGCGAGCGGGAGGCCCGCCGCCTGGTGCCAGTCGAGCGACTTCGGCTTGCGCGCGACGGTGCGAACCGGCGCGGTGACGAGCTCGGCGAAGGTGCCGCCCTGCACCCAGTCCTTGCGGGCGTAGGCGATCACGTGGTCGCCGACGGCCCACTCGGGGGTGTCTGGGCCGACCGCCTCGACGACTCCGGAGACGTCCCAGCCGGGGATCGCGGGGAACTCCACGACCATGAGGCCGTCGAGGTAGCCCTTGAGGACCTTCCAGTCGACGGGGTTCACGGCCGCGCTGCGGACGCGGATCAGCACCTCACCCGGGCCGACCTTGGGGTCGGGGAGGTCGGAGAGCTGGAGGATGTCGGGGTCGCCGTACTCGGCGAAGGTGATTGCCTTCATGGGGGACGCAACTTGGTTGCACACGCGGCTATTCCGCGATTGCAGCCGGTTGTGAGCGGGCAGCACGGATCGGCTATGATCCTGCAGTCGCGACGGTCCCCCGGGCTTCGGCACGAGACCGCCGCGATCGCATGTTCGGGATCGCAGTGGCACCACACACCTGCACCCACGGCCAGGTAGCTCAGTTGGTACGAGCGTCCGACTGAAAATCGGAAGGTCGGCGGTTCGACCCCGCCCCTGGCCACCACGAGAGCCGCAGGTCAGCACCACGCTGACCGGGGGGGTTTATGTGTGGGGAGAAAAGGGGGTGGCGGAGGGCACGTTGCGATTAGCCTGCACCGGTGCTGGGGAGCCGCAACAATCGGTCGGAGGTGAGCAGTCGATGGTCTTGACCTCGACCGGAGTGCAGGCGTTGCGGCGCCTGTCTGAGCTGATGAACCGCGCCAGTGGTCAGGAGAGCCTGCAGGACGTGCTCGACCTGATCGTCGAGGGCGCAGCGGACGTGGTCGGCTTTCGGGTGGCCGCGATCAGCCTCGTCCAGCCGGACGGGGACCTCGAGGTCGTTGCCGTCGCCGGCGACGCCGGAGCCCGTCGCGAGCTGATGGGGCGACGCACCCCGCGCGGCCTGGTCGAGGCCGAGTTCGAGATCGCGGAGCAGTGGGGCACGCTGCGTTTCGTCCCGGCGGACCGGTTGCCGCCGACCTCGCAGCCCGGCTGGGTGGCAGAGGGGTGGGAGGTCTCCGCGATTGGAGAACCCGACTCCTGGGACCCCCTCGACACGTTGCTGGCGCCCTTCTACGACGTCGCCGGCACGTGGCTGGGCATGATCACCGTCGACCTTCCACTCAGTGGCAGGCGCCCCGACGAGGTGCAGCAGGGCCTGCTCGAGGTCTTCGCCAACCAAGCAGGCATCGCGATCAACGGTGCCCGACAGCGGCTGGCGCTGGCCGAGCAGGTACGCCTCGCCGCCGCCGTGCACACCGTTGCCCGGATCTCGCAGGAGATCCTTGATCCCGCTCGCGCCGTGGAAGCCGTCGTCGAACCCGTGCTGGAGGGTTTGAAGGGGTCGGCGATCTGGGTGCGCACGTTCGGCCACGAGAACGATCCCGCCGATGGAGGTGTCGTCGCCCACTTCGGACACGGCGCGGACAGTGCCCCCGCGGACGTCGTGAACCTGGTGCGGCGCGTGGCGCAGCAATGCTGGCGTCGGCGGACCGCAGCCCTGGTGCGGGCGGGGTCCACCCACCCACAGGGACTGCTGACCGACGAGGAGGTCGGCACCATGCTCGCGTTCACAGCCGCCTTCGGCGGGGGAGCCTGGATGCTCGCCCCCATCGGAGCGGGCCGCGAATGCCTCGGCCATGTCGTCATCACGCGCTCAGCCCAGGAGCCGACCT
This sequence comes from Pedococcus sp. P1_H8, assembly GCF_056405175.1. Classification (NCBI taxonomy): domain Bacteria; kingdom Bacillati; phylum Actinomycetota; class Actinomycetes; order Micrococcales; family Intrasporangiaceae; genus Pedococcus; species Pedococcus sp. P1_H8. The sequence goes on from NZ_JBFUCP010000003.1 coordinate 106,396, forward strand.
GGAGCGATGCGGAGGCGGCGTCGGCACTGGAGATGGGACGTGACATCGGACGGGCCATCGTCAATGCGCGCCTGCTGGAACTCGAGCGCCGCCTGGTCGACCAGCTGCGCCAGTCCGACCGCGCGAAGACCTCCCTGTTCTCGACAGTGGCGCACGAGCTCAAGAATCCGCTCACGTCCATCGTCGGCCATCTCGAGCTCTTGCGCGACGACCCCAGGGCGGACGACGAGCCGACGGGCAACGACCCGAAGTCGGACGCCGACTGGTCACTCGGGGTCATGGAACGCAATACCCACCGGCTGCGGGCCCTGGTCGACGACCTGCTCACGCTGTCGAAGGTCAGCGACCCGGACCGCCCCCTGGTCAGCAGCGAGGTGGATCTCGCGTGCTTGACCCAGGACGCGATGGACATGTTCCGGCCCGCCGCGGAACAGCGCGGCATACAGCTGGACAGCGACCTCGTCGAGGGCGGCACGGTCGTCGCCGGCAACGCCGAGGAGCTTGCCCGCGTCGTCGACAACCTGGTGAGCAACGCGGTGAAGTTCAGCCCCGACCACGGCGTCGTGCGGCTGAGCACCCGACGAGACCGCGAAAGCATCGTCCTGCTGTGCGCCGACGAGGGGCTGGGCATCTCCCCCAAGGATCAGGAGTCCCTGTTCACCGAGTTCTTCCGCAGCACCAATCCGGCTGCCCTCCAGGTGCCCGGTACCGGCCTGGGCCTGAGCATCGTCGCCCGGATCATCGCGCGCCACGGCGGCTCGATCAGCGTGGAGTCCGAGCTGGGCCGCGGCACGACCTTCGAAGTTGCCTTTCCGGCCCTCGGGATCGAGGGTCCCAGCCCGCAGGATCTGGGCTGAATCGTGTGTTTGAGTGGGCTTCTTCCGGGCCGATGAAGGAAGATCACTGAGTGCAGCATCCGCAGCCCCTCGACCCCGGCGCCCGTGGAGGTGCCGCAGGCATCCGCGGCCTCGGACCGCTCGGCGCCCGTGCGGACCTCGACCGACTGAGCCGCTGGCTGGTCGAGGCGTCGCCCGACGGCCTGTGGGTCTTCGACGCCGAGGGCAGGACGGTGCTCGCCAACGCCCGACTCGCGCAGATGCTGGGCAGAACCGCCGACGAGATGGACGGGCTGTCCGTCTTCGAGACCCTGGACGAGACCGGCCAGGTCCAGTTCGCCGAACACCTCAGCGGACTACAGAGCAGCAGCGCCCCCGGCAGCAACCTCGAGTGCAGTCTGCTGCGCAAGAACGGCGAGCAGTTCTGGGCACTGGTCAGCCACACCTCGATCAAGGACGACGACGGCAGCCACGTCGGCTGGTTGCATCGAGTGACCGAGTACAGCCAGCAGCGACGGCTGATCGACACCCTGCAACGGCGCGAGGCACAGCTCGCCGAGGCACAGCACATCGCCAAGATCGGCAGCTGGGAATGGGACGTCGGCAGCGACGTCGTGGCCTGGTCGGACGAGCTCTACCGCATCTACGGCGTGGAGCCCGACTCCGACTTCGTCCCGAACTACCAGGCGTTCCTCGACCGGATGCACCCCGACGACCGCGACGAGGTGGCGGCAGTCGTCAGGCGCGCGCTCGAGGAGACGGGCGAGTTCGAGTTCGACGCGCGCATCTTCCACAGCGACGGGTCGCTCCGCTGGATCCGGGGCCGGGGCCGGTTGACCCGCGACGAGGCCACCGGTGCCCCGCTGCGCATGGGCGGCACGTCCCAGGACATCACCGAGAACAAGGACGCAGAACAGGCACTCGCCCTGCTCACCTCCATGGCGACCGCGGCCAACGAGGCGACCACCCTGGCCGAGGTGATCCCCACGATCCTCCAGGACGTGGCACGGCATACCGGATGGCAGCCGGTGGCTGCCTGGGTGGTGACCCGGGACGGCGAGCTCGAACCCGTGCCCGCGGAGACGAGAGCCATGCCGGAGCAAGACCTCGCCGAGGCGGCCCGGATCGCCCGGGCGGCCGCCGAGTCGCTCAGCCCGCAGGCGTCGGTGACGACGGAGGGCACCGCCCTCGTCGCAGCGCCCGTGGTGGCCGAGGACCACGCCGCCTGCGTCGTCGTCATGGACACTCGCGCCACCACCGCGCCCACCGACAGTGACGGGCTGACGGTGGCCAGGGCGTCGTCGATCTTCGCCCGGGTCGCCGAGCGGGAGCTGGCCGCCGAACGCCTCGAACAGGCGCGCGACAAGGCGATGAGCGCGTCGATGGCCAAGTCCGAGTTCCTCGCGACGATGAGCCACGAGATCCGCACTCCACTCAACGGCGTGATCGGCCTTTCGGAGCTGCTGGGACGCACCGAGCTGACGTCCCACCAGCGCCGGCTCACCGACGGCATCGACGGCGCGGGGCGGAGCCTGCTGTCCCTCGTCAACGACATCCTCGACCTGTCCAAGATCGAGGCGGGGCGGCTCGACCTCGAGGAGGTGGACTTCGACCCGCGTGCCATCGTCGAGCAGAGCACCACCATGATGGCGGAGCGCGCCCGCGCCAAGGACCTCGAGCTCGCCGTGACCTGCCACCCGGACGTCCCGGCCGCCGTGTGCGGTGACCCCGTGCGGTTCGGGCAGGTCATCTCCAACCTGACCGCCAACGCCGTGAAGTTCACCACGAGCGGTGAGGTCGTGGTCCGGGCGACCGTCGAGACCGGCCTCGAGCCCGGTGACGGGAACGCTGACGGGACCGGCCTCGAGACCGGTCACGGGAACGGTGACGGGACGAGCACGGAGACCACCGACGCGGGCATCGTGCTGCGGATCGAGGTCAGTGACACCGGGTCCGGCATGACGCCGGAGGTCAAGGAGCGGTTGTTCACCGCGTTCTCCCAGGGCGACAGCTCCACCACTCGCGAGTACGGCGGCACCGGCCTCGGCCTGGCCATCAGTCGCCAGATCGTCGAGGCGATGGGTGGTGAGATCGGCGTCAACAGCGAGAGCGGGTTCGGGAGCACTTTCTGGTTCACCGTCCGGTTCGCGCCGGCCAGCGTCAGCGCCGCCAAGGCCGAGCCCCTGCCCTCGGTGGCCGGGCTCCGCATCCTGGTCGTCGACGACAACGAGACCAACCGGTTCATCCTCGAGGAGCAGCTGGCCGGCTGGTCGATCGAGGCGGCGATCGCCTCGTCCGGGGTCGAGGGCCTCGGGCTCCTCGACGACGCCCATCGGCGGGGCCTGCCCTTCGACGTGGTGCTGCTCGACTACCTGATGCCTGGCGTCAACGGTGAGCAGTTCGCCCGGATGACGCGCGGGGACGGCCGCTTCGGTGACACCAGGATCGTCCTGCTCACCTCGGCGATGGACCTCGATCCGGAGGTCCTGGCGGCGGCTGGCATCGACGTCTCCCTCACCAAACCGGTGTTGCCCTCCAGCCTGCTGGACACCCTCGCCAACGTGGCCGGCGCCCGCGCCGAGACTGTCCCGGCGGGCGGGCCCGGGGCTGTCCCGGCGGGCGGGCCCGGGGCTGTCCCCGCGACGGCCGGCCGTCCCGACCTGCGTGCCCCGATGGGTTCACGCGGCCGCGTCCTGGTCGTGGAGGACAACGAGGTGAACCAGATGGTGGCCGTCGGCATCCTCGAGAGCCTCGGGTATGCCGTGGACATCGCCGAGAACGGACTGGCCGGCTACTACTCGTTCCAGTCGGCCGACGGCGCATACGACGCGGTGCTGATGGACTGCCAGATGCCCCAGATGGACGGTTACGACGCGACGCGGATGATCCGCTCGTTCGAGGACGACCAGTACCGCACGCCCATCATCGCGATGACGGCCGCGGCCATCGCGGGCGAGCGCGAACGCTGCCTCGAGTCGGGCATGGACGACTTCCTGACCAAACCGGTCGACGTGGCGCTGCTGCGCGAGACGCTGGAGCGGTGGGTTCCCGCCAACGGCGACCAGAGCCCCGACACCGACGCCACGGCCAGCCGCAGGCTCGCGGCCCGCGCGGACACCACCCTGCTGGACCCCTCGCGCCTCGAGGAGCTGCTCGAGCTCGACCCGGGCGATCCGACGATGCTGCTGCGCTTCATCGACAGGTTCGGGCCCAATGCCCGAGCCGCGCTGGCGACCATGCGCGAGCACCGGGAGGCGGGGGCGGCCCACGAGCTGAGCCGCGCGGCGCACGGCCTCAAGGGCAGCGCGGCCAACCTCGGGGCCGAACGTCTCGCCCGGCTCTGCGCCGACGTCGAGCACCGCGGCGAGGATGGTGTGGTCGTCGACCAGCCGGCCCTGGTGGCCGTGGAACGTGAGCTCGACGCGGCCGTGCGGGCGCTCGAGGCCTTCGCCGTCATGCTGCGCCGACTGTCCTGACCACCGGCCTCCACCAAGGCCTCAACGAAAGCCACCGGCCATCTGGTGAGATGGCCGGTGGCTCCCGTTGAAGGGACATGCTCTCTTGCCGTTCCAGCACCCGTCTGGCTGAGGGACGAGGGCTGGGTTTGTCGAACGACCCGGCACCGCAGGGGGTGGTGCCGGCCGCCGCTACGCCGACTGTGCGCCGGTGTCGACACCCCAGTGCTGGGGTGCGCTGGTGATGTACTGCCCCGTTTGGGCACCGAGGGCCAGCCGACGGCGCACTTCGCGCATCAGCTCGTCGTTGGTGGCCAGCAGTACGGCCTCGGGGTGCTCGATCCCGCCGAGGACGGACAGGCCGCACGCCTCGGCAGACCTCAGCACGATCTCGCGGACGGAGAGGCACAGCGCACGGGACAGCGCGAGCATCTCGTCGGGCTGGGGCCACTCCGGCAGGACCGGAGAGTCGATGATGCCTTCCAGCGTCCACTCGTCCAGACCGCTGCGCATCGCGAGGGTCGCACGGCTCCAGCCGAGCACGCGAAGCTGCTCCTGCAGGAAACTGCCGAGGCTGTTGGTCACTGGGGCTCCAAGGGGGTGAAGAGGTCTGCCCCTTGATGGAAGCGCGGATTTGCGCTGTGGAGAACGAACTTTAACAAGCCTTGACCATTGGGTCGGCTGTTCGGTGGACCGTCAATCCGCCTAACGTTCCGCTAGCCCACGCACGATCTCGTCGGTATGCCGCCCCGGCGGGCCCGCGGGTTGCCCCGCCGCCGCGGGGGTCGCCGAGAACCGCGGGGCCGGCGCCGGCTGCACCGTTCCGGGCGCGCCGGGGACGGCGGCATACGCCTGCCTGGCGGCGAGGTGGGCGTCGGAGCGCGCCTCCTGGGCGGTGAGCACTGGCGCCACGCAGGCGTCGAGGTCGACGAAGACGGCCACCCAGTCCGCGAGGGGCCGTGCGGCGAAACGGTCGGCGATCACCTCCGAGACCCGCGGCCAGGAGGCGACGTCCATCTGGTCGACTCCCACCGTGGCGCGGTCCAGCCCCAGCCCGCCGAGGAACCGCTCGTAGAAGATCGGCTCGATCGCCCCCACCGCGACCCAGCGGTCGTCGCTCGTGCGGTAGCAGCGGTAGAAGGGCGCGCCCCCGTCGAAGAGGTTGGCCCCCCTTGCCGCGGGCCACATCCCCGACCCGAGCATCGACTGGTGCATCGCGGTCATCGCCGCGACCCCGTCGACGATCGCGGCATCGACGACCTGGCCCTGCCCGGACTCGCGCGCGTGCCACAACGCGGAGACGACCCCGAGTGCCAGCAGCATGCCCCCGCCGCCGAAGTCCCCGAGCAGGTTCAGCGGTGGCACCGGACGGCCGTCGGCTCCGGCGAACGCGTCGAGAACGCCGGCAACGGCCAGGTAGGTGATGTCGTGACCGGCCAGCGCGGCATACGGTCCGTCCTGGCCCCACCCGGTCATGCGGCCATAGACGATCCGCGGATTGCGTTGCAGCGCAACGTCTGGACCAAAGCCGAGGCGCTCGGCAACACCCGGACGAAATCCCTCGATGAGGACGTCTGACCGGGCGATGAGCCCGAGCACGACGGAGCGACCCTCGTCGGACTTGAGGTCCACGACCACGGAACGCCGCCCCCGCAGCAGCACCGCATGGGTAGATCTCAGGTCCTCGCCCGGCCGGTCGACGCGCACGACGTCGGCGCCCAGGTCGGACAGCATCATCGCGGCGAAGGGCCCCGGACCGATACCGCCGACCTCGACGACCCGGACGCCCGCGAGGGGGCCAGAACGGCGCGCCGAGTCCATGGGACCGAACGTACCGCCACCCCACTGTCAGGTGCGCGCCAGGCCCTGCCCCTGACGCGCTCGTCTGTCAGAGGACGTCAGTGAGCAGCGCGCGAACCTCTACCTCGCGGTAGCGGCGATGCCCGCCGAGGGTGCGGATGGAGTTGAGCTTCCCCGCCTTGGCCCAACGAGTCACTGTCTTGGGGTCGACCCGGAACAGTGATGCCACCTCCGCGGGCGTGAGCAACTTCTCGACCTCGGTGGTGCGAGTAACCATGTCTAACTCCTAGTGCAGGGGACGTGCTTCCATAATCGGACAAGCGGGACCCTTTGGGAACATTCCCAACGGGTCATCCGATATGGCCCGTTAGGACTAGTCACCAGACCAACCCGTGAGCGGGATTACGCTGGGTGCCGGCGCGCGATCCGCGCCGGCCTCCCCGCCCAGCGCCTCACCGAGCTCAAGGAGTCACCACCGTGACCGCGTCCTCGCCGCCCAGCATCTCGATGTCCTCCGCCTCGACGTCCCAGCACGAACAAGTGGTCTTCTGCCACGATCGGGCGACCGGCCTGCGGGCCATCATCGGGATCTACAGCACGGCTCTCGGGCCGGCCCTGGGCGGCACGCGGTTCTACCCCTACGCCAGCGAGGACGCGGCCCTGGCCGACGTGCTGCGGCTGTCCAAGGGGATGGCCTACAAGAACGCGGTGGCCGGGCTCGACCTCGGCGGCGGCAAGGCCGTCATCATCGGCGACCCCGCGACCGACAAGACGCCCGACCTGCTGCGTGCCTACGGCCGCTTCGTCGAGTCACTCGGCGGCCGCTACGTCACGGCCTGCGACGTGGGCACCTATGTCGCGGACATGGACATCGTCAGCGAGACCACCCGCTTCGCCACCGGCCGGTCCGAGGCCAACGGCGGGGCGGGCGACTCCTCCGTGCTCACCGCCTTCGGTGTCTTCCAGGGCCAGCGCGCTGCCGCCCAGCACCTGTGGGGCCAGCCGACCCTCAAGGGCCGCACCGTCGGCATCGCAGGGGTCGGCAAGGTCGGCCGCATCCTCGCTGGACACCTGCTGGAGGACGGCGCCACGGTCGTGGTGACCGATGTCAACGAGCAGGCCCTGGCAGCCCTGACGGCCCTGCACCCCGAGATCGAGGTCGTCCCCGACACCGCGACCCTCGTGGCCTCCGACATCGACGTCTACGCGCCCTGCGCCCTCGGCGGCGCGCTCGACGACACCACCGTGGAGGCCCTGCGGGCCACCGTCGTCTGTGGCGGCGCGAACAACCAGCTGGTGGTCGAGGGGGAGGGTGGCACGGCCGACCGGCTCCGCGAGCGCGGCATCACCTACGCCCCGGATTTCCTCGTCAACGCCGGCGGGGTCATCCAGGTCAGTGACGAGCTGCACGGTTTCGACTTCGAGCGCGCCAAGAAGGGCGCCACGGCGATCTTCGACCACACCCTCGAAGTGCTCGAGACGGCGGATGCGCGCAACATCACGCCCGCGGCGGCAGCCGACCACATCGCGGAGGAGCGGATGGCGGCCAGGCAGGCGGCCGGGATCTGGCTGCCTGCGCGCTGAGCACGACCTCTGGTCAGGTCTGAGCGCGTGATCTGAGCACGACATCGCCCAGTGAGACGCGGGTCTCGCCACAGAACTTGCATCGCTCATGTAGCGTTGTCCTCACGACAAATACACGATTCCCGGGACCGCTCCGTCGAGCCGAGGCGCCGACATGGTGACTCGACAAGGCGATGCCGTCCCGGCAGACGCATGAGGGGGTCACGCCATGGGGCGCGGCCGGGCCAAAGCCAAGCAGACCAAGGTCGCTCGGGAGCTGAAGTACTTCTCTCCCAACACCGACCTGACGGCGCTTGAGCGAGAACTGCACGGGTCTTCCTACGCGGAGCCGGAACCTGTTTCCGACAGCTCCGTGGGTGAGGACGAGTACGACGAATACGGAAAGTGGGCCTCGGGTCAGCAATGACCTGACGTCCTGACTGACCTCCACCTCATGCGCGGGCCCTCGGGCTCGTGTGTCACCTCCGCCGCGCCGCGGCGTGCGGCCATCGCCGCATGCCGTGGCGTCGCCGTGCCCGTTCCCCGACGCGGTATGCCGTGGTGCCGACGCAGCGCGCGGGCCGCGGTCTACGCTCGCGTCATGAGCACAGGCACGCGCGCGCAGACCCAGCGCCTGGGGGTGGAGACCACCGGCATCGAGATCATCGACGAGGCCGACCGGACCGCGAGGCCGCAGGACCTGTTCTGGCCCTGGTTCGCGGCCAACGTGTCGGTCTTCGGGATCAGCTATGCCGGCTTCGTGCTCGGTTTCGGCATCTCGTTCTGGCAGGCCGTGCTGGTCGCGGTGGTCGGAGTCGTCGTGTCGTTCCTGCTCTGCGGGGTCATCGCGATCGCCGGCAAGCGCGGCTCGGCCCCGACCATGGTGCTGTCGCGTGCCGCCTTCGGGGTCACCGGCCAGAAGGTGCCGGGCGTCGTGTCCTGGCTGACGTCGATCGGCTGGGAGACGTTCCTCGCGATCACGGCGACCCTGGCCACCGCGACCATCTTCAGGCAGCTCGGCTGGGGCGGCGGCACGGGCACCAAGATCGTCGCCTGCGTCGTCACCGCGACCCTCATCGTGCTGGCGTCCGTGGCCGGCTACCACATCATCATGCGGCTCCAGTCGTGGCTGACCTGGATCACCGGGGTCGCGACCGTCGTGTACATCGCCCTGACGGTCAAGGACGTCGACTGGTCCACCGTCAGCGCCATTCCGGCCGGGTCCACGCAGGCCGTCGTGGGGGCGCTCGTCCTGGTGATGACGGGCTTCGGGCTCGGCTGGATCAACATCGCCGCCGACTGGTCGCGCTACCAGCGCCGGGACGCCTCCGGCTCGTCGATCGTGCTGTGGAACACCTTCGGCGGCGCCCTCGCACCTGTCCTGCTGGTGGTCTACGGCCTCCTGCTCGCGGGCTCCGACGACAAGCTCAGCCAGGGCATCCAGAGCGACCCGGTCGGGACGCTGGCCACGATCCTGCCCACCTGGTTCCTCGTGCCGTTCCTCGTGGCCGCCATCCTGGCCCTGGTGAGCGGGGCTGTCCTCGGGATCTACTCCTCCGGGCTGACCCTGCTCTCGCTCGGCGTCCGGATCCCCCGCCCCCGTGCGGCCCTGATCGACGGCGTCATCCTCACCATCGGCACGATCTACGTCGTCTTCTTCGCCGACAGCTTCATCAACCCGTTCCAGTCGTTCCTCATCACCCTCGGAGTGCCGCTCGCGAGCTGGGCCGGGATCATGATCGCCGACATCGTGGCGCGCCGCCGCGACTACGACGAGGAGGCCCTGTTCGACGTGCGGGGCGTCTACGGCGCGTGGGACTGGACCTCGATCGCGATCCTGATCGCCACCTCCGTGATCGGCTGGGGCCTGGTCATCAACCTCTTCGCCGACGACGCTTCGTGGAACAACTGGCAGGGCTACCTGCTCGGTCCGCTCGGGCTGGGCGGCAAGGACGGCGCCTGGGCCTACGCCAACCTCGGCGTGCTGGTGGCCCTGGTGCTGTCCTTCGGGCTGGCCCTCGTCCTGCGGCGCGGCACGGTGCGCCGCCAGGAGGCCGGCACGTGAGTGGTCGCCCCTGGTTCGTGGCGATCGACCTGCAACGCGTCTTCGGCGACCCGTCCAGCGCCTGGTGCGCTCCCCGGTATGCCGCGGCCGCGGCCAACGTCGTACGTCTCGCAGAGGCCTACGGTGACCGGTCGGTCTTCACCCGGTTCGTCGCGCCTGCCGAGCCCACCGGGGCCTGGCTGCCCTACTACGAGGAGTTCCCCTGGGCCCTGCGGCCTGCGGACGACCCGTTGTACGAGCTGACCGACGACGTGGCGGGCCACGCGACCACGACGGTCGTGGCCACGACGTTCGGCAAGTGGACCCCCGACCTGCGGGCGGTGGTGGGCGAACAGCCGTCGCTGCTCGTCGCCGGCGTGGCGACCGACTGCTGCGTGATCTCAACGGTGCTGGCCGCGGCCGACGCCGGCGCGTCGATCACGGTCGTGACCGACGCCTGTGCGGGATCGACCGACGACAACCACCAGAAGGCGCTCGACGTGATGTCGCTCTACGCGCCGTTGGTGTCACTCGCGACGACGGCGGAGCTGCTGGCGGAGGCCTAGAAGCCGGCACCTGCCCACGGCTGCACGCTCATGGCGTGGCTCTGGGCCAATGCCTTGGCCTCGGCCCCGGCATCCTCGAGCCTGGTCGACTGCGGGTCACCACCGTGGTCCACCCCCACGTCCGTGGGCTCGGGGTCGAGCCCGTCCCACGCGGCATACCCGGCGAAGAGGCCGAAGGTGGCTTCGGCGTGGAGGACCCCGTCGGCGAGCAGGCGCAGCGCCGCGGGCTCGCAGGCGTCGAGGAAGCCGCGCGGGTTGCGGCGCTCGCCGATGCTGACCAGCCGGGCAATCGCCGCCGTATCGCCCGGACCGAGCCGCTGGCCGGCCACCAACCCGTCCTGGACGGCGGTCAGCACGCGGGTACGGGTGTCCTGACCTAGGCCGCCGAGGGCCTCGTGGTGAGCGGCCAGCAGTGCGTCCAGTGGCCCGGTGCGGAGCAGGAAGCGGTACTGCCGGACGACCTGGTCCTCGGGTGCACGATCAGCCATGGTCCCCATGCCTCATGCTAGACCGCGGTCAGGCACGCTGAGGGGTGCCTTCCGGAGCCAGTGCCGGCCCTGTTCTCCGCGAGGCCCGCGAGGCTGCCCTCAGCGACGACCGGGTGACCGCTTCCCTGAGATCGGCGTCCTGGCCGTCCCAGCTCTCGTGACCCGCCAGCAGCGGAACCGCCGCCGGCCGGGTGATGACCCTGGTCGCGAGCCGCTCGAGCGCGGCATCGGTCAGGGCCGACACGATGATCCCGGGCGTGCGGACCTCTCCGGCCGCGACGAGGTGGGCGATCCCCGTGACGTCGTCCACGGTGAGCTCTCGCCCGCTGAGCAGGCGGTCCTGGGCGGTGCGCAGGATGTGCGCACGGATCAGCAGGTCGAGCGAACCGAGCGCGTCGCCATGGACGGCTACCAGTGTCTCGAGGTCAGCCGTGCGGAGCAGGTAGCGGTACTGGCGGACCTCGGGACGCTCGACCGGGCCCACCGGATCGACCTGCCGCCGCTTGAACAAGCTCACGTGTCCGACGCTAGGCAGCCGGGGTGCGAAGGGGCTCACCCAGAATGCGTTTTCGGACTCCACCAGATGGGGGATCTCAGCGACGGACAGGGGTCTCAGTGGCCGCCGAAAGCGGTGTCCGGTGAGCTCGGCCCGCCCGCGAAGTTGCGGTAGATCACATGGCCCATCAGTGCGTCGTGCCAGTGCTCGCCGAAGCCGCCGTCCACCCACTCGCCACCTTCGGTGAGCTCGGGCTCGGCCCCGTCCCACGCGGCATACCCGCCGAAGCGGCCGAACATGGCCTCGGCCACGAGGATGCCCTCGGCCAGCTCCAGCAGCACGCTGGGCAGACACGCACGCAAGAAGTCACCCGGGCGCCGGCGCTCCCCCAGGGTGACCAGATGGGCGATGGATCGGACGTCCTCCGGGCGCAGGCGCAGTCCGGCCACCAGCCCGTCCTGGACGGCCCACAGGACCATCGCCCGCCGAGCCCGCGCCATGGGCGCCAGCACTTCGACGTGGGCCTCTTCGAGCGCGTCGAGGGGGGCCGTGCGCAGGAGGAAGCGGTACTGGCGTACCGACTGGTCCTCGTGCTGTGGCGCCCACACAGCCCGACGGTAACCCCGCCGGAGCCGCCGGCGGAAGGCGCAGAAGGGGTCCGGCGCCACGTCGTCTGGTGCAGGAGCTGGCATCAGGGCCGGACCTCGATCGGGCTCAGATCGGGGTGAACCCGAACATGATCGCGAAGACGGCGGCCCCCGCGGCCACGCCGACCAGTCCCGCCACCAGCCCGGCCAGCCATCGCGGGGTCAGGCCGTCGGGCGCGCCCGCAAGGGTCCAACCCCCGACGCCCGCGACAGCAAGGCACAACGCCATCGACGCGCCGGTCACCACCCAGATGTCAGCGTTCGACGTCGGATCCGACGGAGCGTGGCCGACGACGTCCAGAGCTGCCGAGACGACGTCGACCATCACGATGAGCACCAGCCCGGCAGCCCCGATGGCGAGCGCGCCGATCCACCCGACCCCGAGGGACCAGGCCACCGTGCTGCGCGAGCGGGTGCTCATGCCGCTCAGTGTGATGGGCGGCCTGCACCCGCCGCATGGGGTTGGGTACTCAGCCGGTCGGGTGGTCGCCGACGAGCTGGACCGCGCCACCCTCGACGCCCTTGGCGCCGCGGACCACCTCATGCTTGTCGTCCGCGAGTGCCTCCTCCGCACCCGTCACCTCACCGATCGCCCATGCCCGTATGCCGCGTGCCTCCAGCTCGCGCGTCGCCGCGTCGACCTGGTCGGCCGGGAGCATCGCCACGAAGCCCACGCCCATGTTGAGGGTGCGTTCGAGGTCGGCGCGCGGCACCTGGCCGAGGCCGCCGATCGTCGAGAACACCGCTGGTGGGGTCCAGGTGGAGCGGTCGAGCCGTGCGAACACGGTGGGGGGTAGGACGCGAGCGAGGTTGGCCACCAGTCCGCCGCCGGTCACGTGCGACAGCGCGTGGAGGTCGACGCCGTCGGTGCGGATCAGGTCGAGCAGGTCGGCGGAGTACACGCGGGTCGGGGTGAGCAGCTCCTCACCCAGGGTCTGGCCGAACTCCTCGACGTGGCGGTCGAGCTGCCAGCCAGCGGCGCCAATCACCTTGCGCACCAATGAATACCCGTTCGAGTGCAGACCACTCGACCCGAGGGCCAGGACCACGTCGCCGGGCACCACGCGGTCGGGACCCAGCACCTCGGCATACTCCACGACGCCCGTCGCGGCACCCGCCACGTCGTACTCGTCGGGCTCCAGCAGCCCGGGGTGCTCGGCGGTCTCGCCGCCCACGAGCGCGACCCTGGCCTGCTCGCACGCGGCGGCGATCCCCGACACGATGGCGGCGATGCGCTCGGGGACGACCTTGCCCGTCGCGATGTAGTCGGTCATGAACAACGGCTCGGCGCCGCACACGACGATGTCGTCGACGACCATGCCGACGAGGTCGAAGCCGATGGTGTCGTGCTTGTCCAGCGCCTGGGCGATGGCGACCTTGGTGCCGACGCCGTCCGTGCTGGTCGCCAGGACCGGGTGGCTCATCCGCGCGATCGCGGAGGCGTCGAACATGCCGGCGAAACCGCCCAGGCCGCCCAGGACCTCAGGACGGGTTGCGCGGCGGACAGAGGCCTTCATGAGCTCGACGGCCTTGTCACCGGCCTCGACGTCGACACCGGCGGAGGCATAGGTGATCGGCTCGCTCACGTGCCCCACCCTAGACCGGTACGAATGGCTGAGCCGACGCGGTCCGGGCGGCGGGATCCTGCTCACGCAGGGACCGTTTCTCAGTGAGGGGAATCTGCCATGTCCACGAGCTACCAGTTCGACCTGCTGCGCACCTACCGATTCCTGCGGCTGGCCATGGTGCTGCTGGTCCTGCTGATCTTCATCTCGGTCGTGACCTACATCTGGTCCAGCGACCACATGCTCCAGTCCATCAGCGCGTCCTACTACACACCGGTGCGGGCGGTCTTCGTCGCCGGCCTCTGTGCCATCGGGACCTGCCTCATCGTGTACCAGGGCAGCACCGAGCTCGAGGACGTGCTGCTCAACGGGTCGGGCTTCTTCGCGTTCATCGTGGCGTTCGTGCCGACCCGCCCCGAGGAGACGTGCGTGTCCTCGGCGATCGCGCCCGATGTGCGTGATGCGATCACCAACAACGTCTCCGCCCTGTTCATCGTCGCGGTGCTGGCCTTCGCGGCAGTCATGGGAATCCAGTTCTTCGCGACACCAGAGTCCGAGCGCGAGCTGTCCAAGGGCGTCGGTGTGGCGATCGCCCTGTCAGTGCTGGCGTTCCTCGGGCTCGTCGCGTTCTACCTGTTCAACCGTGGAGCCTTCATGTGCCACGGTCACAACACTGCGGCGATCCTGCTGTTCATCGGAATCGTGGCCGTCGTCTTCGTCAGCGCCCGTGGCCTGGCCGCCAAGCAGGCCAAGGAGGACGGCCGGCCGGTGCGGGACCACTTCTGGAACCGCTACTTCTGGGGATTCGTGCTGATGGTCGCCTCGATCGCCGTCATCGCGATCGCGGGGCCGTGGCTGGGCTGGCTCGACCACTGGGTGTTCTGGCTGGAGGCCGCGCTGATCGCGCAGTTCGGGACGTTCTGGCTCACCCAGACCTTCGAGCTGTGGCGTGAACCCCGGCGCGCGGACGCCCCCGTCGCCGGCGCCTGACCGACTGTCGGACCGACCGACCCTTCGCCCACCCGTCCTCCAGCCACGTGTTGCGATCTGATGGTCACCACGCCCCGTTTGAGGGGGTCCCGTGACGATCTGCGCGCAACAAGTCGCAGCCCATCCCGACCTCTTGCGATCTGGTGGTCACCACGCCCCGTTTGAGGGGGTCCCGTGACGATCTGCGCGCAACAAGTCGCAGCCCATCCCGACTTGTTGCGATCTGGTGGTCACCACGCCCCGTTTGAGGGGGTCCCGTGACGATCTGCGCGCAACAAGTCGCAGCCCATCCCGACGTGTTGCGATCCGGTGGTCACCACGCCCCGTTTGAGGGGGTCCCGTGACGATCTGCGCGCAACAAGTCGCAGCTGGGGCGGGCTGAGAAGTGGGTCGGGGGTGGGTCAGGGGCGGGTCAGGGCGTCTGCGGCGCCGCCGGCGACTCCGAGTGAGACGCCGTCCACGTCGACCCCGCCGACCCCGCCCACGTCGATCGGCAGCGTCTCGAAGAGGTTCTTGCCGAGCCGGCTCGCGTCAGGGAGCTCCAGCGGGTAGGTCCCCGTGAAGCAGGCAGTGCACAACTGGCTGCCGGGCTGCTCGGTGGCGGCGATCATGCCTTCCTCCGAGATGTAGCCGAGGGAGTCGGCGCCAATCGAGGTGCAGACCTCCTCGACCCCGATGCCGGTGGCGATCAGCTCCGCCCTGGTCGCGAAGTCGATGCCGTAGAAGCAGGGCCAGCGCACCGGCGGCGACGAGATGCGCACGTGCACCTCGGCGGCCCCGGCCTCGCGGAGCATCCGGACGAGGGCCCGCTGGGTGTTGCCGCGCACGATCGAGTCGTCGACCACGACGA
Source organism: Pedococcus sp. P1_H8 (assembly GCF_056405175.1). Taxonomy (NCBI): domain Bacteria; kingdom Bacillati; phylum Actinomycetota; class Actinomycetes; order Micrococcales; family Intrasporangiaceae; genus Pedococcus; species Pedococcus sp. P1_H8. The sequence goes on from NZ_JBFUCP010000003.1 coordinate 121,696, forward strand.
GGCGCTTGCCCTTGATGACCTCCCGGAGCGGGTTGAGCTTGAGCCGGATGCCGAGCTGGCGGATCGTCTGCGAGGGGGCGATGAAGGTGCGCCCGACGTAGGAGTTCTTCACCAACCCCTGGCCGTAGGGGATGCCGGACTCCTGCGCGTAGCCGATGGCGGCGGGCGTGCCCGACTCGGGCGTCGGCATGACGAGGTCGGCCTCGACCGGGTGCTCGCGGGCCAGGGTGCGTCCCATCTCGACGCGCGACTCGTGGACCCCCCGGCCGTTGATGGTGGTGTCGGGTCGGGCGAGGTAGACGTACTCGAAGACACAGCCCTTGCGGTCGGTCTCGGCGAACCGCTGGGAGCGCAGGCCGTCCTCGTCGATGATGATCAGCTCGCCCGGCTCGACCTCACGGATCAGCGAGGCGCCGACGATGTCGAGAGCGGCCGTCTCGGACGCCACCACCCAGCCGCGCTCGAGGCGACCGAGGACCAGCGGGCGGATTCCCTGGGGGTCGCGCGCGGCATACAAGGTGTGCTCGTCCATGAACACGAAGCAGAAGGCGCCGCGCAGCTTGGGGAGCAGGTCCAGCGCCGCGGCCTCGAGCGAGCGGTCGGGGTCGTCGGCGAGCAGCGCCGTGACGAGCGCGGTGTCTGTCGTGTTCCCGCGCCCGAGCTCCCCCCCGTCGGCGCCGAAGCCCTCGGCGCGACGCTCGTGCACCAGCTCGCGCAGCTCGGCAGAGTTGATCAGGTTGCCGTTGTGGGCCAGGGCGACCGTGGACTCGGCGTGTCCGCCGAGGGTCGGCTGGGCGTTCTCCCACGTCGAGCCGCCGGTCGTGGAGTAGCGGCAGTGGCCCACGGCCAGGTGTCCTCGCAACGATGCGAGCGAGCGCTCGTCGAAGACCTGGGAGACCAGGCCCATGTCCTTGTAGACCAGGATCGAGCGCCCGTCGGAGGTGGCGATGCCCGCCGACTCCTGCCCACGGTGCTGCAGGGCGTAGAGCCCGTAGTAGGTCAGCTTGGCGACGTCCTCGCCGGGAGCCCAGACGCCGAACACCCCGCAGGCGTCCTGCGGGCCCTTCTCGCCGGGAAGCAGATCATGCGAGAGCCGTCCGTCGCCGCGTGCCACGTGGCTCAGTCTCCCACAGGGACAAGCCGCGTTGCTCCAGAGACCAGCCGCGTTGCTCCAGCCGTCATCCGCGCCGGTCCAGCAGCACCGCGACGATCGCGGCGAGGAGCCCGAAGACGCACGCACCCACGACGCCGAGGAACAACACCGCGCTCGTCACGCTGTAGTCGTGGCCGTAGGTCGCGGTGTCGTCGCTGAGGTAGGCGACTGCCGAGCCGGCGACGAAGCCGAGGATGACTCCGGTCGAGATGAAGGCGACGAAGTTGGGGTAGCGGCGGGTCGGTGGCACGTGCTCACGCTACCCGCGTCATCATCCCGTAACCGGGTCGGGCACCCCATCCGGTAAGGGTGCGAGTACGAATAGCAATCATGGAACACCTCCGACTGTCCCCCGGTAAGAGCCAAGGCCTCAGGTATGCCGTCAGCGGCGTCCTCGCGGCCGCAGCCGGGATGGCGGTGGGTCACCTCGTGGCGGCGTTCGTCAATCCCTCGGCCTCACCGGTGCTCGCCGTCGGTTCCACCGTCATCGACGCCACCCCGACACCGGTCAAGGAGTGGGCGGTCCAGAACTTCGGCACCGCCGACAAGCCGATCCTGCTCGGCAGCGTCACGCTCGTGGTCGTCATCGCCGCAGCAGGGATCGGGCTGGTGTCGCGCACCAGGCCGAGCCTGGCCAACGTCCTCGTGGTCGGTCTCGCCATGCTCGCCGGCCTGGCCGCCTGGTTCCGCCCCGCGTCCGCGCCGTTCGACATCGTGCCCGCCCTCGTCACGGCGGCCATCGGGGTGGCGACGCTCACCGGGCTGCGCGCGCTCATCCCCAACCTGGCGACTCCCGGGGCCGTCACCCCCGACAAGATCACCCCTGACAAGGCGACACCCGAGTCGCCGCTGGACCACACGGCATACGCGAAAGGGGCGGAGGGCGCCCCTGCCCGCCGCAACTTCCTCATCGGTGCCGCCGGGGTCACCGTCGGCGCCGCAGCGCTCGGCGCCCTGGGCCAGAAGCTCGCCGCGCCCGCGACGCTGCCCTCCTCAGTCGCCCTGCCCACGCCACAGAACACCCTCGCCGCGCTGCCGACCGGCATCGAGGGCAAGGTCAAGGGCATCAGCGCGTTCAGCACGCCCATCAAGGAGTTCTACCGCGTCGACACCGCCCTGGTCATCCCGCGCATCGATGTCGACAACTGGGTCCTGGAGATCGACGGCAAGGTCGACAAGAAGCTCTCGATCACGTTCGCCGAGCTCCTCAAGATGCCGATGATCGAGAGGGACATCACCCTCAACTGCGTCAGCAACGAGGTCGGCGGTCCCTACATCTCCTCCACCCGCTGGCTGGGCGTCCGGGTGCGAGACCTCCTCGAGCGGGCCGGCGTGCAGGACGGCGTCGACCAGATCCTCAGCGAGTCCACCGACGGCATGACGATCTCAACGCCGATCCAGGCGCTGACCGACGACCGTGACGCCCTGATCGCGGTCGCGATGAACGGCGAGCCGCTGCCGGCCCGCCACGGGTTCCCCGCGCGGATGGTGACCCCGGGCCTCTACGGGTTCGTAGGCGCCACCAAGTGGCTGACCAAGCTCACGGCGACGACGTATGCCGCGGAGAAGGCCTACTGGACCAAGCGCGACTGGGCGATCGACGGCACCGTGAAGACCCAGGCGCGGATCGACACGCCCGCCGGGCTCACCACCTACAAGCCCGGGAAGGTCGCCATCGGCGGGGTCGCCTGGGCGCAACGCCGCGGCATCACGGAGGTCGAGGTGCGGGTCGACAACGGTCCGTGGCAGAAGGCGACCCTGGGGCCCGACGGCGGGACCGACTACTGGCGTCAGTGGTTCTGGGTGTGGGACGCCACCACCGGACGGCACGACCTGACGGTCCGCGCGACCGACGGGACCGGCCAGGTGCAGACCGAGAAGCGGGCAGACCCCTTCCCCGGTGGCGCGTCCGGCTGGCACTCGATCGTCGTCCTCATCTCCTGACCCCTGCCGGTGGCGTCGAGTTCCGCCTCGCCTCCACCGGCAGCCCTGGCTCCCGGCGCCGCACGTCTGGTCGTGCGGCGCCAATCCGACCAATCCACCCCTGGGGCAGGTCCGAATACCGGGTGTCAGACAGTCCACAACAAGGAGCCACCATCATGCGACTCGCACGCCGCAGCACCATTGCTGCCCTCAGCCTCGCCCTTCCGCTCAGCCTCGCTGCCTGTGGGAACTCCGGTTCCGACACCGCGGCCTCCAGCACCTCGTCCGCGCCCAGCTCCAGCTCCAGCTCCTCGAGCACGTCCGAGGACATGACGGCCAAGCCGTTCGGTGCCGGTTGTTCCGCGGTTCCCGCGGACGGCAAGGGCTCGTTCTCCGGCATGGCCACCGACCCGGTCGCCACCGCCGCGAGCAACAACCCCGTCCTGTCCACCCTGGTCACCGCGGTGACCGAGGCCGGCCTCGGCGAGACCCTGAACTCGGCCAAGGACATCACCGTCTTCGCCCCGAGCAACGACGCCTTCGCCGCTGTGCCGAAGGCCACGATGGATGCCGCGATGAAGGACCCGAAGGGTCTGCTCACCAAGGTGCTCACCAACCACGTCGTGCCCGGCAAGCTCACCCCGGAGATGCTCGCCGGCGAGCACAAGACCCTCGGCGGCGGCACCATCAAGGTCACCGGCTCCGGTGAGTCGTTCAAGGTCGGCGAGGCCAACGTGATCTGCGGCAACGTGCAGACCGCGAACGCCACGGTCTACATCATCGACGGCGTTCTTCTCCCCGGCTGAGCTGAATCAGCGATGATGGTGTCCATGGCAGCAACCACCCCAGGTCCCGAACCGATCTGGGGAGGTGCTGCCGTGGGCACCGACCTCGCCGGACTCCTGCGGGCCAGCGCCCTCGGTGACGAGGCAGCGTTCGCCCGGCTCTACGACGCAGTGTCCGCCCGGATCTACGGGTTGGTGCTCCGCGTCGTGAGGGACCCGGCGCAGTCCCAGGAAGTGGCCCAGGAAGCCTTGCTCGACATCTGGCGCACAAGCGCCCGGTTCGACCCCTCGCGAGGAAGCGCGGTCAGCTGGATGCTCACCATCGCCCATCGCAAGGCGGTCGACCGGGTGCGGTCGGCGCAGGCGTCGACGGACCGCGAGCACACCTACGGCTCACGGAACCAGGAGCGCACCTACGACGAGACGGCCGAAACGGTCGACCGCCGCCTGGACGCCCAACGCGTACGCAATGCCCTGGACTCGCTCACCGACACCCAGCGCAGCGCAGTCGAACTTGCCTACCTCGGCGGTTACACGCACACCGAGGTGGCCTCCCTCCTGGACGTGCCCCTCGGCACGGCCAAGACCCGAATACGAGACGGATTGATCCGCCTGAGAGACACCCTGGGGGTGCAGTCATGAGTGCCGACATCCACGGATTGGTCGGCGCCTATGCAGTCGATGCGATCGACGAGCAGGAGCGCAGCGCCTTCGAGCTGCACCTCGCCGAGTGCCCCGAGTGCCAGGCGGAAGTGGTCAGCCTGCGTGAAGCCGCAGCACAGCTGTCCTTGATGAGCCAGACGGCGCCCCCGGCGTCGATGCGCGACGCAGTGCTCGCCGGCATCAGGACAGTCCGGCCGCTGCCCCCTCTGGAGGCGCAGTCCCTTGGCCCGGTCGCCTCTGGACCCGTTGGCGACGACTCGCCCACAGCTGATGCGCCGCCCCGGCCCGAGACCACCGTGCTGCACTTCCGTCCGCGACGTCGCGTCACCACCTGGCTCGCGACCGCCGCAGCAGCTGCTGCGCTCTTCATCGGAGGCATCACCTGGAGCCCTTGGGACAACAACTCCAGCGACCAGGTGACCGCCTCGCAGGTGCTGGCGGCCAAGGACGCCCAGCGCTTCGAGCGGACCATCGGTGGGGCGAAGGCCACGATCGTGCGCAGCGCCTCCCTCGGCACCGCGGTCATCGTGGCGGACAACATGCCGGCCGCGCCGGACGGCAAGGACTTCCAGCTCTGGCTCAACCAGCCCAACAAGGGGATGGTCAGCGCGGGGCTCATGCCGCACGGCTCGGCTCCCACCGTGACGATGGTGCTGAGTGGGGACGCCTCCACGGCCACGGCCGCAGGGATCACCGTGGAACCGGCGGGTGGCTCGGCCGCACCGACGTCAGCGCCGCTCGCGCTGTTCGCCTTCTCCTGATCACACCCGACTTCTGGCCACCCATGCCGCACCGAAAGGCCGTCTCGCCGGTCAGGTGCGCGATGGGTGGCCAGAAGTGGGAAAAGACCCGGCCTACCTGAGTCCGGGCAGCAGGGCGGCGACCTTCTCCAACACCGACTCCCGGCCCGCATAGACGCCCCCGGCCCGGGGCCAGTGCGTCACCGCGTCGGTGAACCCGAGCTCGCCCGCCCGTCCCACCATCTCGGTGAACAGCTCGACGCTCTCGAGCGAGAACCGCGGCGCTCCGTCGAGCGACAGGTATCGGTCGAGCGGGACCTGACGTCCCGCAGCACCCTCGACGTCGTCGAGCTTGGCGCTCAGCTCGGCGATCCCGGTCCACCACTCGTCCAGGGTCTCGCCGCCCTTGCCATAGGTCACCCACCCCTGGCCGTGGGCTGCAGCCAGCCGCAGTGACCGCGGGCCGTTGGCCGCGATCACGAAAGGCACTCGCGGCTGTTGGACCGAGCCGGGCAGGGTGCGCGCGTCGACGGTCCGGTAGTGACTGCCGTCGTGCGTCACGTGGTCCTCACGGAACAGCCGATCGAGCACTTCGACGAACTCGTGGAACCGGTCGACGCGCTCCTTCAGGGGTCGCTGCTCGCCGAGGATCGACGCATCGAGGTCCCCACCAGTCCCCAGGCCACAGATCAGCCGACCGTTCGAAATGTCCTCCAGTGCAAGCAGATCCCGAAGGAACACATAGGGATGGCGGTAGTTGGGAGAGCTCACGAACGTCCCGAGCCTGATCGTCGACGTCGCCATCGCAGCGGCCGTCAACGTCGGCAGCGCACCGAACCACGGCGAGTCCTGGAGCCCCGCCCAGACGAGGTGGTCGTAGGTCCAGGCGTGGTCGAAGCCGTACTCCTCGGCCCGCCGCCAGAGCGGCTCGGCCTCGGACCAGCCGTGCTCCGGGAGGATGGTGATGCCAAAGCGCATGCACCGAGCGTATGCCGCGTGGTCACCACGCGGCATACCCCTCCTGCCAGCGTGGGAGGCTGGGAGGCATGAAGGCCACCATCCTCAACGCCCCCCGCGACATCCGGGTCGAAGACGTCCCGGACCCCACCATCGTCAAGCCGACCGACGCCCTCGTGCGGGTGACGGCCGCCTGCGTGTGCGGCAGCGACCTGTGGCCCTACCGCGGGATCAACGCGGTCACCGAGCCGACCCGCATCGGCCACGAGTTCGTCGGCATCGTCGAGGAGGTCGGCAGTGACGTCCGGGGCGTGCGGGCCGGCGACTTCGTCATCGCCCCCTTCATGTACTCCGACAACACGTGTCCGCACTGCCGGGTGGGCATCCAGTCGCGGTGCTCGGCGGGTGGGTTCTGGGGCGGCAACGACCGGGACGGCGCGATGGTCGATGGCGGGCAGGGCGAGTACGTGCGGGTCCCCCTCGCCGACGGCACCCTCGTCTCGACGCGGGAGGTGCCGGACGACAGCCTCGTGCCGAGCCTGCTCAGCCTGTCGGACGTCATGGGCACCGGCTGGCACGCTGCGGTCGCGGCCCGGGTGCAGGAGGGTGACACGGTCGTGGTCGTCGGTGACGGTGCGGTGGGCCTGAGCGGTGTCCTCGCCGCGGCGCGGATGGGCGCTGAGCGCATCATCGCGATGTCCCGTCACGAGCCCCGCCAGCGGATGGCGCGCGAGTTCGGCGCCACCGACGTGGTCGAGGTCCGCGGCGACGAGGCCGTCGCGGCGGTCAAGGAGCTGACCGACGGGGTGGGGGCGGACGCCGTCCTCGAGTGCGTCGGCACCAACGAGTCGATGTCGACCGCCATTGCGGCCGCGCGGCCCGGGGCCACGGTGGGCTACGTGGGTGTGCCGCACGGGATCGAGTACCCCGTGCGGGACATGTTCGCCCGCAACGTGGGGATCGCCGGCGGGATCGCGCCGGCTCGCCAGTACCTCCCTCAGCTGCGTGACGACGTGCTGTCGGGGGCGATCAACCCCGGACTCGTCTTCGACCTCGAGGTCCCGCTGGCCGAGGTCGCCGAGGCCTATGCCGCCATGGACGAGCGGCGGGCCGTCAAGTCGCTGATCCGTCCCTGACGCGGGCCGGCGTTCTGACACAAGGAGTTCCGACGCGATGCAGGAGTGCTGACGCGATGCAGGAGTTCCGCTTCGAGGTCGACGAACACGGCGGGAGCACGGTCCTCGTCGACGGCTACCCGCAGTCCTACGTCAGCCTGAGCGACCCCGAGCTCCTCGTCTTCGGCTACATCCAGCACCTGGCCGCCGTGATCGACTCGCTGCCCGAGGGCCCCGTGGCGATCACCCACGTCGGGGGCGCTGCGATGACGTTGCCACGCTATGTCCACCACACCCGGCCGGGGTCACCGCAGATCGTCCTCGAACCCGACGCCGCGCTCACCGACGAGGTGCGTCGCGAGCTGCCCCTGCCGCGCGGGCACCGCATCCGGGTGCGTCCGCAGCGGGGTCGAGAGGGGGTGGCTGCCCTGAAGGAGTCCAGCGCGGACGCGATCGTCGTGGATGCGTATGCCGACAGCCAGGTGCCGGCCGACCTCACCAGCTCCGAGTGGTTCGCCGACGTGGCGAGAGTGCTGTGGCCCGGTGGGGTCCTCGTGATGAACACCGCCGACGAACCCGACCACCGGCACGTGGCCCGCGTCCATGCCGGTCTGGCACGCCACCTGCCGCACACCGCCGCGATCGCACAGGTCGACATCTGGAAACGGCGCCGGTTCGGCAACCTCGTGCTGGTCGGCTCCCGTCAGCCGCTGCTGATGGGCTCGATCGTGCGCAGCATCGCCAAGGGCGCGTTCCCGAGCACCGTGCGTGAGGGTGCCGCGCTCACCCGGGCCCTGGGTGCGGGTCGGCCGTTCACCGACGCCGATGCGGTCCCGACTCCCCCGCCGCCGACTCCTCCCGACGCCTGGCGGATCCGCTGAACCAACCGGGCCGTCGCTGCCCCGCGCGACACCTGATGGATGCCGAGTGCGCGGCGACCGGCGAGCACCGATGATGGGCCGGTGCCTTCCCTGACGCTGCCCCCTCCTCGCACGCCCGATCCGCGCGACGCGCCGACACTCCGGTGGGGGATCCTGGCACCGGGAGGCATCGCTCGTGCCTTCGCCAGCGCACTGCAGGCCCGCACCGGCCAGCACCTCCAGGCGGTCGCGTCCCGAAGCCTGCCCCGCGCGCAGGACTTCGCCGCCGACTTCGGCATCGACACGGCCTACGGGTCCTATGCCGACCTGGTCTCCGACCCCGAGGTCGACGTGGTCTACGTCGCGTCGCCCCACTCGGAACACCGCACCCAGGCGCTGCTCGCCGCCGGTGCCGGCAAGCCCGTGCTCGTCGAGAAGGCCTTCGCCCGCAACGCCACCGAGGCCCGCGACATCGTCGAATCCGCTGGCGCCGCAGGGGTTTTCGCCATGGAGGCGATGTGGACGCGGTTCCTCCCCCACATCGACGTCGTGCGCCGCTGTCTCGAGGACGGGCTGCTCGGTGAGGTCCACACCGTGCACGCCGACCACGGCCAGGCGCTCTATCCCGACGGCCCGCAACGCCTCGCCGACCCCGCCCTCGCCGGCGGAGCCATGCTCGACCTCGGGATCTATCCGGTGTCGTTCGCCCACTTCGTGCTGGGGGACTTCGTCGACGTGACCGCGACCGGTGTGCTCACCGACACCGGCGTTGACGCGCAGGCCGCCATCGGCGTCACGAGCGGCTCCGGAGCGATGGGCGTCCTCGGCACCACGATGGTGACCAGGACCCCGACGACCGCGGCGGTCTGTGGCACGCAGGCGCGGTTGGAGCTCAGCGGCCCGTTCTACGGACACCGTGCGGTGGTCCGGCTGCTGGCGAACGACGACACCGAGCTCGACCGCTACGTCACCGAGGACAGCGAGCACGGGCTGCACTTCGAGGCCGTCGAGGTGGCGCGCCGGGTCACCGCCGGCGAGGTGGAGTCGCCCCTGATGCCGCACGCCGAGACCCTGCGGATCATGGACGCGCTCGACGACATCCGGGCCCAGATCGGGGTGCGCTACCCGGGCGAGTGATCCGGGCCACCGCACCTCAGCCGGGCCATGCCTCAGACCAGGGGCAGGTATGCCGCGAGGTCGGCGCGGTGCCCGCTCACCCGGAGGGTGCCCGCCTCCCAGGCGCCGTCCCAGCTCAGGGCACCGGTGGCGACGGCCAACCAGGTCTGCGCGTCCGTCTCGACGACGTTGGGCGGGGTGCCGCGGGTGTGCGTGGTCCCGGCAATGCACTGCACCGCCCCGAAGGGCGGCACCCGCACCTCGACGCTGCGCCCCGGTGCGACGACCGACAGCTCCTCCAGCGTGTAGCGCACGGCGGTCGCGACGTCGGCCCGCGACGTCGACTCACCCTCGGCCTGCCACGCCACCACGGCGGCGCGGCCGTCGACGACGGGAACTCGGCGGCGCGGCGGCATACCGGCATCGTCGCACGAGGTTCCCGGGTGCCCGCCGCCAGCGTGGAAATAGCCGTTCGTCGGGCGAAGATGAGTACTTCTACCCATCGACGCCGTCAGACCGCGGACGTACTGTTCCTTGCGGGGACACCCAGGGGAACGAACGGCCCGGACGCGTTGGGGGACGCGACCGGGCCGCTCGCGCTTCCCGGTTCGATGGAAACACGCCGATGTTCGCGGGCGGGTTCACATCGAGTCGGGAGCGAGCCGATCAGCCGCCGAAGACCGCTCGCAACGTGCCGGTGTGGGCCTCGCGCAGGTCGGCCAGCGCCACCTCGAAGTGGCCCTGCACGTCGAGCCCGTCGGTCTCGTCGTCGACCACACCGATCCGGGCGTGCACCTGCCCACGGGCGGTGCACATGTCGGTGAACCGCACCTCTTCCGATCGGGGGACCGAGACGATGACGCGGGCGGTCGACTCGCTGTAGAGCGCGGTGAACGGGTCGATGCCGTCGCGCTCGCACACCTCGTCGAGCCAGATCCGCGCCCCGACGCCATAGCGCAGGGTCGCCTCGGCGAGCGCGATGGCCAGGCCGCCGTCGGACAGGTCGTGGGCGGCGTCGACCAGGCCGTCGCGGCTCGCGTTGACCAGGATCTCTCCCAGCAGCTGCTCGGCCCCGAGGTCGACCGTGGGCGGGAGGCCCCCGAGGTGGCCGTGCACGACGTGGGCCCACTCGCCGCCGGCCAGCTCGTTGCGCGTGGTGCCCAGCAGGTAGATGACCTGACCGGCCGCCTTCCAGCCCGACGGGGTGCGCCGCGACACGTCGTCCATGACGCCGAGGACGCCGATCACCGGTGTCGGGTGGATCGCGACGTCACCGGTCTGGTTGTAGAAGGAGACGTTGCCGCCGGTGACCGGGATGCCCAGGGTCTTGCAGCCCTCCGCGATGCCCTTGACCGCCTCGCGGAACTGCCACATCACGCCCGGGTCCTCGGGCGAGCCGAAGTTGAGGCAGTCGGTCACGGCGAGCGGGGTCGCCCCCGCCGTCGCGACGTTGCGGTAGGACTCCGCGAGCGCCAGCTGTGCACCCGTGTAGGGGTCGAGCTTGGCGAACCGGCCGTTGCAGTCGGTCGAGACGGCCACGCCGCGCCCGGTCTCCTCGTCGACGCGCACGACTCCCGCGTCGTCGGGCATCGCGAGCGCGGTGTTGCCCAGGACGTAGCGGTCGTACTGGTCGGTGACCCAGGACTTGTCGCACAGGTTCGGGGAGGCCAGCAGCGTCAGCAGGTCGGACTTCAGTCCGAGTCCGTCGACGGGGCGCCCCAGGGTGTCGGTGCCGTTGGCCTGCAGGTCATCGAGGTATGCCGGCCGCTCCAGCGGGCGGTGGTAGGTCGGCCCCTCGTGGGCGACCGACCGCGGCGGGACGTCGACGATGACCTCGCCGTGCCAGGTGATGACGAGGTGCTCGCCGTCGGTGACCTCGCCGAGGACGGTGGCCTCGACGTCCCAGCGGTCGGTGATCGACATGAACTCGTCGAGGTGCTCGGGAGCCACGACCGCCATCATGCGTTCCTGGCTCTCCGACATGAGGATCTCCTCAGGCCGCAGCGAGGCGTCGCGCAGCGGTACGCGGTCGAGCTCGATCTGCATCCCACCGTCACCGTTGGAGGCAAGCTCGCTGGTCGCGCAGGAGAGTCCGGCACCGCCCAGGTCCTGGATGCCGTCGACGACGTGCGCGGCATACAGGTCGAGGCAGCACTCGATGAGCACCTTCTCGGCGAACGGGTCGCCGACCTGCACCGCGGGGCGCTTGGTGGGGCCACCCTCGTCGAAGGTCTCGGAGGCGAGGACCGAGACGCCGCCGATGCCGTCGCCGCCGGTCTTGGCACCGAAGAGGATGACCTTGTTGCCGACACCGGACGCCTTGGCGAGGTGGATGTCCTCGATGCGCATGGCGCCGACGCAGAGGGCGTTGACGAGCGGGTTGCCCTGGTAGCAGTCGTCGAAGACGACCTCGCCACCGATGTTGGGCAGGCCGATGCAGTTGCCGTAGCCGCCGACGCCCGCCACGACGCCCGGCAGCACGCGCTGGGTGTCGGGGTGGTTGAGGTTGCCGAACCGCAAGGGGTCCATGATCGCGATCGGGCGGGCACCCATCGACATGATGTCGCGGATGATGCCGCCGACCCCGGTGGCAGCGCCCTGGTAGGGCTCGACGTAGGACGGGTGGTTGTGCGACTCGACCTTGAAGGTCACCGCCCAGCCGTCGCCGATGTCGACGACGCCGGCGTTCTCGCCGATGCCGACGAGCAGCTTCTCGCGCATCTCGTCGGTCGTGTTCTCACCCCAGAGGGAGAAGTGCACCTTGCTCGACTTGTAGGAGCAGTGCTCGGACCACATCACCGAGTACATCGCCAGCTCTGCGCTCGTCGGGCGGCGTCCGACGATCTCGCGGATGCTGGCGTACTCGTCCTCCTTGAGGCCGAGCTCGGCCCACGGCTGCTCGACCTCGGGGGTGTCGGCCGCGTGCGAGACGGTGTCGAGCGTGGGCTTGTGGAGCTGCGTGGTCGAGGGGTGTGCGGTCATGCGCTGGCCATTGCCTTCAGGACGGAGGTGAAGAACGGGAGCCCGTCCGTCGAGGGGCCGTAGCCCTCCTCGACGGCGTGCTCTGGGTGGGGCATGAGGCCCACGATGTTGCCGCGGTCGTTGGTGATGCCCGCGATCTTGCGGTACGAGCCGTTGGGGTTGTCACCGGCATACCGGAAGACGACACGGCCCTCACCTTCGAGCCGGTCGAGCGTCGGCTCGTCGGCGACGAAGCCGCCCTCACCGTTCTTGAGGACGATCGTGATCTCCTGGCCGGCCTCGAAGTCGGAGGTCCAGGCGGTCTGGTTGTTCTCGACGACGAGGCGCTGGTCGACGCAGTTGAACTTGCGGTGGTCGTTGCGGATCAGCGCGCCGGGCAGCAGGTGCGACTCGCAGAGCACCTGGAACCCGTTGCAGATCCCGATCACCGGTAGGCCGCCCTGGGCCGCTGGGATGAGCGCGTCCATGACGGGTGCGAAGCGCGCGATCGCGCCACAGCGCAGGTAGTCGCCGTAGGAGAAGCCTCCGGGCAGCACCACCGCGTCGACCCCCTTGAGGTCGGCGTCCCCGTGCCACAGGGTGACCGCCTCGGCACCGACGGCGCGCACGGCGCGGGCTGCGTCGCGGTCGTCGAGGGAGCCCGGGAACGTGACGACCCCGACCTTCACTGGTCGAGGTCCTGGTCCTGCGCCCGCACCGAGACGACGTCTTCGATCACGGGGTTGGACAGCAGCTTCTCGGCCGCCTCCGCAGCAGCCGCAAGGTGCTCGTCGGTCACCTCGCCGTCGACCGTGAGGACGAACCGCTTGCCCTGCCTCACGTCGGTGAACTGCTCGAAGCCGAGCCGGGGAAGAGCCCCGTTCACGGCCTGACCCTGCGGGTCGAGGATCTCTGGCTTCAACATGACGTCGATGACGACGTGGCCCATTCGGGTGTCTCCTGGGTTGCAGCGGGGTGGTGCGGGGAAGGAAGCACGCGCAGTCTATCCGCGCCCGCGCGGTGGGTATGCCGCGCGGTCACCTCCCGGACGCCCGGCGAGGACCCGGTCGGTCGCCTCTTCCCCGGCGGCGCGCTCAGCGGGACACTCGAACCGTGTCCATGGCCTCGTGGTCGACCAGGATCGGCGCCTGGATGTACCGCCGGCTGAACGGTCGTGCCATGGGCGGGACGAAGGATGCCCCGGTGGTCATGCTGACCACGCCGGGCCGCCGTACCGGGGAGCCGCATTCGACCTGCGTGAGGGCGATCCCGCAGCCCGAGGGCTACCTGGTGTGGGGCACCGCCTCGGGCAGCCCGAGGGACCCCGACTGGTTCCGGAACCTGCGGGCGGCCGGCGAGACGGAGCTGCAGGTGCGTGCCGAACCCATGCGCGCCTCGGTTCGCGAGCTGCACGGCGAGGAGCGCGACCAGGCCTGGAACGACGTCATCCTGGCCAGGCTCCCGGGAGTCGCGAAGTACGCCCGGAAAGCGGGGCGGACCATCCCCGTGGCCCTCCTGACCCCGGCGACCTGACCTCCTGCATTTGGGGGTCTCGCCCGTCCTGTCCGCTCCTACACTCGAAACCGTGGAGCTGCTCGAACGAGGCATTTTCCTGCAGACCTTGGGCGAGTATGCCGATGAGGCGGCAGGTGGGCACGGCCGCTTGGTTCTGCTCGCCGGCGAGGCCGGCATCGGGAAGACCGCGCTGCTCGACACCTTCGCCGTGCAGCGGCCCGACCTGAGATGGCTTCGTGGAGCGTGCGACGGCGGTTTCACCCCGCGTCCGCTAGGCCCCTTGTTCGAGATCGCGACAGCCGACGGGGACGGCCTGCTCGACCAGTTCCGCTCCGGAGCAGACCGGAACACCCTCTTCGCCACGTCGCTTGAGCGGCTCGGGGCAGCGGGCGGGCCGACCGCCGTGGTGGTCGAGGACGTGCACTGGGCCGACGAGGCCACCCTCGACTGGCTGACCTATCTGGCGCGACGGCTGAAGAGCAGGTCGACCCTGGTGTTGTTGACCTACCGCGACGAGGAGGTCGCCTCCGACAGCCCACTGCGCACCGCGCTGGCCTCGATCACCACCCAGCGCCCGACGCGGCGCATGACGCTCCCGCCCCTGACATCCGGCGCGGTCGCCGAGCTCGCGCAGTCGCAGGGCCGGTCCGACACGAGCGCCATCTACCGGCTGAGCGGCGGCAACCCCTTCTATGTCGAGGAGCTCCTGAGCAACCCCAGCGACCAGGTCCCGTCCTCCGTCAGCGACGTGGTCACGGCGCGGACGGCGCAGCTCACCGACGACGCCCGGCAGCTCGTGTGGGCGGCCGCGGCGCTGGGACGGCCCGCCTCGGCCGCGACGATCGCCGGGGTGGCCGGTCGGGAGCCCGCCCACCTCGACGAGTGCCTCACCTCCGGTGGGCTGGTCGCGGCGGATGGGCAGGGCGACCCCGCCCGCCTGTTCGGTTTCCGGCACGAGCTGGCTCGGCTCGCCGTCGAGACCAACGTCCCCGCGTACCGAGCCACCGAGCTGCACGCCGCGGCATACCGATGGTTTGCGCAGGCTGCGGAGCCGGACCACGCGCGCCTCGCCCACCACGCCGCCGCCGCGGGCCTCGGCGACGAGGCCCTTCTTCACTCGACCCGGGCCGCGCGCGAGGCGACAGCCCTCTCGTCCACCACCGAGGCGGTGGCGCAGTTCACGCGGGCCCTCCGGTATGCCGGGTCGGCCAGCGACGCCGAACGCGCCGAGCTGCACGAGGGCCTCGCGCAGGCCCTCTCGCTCATGGACCGGTGGGAGGAGTCGTCGGCGCCCCGCGAGCTCGCAGTCGGCTTCGCTCGCGCCAGTGGCGAGCTGGAGCCGCTGTGCCGCAACCTGCGCGCGCTGGCCATCACGCGGTGGCGGCTGTGCGACGGCCAGGGCTACAGCGGCCTGGTCGAGGAGATCTTCACGATGATGAGCGAGGCGCCGCTGTCGACGGAGAAGGTGATGGCCTACGGGTACAAGGCCAGTCTGCTGTCGGACACCGGGCGCACCGACGAGGGGATCGCCATGTCCGAGCAGTGCCTCGCCATGGCACAGGAGCTCGGGTCGGACGAGCTGTACGCCGGGGCACTCCAGAACTTCGCGTGGGACCTGATCAACCAGGGGCGCGACGGCTGGGCCCAGATGGAGGAGGCGCTGGCCCTCTCCCGGGACGGTGGTTTCCAGCGAGACGCGGCACGTGGTTACTCCAACCTCTACCAGGCGGCCGTCGACCACCTCAGGGTCGCTGAGTACGAATGGGTGTACGAGGAGGGGGCGGCCTACAACCAGGACTGTGAGATGCCGACGTTCTGGTGGTGCCTGCTCGGGTCACGCGTCACGGCCCTCGTGCGGATGGGACGACTGACCGAGGCCGTGGACATGTGCACGACGGTGCTGGCCGAGCAGATCTCCCCGGTGAACCGGCTGCACGTCCTGGTCGGCATGGGGCCGGCGCTCGCCCGGTTGGGCGACCCCCGCGCAGGGGCCCGACTGGCCGAGTGCCGTGAGCTGGCCGATGCGAACGACGAGCCCTACTGGCGGGCCTTCACCGCCGTTGCGCTGCTCCAGCACGCGTGGCTGTCCGGTGCCGACGTCGGCGACCCGGCCTGGGTGCTCGACGTGTGGAGGCGAGCCGAGCACGAGGGCCCCTGGACCCGGGCCGAGCTCGCCCTGTGGCTGGTCCGCGCCGGGCTCCTCGCCGAGGCGCCGGAGGATGCCCCCGTACCCTATGCCGCCGAGTTCGCCGGTGACCCCAGGCGGGCCTCTGCCTCGTGGCAGGAGCTCGAGTGCCCCTTCGAGGCTGGGGCCGCCCTGATGGCCTCCGACGACGAGGGGGACCTGCGCCGGGGGCTCGACCTGTTCGCGTCGGTCGGCTCGGCACCGGGCGCCGCCCTCGCGCGGCGCCGGCTCAAGGAGACGGGGGCCCGCGGCATACCCCGTGGACCTCGTGCCGCCACGACGGCACACCCCCACGGGCTCACCGCCCGGGAGCAGCAGGTGCTGGCCCTCGTGGGCGAGGGTCTCTCGAACCGCGAGGTGGGCTCCCGCCTGTTCATCTCCGAACGCACCGTGGACCACCACGTCGCCTCCGTCCTCACCAAGCTCGGCGCGGCCTCCCGCACCGAGGCGGTCGCCAGGGCCCAGGTGGTTGGAGCCAGCTCCGGCGCACCGCGCACGACAGATATGGGCACCGTCGCCGCAATCTAGGCACCGGTCACCGATGAGGCCTGGTGGCGCCGACTCCTACCTTTCGGGGAGAGGGCCACCGGGGTCCCGAAGGAAAGGCGAGAGCGATGCCACTGTTCATGGACGTGCACACGATCGACGGCGGGGTTGCCATCGGCGACGTCGCCCAGGCCCACATGGCCGACCTGCAGGAGCAGTCGAGCCACGACGTGCAGTACCTGCGCTACTGGGTCGACGAGTCGCAAGGGAAGATCTTCTGCCTCGTCGACGCACCCGACGCCGAGGCGGCGAACACCGTCCACCGCGAAGCGCACGGCTTGGTCGCCGACGAGATCTACGCGGTGCAGGAAGGCTCCTGATCGGTATGCCGGTCAGCGGGCCGCGAAGGTGCGTCCGGTGAGGCGCTCGTAGGCCTCGACGTACTTGGCGCGGGTGCGCTCCACGACGTCGTCGGGCAGCCGGGGCGGGGCCTCGCCGGAGGCCTTGTCCCAGCCGCTGGCCGGTGAGATCAGCCACTCGCGCACGAACTCCTTGTCGAAGGACGGCTGCGTGTGGCCGGGCTCCCACTGGTCGGCCGGCCAGAACCTCGACGAGTCGGGCGTCAGCACCTCGTCGGCCAGCACCAGCGTGTCGCCCTCGAGCCCGAACTCCACCTTGGTGTCGGCGATGAGGATGCCGCGATGGGCCGCGATCTCGTTGCCCCGCTTGAGGATCGCCACGGTCAGGTCCTTGGCGCGGGCGGCCAGATCGGGACCCAGCTCACGCTCCACGGCGGCATACGGCATGGGTTGGTCGTGCTCGCCCACGGGCGCCTTGGTCGACGGGGTGAACACCGGCTCGGGGAGCCGTGAACCGTCGACCAGCCCCTCGGGCAGGGCCACGCCGCTGACGTGGCCGTCGGTGACGTACTCGCGCAGGCCACCGCCGGTGAGGTAGGCCCGCGCGACGCACTCGACGGGGAGCATGTCCAGCCGCCTGACCAGGACCGCCCGACCAGCCACCTCGGCCGGGACGTCGGTCGAGACAACGTGGTTGGGCACCACGTCGGCCAGCTGCTCGAACCACCACAGCGACAGCTGGGTCAGCACCGCGCCCTTGTCGGGGATGGGGCTGTCGAGGATGAAGTCGAACGCCGAGAGCCGGTCACTGGCCACGAGCAGGAGCTGGTCGTCGCGCGGCACGCCGGAGGCGTCCAGGGGGGCGTAGAGGTCGCGGACCTTGCCCGAGTACACCTGGGCGTAGCCGGGGAGGGCGAGGGGCGCGGGCGCCGGGTCGGCCTGGGAGGACGTCATGCCCGACATCCTCCCAGCCACTACTCCGACTTGTTGCTCCCAGGTCGTCACCGGGGCCCGATATCGCCACCGCATGACCACCCCAGAGCAACAAGTCCCGAGGTGCTCCGACTGACGGGTGAGGTTCAGCCGACGTGCAGCTCGTTGCGCTGGGCCGCGAGGGCGATGTCGGTGCGGTGGTGCGAACCCTCGAGCTCGATGTGGTCGATGGCTTCGTAGACGCGTTCGCGCGCCTCGGTGAGGCTCTCGCCGAGAGCCACCACGGACAGCACCCGTCCGCCCGCCGAGACGAGCAGACCGTCCTCGTCGCGGGCGGTCCCCGCGTGGAGCACGTAGGCCGTGGGCACGTCAGAAGCCTCCTCGATCCCGGCGACGGGGTCTCCGGTGCGCGGCGTGCCGGGGTAGTTGTGCGAAGCCACCACCACCGTCACGGCGTGCTTGTCGGACCAGTTGAGCGCACCCACGCGGTCGAGCTCACCGGTGGCGGCGGCCTTCAACAGGCCACCGAGCGGGGTCTGGAGCCGAGCCAGGACGACCTGGGTCTCGGGGTCGCCGAACCTGGCGTTGAACTCGATTACACGCGGTCCCCGCGAGGTGACGGCCACGCCGATGTAGAGCACTCCCGAGAACGGTGTGCCGCGCCGGGCCATCTCGTCGACGGTCGGCTGCGCGACCCGGCTGACGAGCTCGTCCACCAGCGAGCCCGGGGCCCAGTCGAGGGGGCTGTAGGCGCCCATGCCGCCGGTGTTGGGGCCCTCGTCTCCGTCACTCACGCGCTTGAAGTCCTGGGCGGGGGCGAGGGGGACGACGGTGCTGCCGTCGCAGAGGCAGAACAGCGACACCTCGGGCCCGTCGAGGAACTCCTCGACGACCACCACTCCCCCGTCCTTGGCGAGGCATCCCTCCGCGTGGGCCAGCGCCTCGGCGCGGTCGTCGGTGACCACGACCCCCTTGCCGGCCGCCAGTCCGTCGTCCTTCACGACGTGCGGCGCACCCAGCGCGTCGAGTGCGTCGGCGACCTCGTCGAGGGTGGTGCACACGCGGGCCATGGCGGTCGGCACGTCCGCGGCGGCCATGACGTCCTTCGCGAACGACTTGCTGCCCTCCAGCTGCGCGGCCTGCGCCGACGGCCCGAAGGCCAGCAGCCCGGCCTCACGCACGACGTCCGCGACCCCGGCCACGAGCGGAGCCTCCGGCCCGATCACGACCAGGTCGACGGTATGCCGCCGGGCCAGCTCCACGATCCCCTCGCCGTCGAGCACCCCACCGGGCAAAGCCTCGCAGAGGGCGATGGCGTCCATGCCGGGGTTCCCGGGGGCCACGATGACCGCGTCGACCTCCGGGTCCGCGCCGAGCGCCCTGACGATGGCGTGCTCGCGAGCACCGGAACCGACCACGAGAACCTTCACGGGCCCCAGCGTACGGCGCCGGACATGAGTGCGCGGCGCCCCGGGGAGGCAGGGGGGACATCTCCCGGGGACGCCGCGCAGCCGACGTGCGGTCGCCTGGCGGGGGAACCTGCAACCATGCACGTGGGTCGACGCTGTCGACTGAATCAAGAGTGGACCATGGTTGGCCCGGAGGTAAAGCCTAGACGTGGCGGACTTGCGTCATTGACGGAATCTCGCCAGGAGACAAGCATGTGCCTATGGTCGTCGAGAGCCAGTCAGCGGAGACCCTGCACGGGACGAGCCAGACGACGGACCAGACGACAGACCACACGACGGACCCCACGACGGACCAGTCGATCGACGAGCGCGCGCTGACGGGCAAGCTCGACCTCGCCGCCGACGACGACGAGGCCGAAGGCGTGATCACCCGGGTCTTCCTGGCGGCACTGCAGCATCCGGACCCGACCAGGACCCTGCTGATCGCCCAGGGCATGAAGGCCCCGTTGATCGACCACTCGCTCGAGGTCCTGGCCAGCCGCGGGCTGATCCGCGTCCACCCCGGCGGCCGGATCGAGGTGATCCCGCCGGACATCTCCCTGCCCGCCCTCGCCCTCGACTACGAGCGTCGGGCGCGCGAAACCCGTTCTGCCGCCCACGAGCTCGCGCAGGTGTTCTTCCAGGCGAGGTCGGCCTCCCGCACACCCGACGTGGGCACCGTGCGGATCCTGAACTCCCTCGACGAGATCGCGGCGGTCACCGCGGAAGCCGTGGCTGCCGGCACCCGGCAGATCCGCAGCTTCCGGTCCCTGTCGCCGCGCACTCGGGCGATCTTCGCCAGCCCGCTGCACAGCCACGAGGAGCCGACTCGCGGCGTGAGTGGCAACCAGCTCGACTACACGACGGTCTACGACACGGAGGTCCTGGAGATCGACGGTGCGCTGGAGATCCTCGAGGCCCGCGAGCGCGGTGGTGAACGGTTCCGGCTGACGTCGTCAGTGCCGTTCTCCGCCGTGATCGTCGACGAGGCCGCGGCGATCGTCGACGTGAGTGCCTTCGACCCCTCGGGCTTCGGGTCGGCGCTGATCCGGGCCAGGTCGATGGTGCTGGCCCTGATCGCGTTGTCCGACCACCTCTGGGACCTCGGCTCACCACTGGGGGTCGGGGGGATGGCTGAACGGCGCGACCAGATGATCCTTGCCCTCCTCGCAGCGGGGGCTCCCGATGCGACGATCGCGCGCCAGGCCGGGGTGTCGCAGCGCACCGTCGAACGCCGGGTCCGGGCCCTCATGGACCAGCTCGGCGCGGGGACCCGGTTCCAGGCCGGCGTCCAGGCTGCCCGCCGCGGGATGATCTAGCCCTCGCCACCCATTGAACTGGTGCACAGCGGTGCCCCTCGTGCTCGCTAGACTCGTGCGTTCTCCCCCGGGGGACCCCCAGCCGCACGACCAAGGCACGACACCAAGCCGCACAACCAGGAAGCGTTGCACCGTGACGGGATCGGACCACTCGAGCGCCAAGGCGTCAAGCGCCGAGGTCGCCCGTGAGATCGCCATCGAGCAGGCCCACGTCGACCTGGTCTATGCCGAGCTCCTCAAGGCCCAGGCCCGGGCCGGCCTGGTCGAGGCCGATGGTCTCGCCCGTGGCCGCACCGACCGCACCGGCGACGTCCGCGACGAGGAGCTCACGGGGCTGTTCGAGCGCGACGCCCTGGTCTTCAATGCCGCCCGGCGTCGGTCGACGCTCGACACCCAGTACGAAGGCCTGGTGTTCGGGCGGCTCGACCTCGACCACGCCCTTGCCCATGAGGACAAGGACCCCGACCGCGAGACCCGCTACATCGGCCGGCTCGGAGTCCGCGACGACGACTACGAACCCCTCGTGATCGACTGGCGGGCACCCGCCGCCGCTGCGTTCTACCGCGCCACGCCTGTCGAACCCATGGACGTGCTGCGCCGCCGGGTCCTGCGGTGCAAGGGTCCGGACGTCGTCGGCGTCGAGGACGACCTCATGGTCACCGATGCCCCCGACGACCTCGTGGTCGTCGGCGACGGCGCGCTCCTCGCGGCCCTGACCCGCAGCCGCGGCGCCCAGATGCGCGACATCGTCGCCACGATCCAGCGCCACCAGGACGAGGCGATCCGGGCCTCGGCCCGCGGCGTCACCGAGATCACCGGCGGTCCGGGCACCGGCAAGACCGTCGTCGCCCTGCACCGCGCCGCCTACCTGCTCTACTCCGACCGCCGTCGGTTCGAGGCCGGCGGCATCCTGGTGGTGGGCCCCTCGTCCGCCTACACGGCATACATCGAACGCGTGCTGCCTTCGCTCGGCGAGGAGTCGGTGACGCTGCGTTCGCTCGGCGACGTCGTCGACGGCGTGACGGCGACCCGGCTGGACACCCCCGAGGTGGCCGCCCTCAAGGGCTCGCTGCGCATCCGGCGGCTGCTGGCCCGCGCCTCCTCGGACGCACCACCGGACGCACCCCAGACGTTCCGCGCGTTCGTCAACGGCAAGGCGGTCCGGGTCGATGCCCCCGCGCTCGACCGGATCCGCGCCCAGGTGCTGCGCAACCACCAGCGCAACCTGTCGGCCAAGGCGGTCCAGAGCGCGCTCGCCGAGGCTGCCTGGGCGAGCGTCAAGGACGGCGACCGGGCCGAGTTCATGGACCGGTTCGAGGACCACCTCGAGGTGGACGCGTTCCTCGCCGCCTGGTGGCCACAGGTGGATCCCCGCGACGTGCTGCTATGGCTGGCCGACCCCGAGCGAGCGCGCCAGCACGGCACCGGTGTCCTGTCGCCCCGCGAGTGCGACCTGTTCGCCGCCTCCATGCGGCAGGCGCTGGAGGTCGGCACCTGGTCGGCCGCCGACGCCGCCCTCGTCGACGACCTCTCCGCCCGGCTCGGTCCGGTCCAGGACGGTCCTGCCGAGGAGCGCGGGTTCTACGAGATCGAGGAGTTCGAGGACGTCTCGCAGTTCGGTGTGGCCGAGGTGCGCGCCGGTCTGGACTCCCGCGCCGTCGGTACCAAGTCGTCACGCACCGCCCTGACCGACCCCCGTGAGCTGCTCCTCCAGGGACGCATCGAGGGCCCCGGCGAGTACGCCCACGTCCTCGTCGACGAGGCCCAGGACCTGTCGCCGATGCAGTGGCGGATGCTCGGTCGCCGCGGCCGCTATTCGTCGTGGACCGTCGTCGGCGACGCGGCGCAGGCGTCGTGGCCCGACGCCGTCGAGGCGGGGCGCGCCCGCGAGGAAGCCTTCGGCACGCAGGAACGTCGCCTCTTCCACATGGACACCAACTACCGCAACGCCCGCGAGATCTTCGACTACGCGGCGGAGGTCGTCCGGGCCCACGTGCCGGATGCCGACATCCCCCAGGCCGTCCGCGAGACCGGGTTCGACCCGGTCGACACCACCGTCGCCGACGGTGGCTGGGAGGCTGCCGCGACCTCGGCGGTCGAGGCGCTGCTCGATGAGGTGGAGGGCTCGATCGCGGTCATCACCCCGACGAGGTATGCCGCGTCGCTGGCAGGCCTGGGCGCCCTCAGCGACCGGGTTGGCGTGATCGACCCCATGTCGACCAAGGGTCTGGAGTACGACGCCACGGTCATCGTCGACCCCGACGAGATCGCGGCGGAGTCCCCGGGTGGCGTGCGGGTCCTCTACGTCGCGCTGACCCGTGCCGCCCACCGCATGACGGTTCTGCGCCCCGCCTGACCGCGACGGTCCTGCATTCCGCTTGACCAACGCTTGACTTTGTCTTGACCAAGTCTTGACGATCGAATCGTCCTGTTTAGGGCTGGTTTGCGGTGCTTTGTCATCCGCAAAAAGGACTACCCAAGGCTGTCGGCTCGGCCCATGCCTTTACTCTTTCTTTACTATTACTTTACCTCTCAAGGGGATTCCTATACCTGCAGTTGAAGGTACGGGCGCCCAATCGCACTTGAGGGGGAAAACATGATGTCCAGGCGTTCGCAGGCCGTACTCGCCCTGACACTCGCGACAGGACCGCTGCTCATCGCCACCACGGCGCACGCGGCGAGCACCTGTGGCGAGCCGGCCCAGGCGGCAGTCTTCGAGACGGTCCACCACGACTCCGAGGACGTGGTCGTCGGCGAGCAGAAGGTGGTCGACGTGCCGGCTCAGCCGGCCGTGCCGGCCGTCTTCGCCACCGAGGCCTATGAGGTCACCCCGGCGGTCCCGGCGGTGCCAGAGGTGACGAGCACCGAGTCCGAGTGGACGCTCAGCAACACGACCGGCCCCGCGGGCGACGCCTGGGCGCTGACCGGTCAGAAGAGGGACCACGACGCCGTCACGCAGGTGCAGTCGGAGTGGACCAAGGTGACGCAGACGTCCGAGTACGAGTGGGTGCTCAAGGTGGTCGACCAGGCCGCCGACACGACCGTGCTGCACCACGACGCCGTCTACCGCACGGACACGATTCCGGCGACCTACAAGGACGTCGTGGTGCCGGCGACGTACAAGGACGTCGTGGTGCCGGCCACCTACACCCAGGTCGTCGACGTCCCCGCACACACGGTCCACCACGACGCGGTGTACGACCTGAGCCTGTTCGCCTACGTGAACAAGCACGGTGCGATCAGGTACGAGGCCCTGGGCTGGAACGTGCCCGACGAGCACGACGCCGGTTGGACCATGATCACCCCTGCCCAGCACCCGGTCATCACGCCCGGGTGGGACGAGGCAGTGGCTGCGACCTACAAGACCGTCGTCGACGTGCCCGAGCACACGATCAGCGTGGTCGACGTGGCTGGTCACACCGACACGGTCGTGGACGTGCCGGCACACACGGTCCAGGTGCTGGTCACAGCCGCCTGGGACGAGACCGTCGACGTGCCCGAGCTGAGCCACGACGAGCGGGTGTGGACCAGCTCGGCGACAGACGCGCCGGGCACTGGTTGGGCACGCAGCAGCGCAGACCCGCGCGTGACGACCGAGTCGGACACCCTCTACACCGTCGGCGACGCGCCGGCACCGGAGGGCTATGACTTGGCCGGGCAGGTGACCACCACGATCACCCCCGCGTACAGCGAGTACGAGTGGGCGCGCACCGTGGTCACGACCCCTGGCCAGGCGGCAGTCCCCGCCGTGATGGGCGAGCGCGATGTGCTGGTCACCCCCGAGATCCCGGCGACCGACGAGGTCTTCCACATGGAGGATCTCGTGGTCACCATCCCGGCCGGTGACGAGACGCGGCTGGTTTCCCCCGCCGTTCCCGCCAGCCCGTCGTGTTCGGGCGATCTGGCCAGCCCCGCTGACCCTGCCATCCCTGCGGCCAGTCCTGCCGCCAGCCCCGCGGCCAGCCCGCGGTCGGCCAGTGCCATCCCGGCCGCGCTTGCCTTCACCGGCAGCGACACCGGGAACTACCTCGCTGGCGGGCTCGCGCTCGTCTTCCTCGGCGCCGGCGTGATGGTCGCCGCACGCCGGAGCCGGGAAGAGGGCGCCGGCTGATCGTCGGCGCCAGCGGGCCCGGCCCGACGGGGACGAGCTCCTGCTCGTCGCGTCAGTCGCCACTCAGGGGGGTGGCGACTCCGCGAACTCGTCCTCGTCGTCGACGAACCAGGAGCCGTCGAACAGCCTGATCACATCGAGGTCGAGGTCCACCGCGGTCACGAGATCGTCGTGCCATTGCGGGACGGACGTGATGTCGACGTAGAGCTCGAACGGCTGCTCCGGTTGGGCGGAGTAGGCGTAGAACATCGCTGTCATCCCCCGGGCGCGAGGCACGAGGAGCACGTTGTCGGTGATGCTCGTGAACGTCTTGGGTCCGCCGGACCACTGGTTGCCGACGGGGTCTCCGAGCCAGTCGCCGTGCTCGTCGGCACCGAGGTAGACCAGGTCTGCGCCGTGATGACGCCGGCCGCCCCACTTGGTGAACTGCAGGCGCACGCGGTGGCCGCGCGGGAACCGGGCCGCGAGCTCAGTCACCGAGGTCACCATCAGACGCGGAGAGCTCGGTCAGGCGCCGAGCAGGGAGTGACGACTGATGATCTCGTCGCGGCCGGGGCCCACGCCGATGGCGGAGACCCGAGCGCCGATGAGCTGCTCGAGTCGCAGCACGTAGGCCTGGGCATTCGCCGGCAGGTCCTCGAAGGTGCGGCACTTGGTGAGGTCTTCCCACCAGCCGGGCAGGTCCTCGTAGATCGGCTTGGCGTGGTGGAAGTCGGTCTGGTTGACCGGCATCTCATCGTGCCGGACGCCGTCGACGTCGTAGGCCACGCACACCGGGATGGTGTCGAGCCCCGTCAGCACGTCCAGCTTGGTGATGACGAAGTCCGTGACACCGTTGATCCGCGTGGCGTAGCGACCGACCACGGTGTCCACCCATCCGCAGCGGCGCGGGCGACCGGTCGTGGTGCCGAACTCGGCGCCGGTCTTGCGCAGGAACTCGCCGTTGGCGTCGAACAGCTCGGTCGGGAACGGGCCCTCACCCACCCGCGTCGAGTAGGCCTTGAGAATGGCGATGACGGTGTTCACCCGCGTCGGCGGGATGCCCGAGCCGGTGCAGGCGCCACCGGCCGTCGCGCTGGACGACGTGACGAAGGGATAGGTGCCGTGGTCGACGTCGAGCAGGGTCGCCTGCCCGGCCTCCAGCAGCACGGTCTTGCCCTCGTTGAGCGCCTGCTCGAGCACGAGCGAGGTGTCGGCGACCATGGGACGCAACCGCTCGGCATACCCGAGGAGCTCCTCCATCACCTCGTCGACCTCGACGGCCCTGCGGTTGTAGATCTTGGCGAGGATCTGGTTCTTGAAGGCGAGGGCCGCCTCGGCCTTCTGGCGCAGGATCTTCTCGTCGAAGAGGTCCTGGACGCGGATGCCGTTGCGCGCCATCTTGTCGGCATAGGTCGGGCCGATGCCGCGGCCGGTCGTGCCGATCTTGCGCGACCCGAGGAAGCGCTCCGTGACCTTGTCGAGGACCCGGTTGTAGGGCGCGATGATGTGCGCGTTGGCGCTGACGAGCAGACGGGAGGTGTCGACGCCCCGGGCCTCGAGGCCGTCGAGCTCCTGGAACAGCACCGCCAGGTCGATGACGACGCCGTTGCCGATGACCGGTGTGCAGGTCGGGGTGAGGATGCCGGAGGGCAGCAGGTGCAGGGCGTACTTCTCCCGCTTGCCGTCCTTCTCGATGACGATGGTGTGGCCGGCGTTGTTCCCGCCGTTGAACTTCACGACGTAGTCGACGTCGCTGCCCATCAGGTCGGTGGCCTTGCCCTTGCCCTCGTCGCCCCACTGAGCGCCCACGAGCACGATTGCCGGCATACCCGCACCTCTCCATGTCTGCGTCGGTGACCGAGTCGATCACCGTGGTCATGCAGCAGGCCCCGTGGTGTTCGCGCGGGGCCCGTACCGGGAAAGGCTACCGGTCCACGGTCTCGCGAGGGGAGCCGAGTTCACCGCTGGCCGCCGCCAGCCCGAGCTGGAACCTCGTCTGGACGCCGTGTCGAGCCATCAGCGCGGCCACCCGTCGCCGCACCGTCCGCAGGCTGCAGCCGAGGTAGCGCGCGATCGACTCGTCCTTCAGGCCGAGTCCGAGCAGCTTCACCAGCCGCTGGTCGTCGTCGTCCTGGCCGTCGTCGGGCGCGACCGGCAGCGCCCGCTCGAAGGCCCGGTCGAACAGCTGCGTGAACGCCGCGATGAGCATCGGGTCGCGCACCATGACGTAGTCGCTGTGGACGTTGCCCCACTCGGACACGGCCACGAGCGAGTGCTGGTCGAAGATCGTGAACTCGCTCGGCGGGGCCAGCGACAGCCGCTGCTCCTCGCCGGCCGCCGCAAACGACTGCACCCAGGCGCGGCCGTCCTCGCTGTCCATGATGTCCATCGGATAGATCGTCCGCTGACGGAACCGCCCCTGCGCCAGCAGGTCCTGGTTGAGCCGGAAGTTCTCCTGCTCCAGCCCTGCCCCCACATCGACGCTCATCGTGCAGACCCGGGACATGCCGAGGGTGTTCTGGAGCAGGTAGCGCAGCATCGGCGCCGCCATGTCGGCCGCGAGCGGTTCGAAGGCGCCGCTGTTGCGTGCGTCCCGGGTGCGCCCGCCTGCCGAGAGCTGGAAGAGCGCGTAACGGACCTCGGCCAGCTCGGCCCGGCGGGCCTCGAGCTGGCGCTCGCCGCGTTCGAGGACCCCGAACAGGCGCTCCATGGGATCGGTGAGCATTCGTTCCACGTCGCGAGACGATGCATCGCCGCTGGTCAAGACGCCTCCCCACGCGAAGTGACATCATCTGTCCTTTGGCAGCATAGTGCCACCTTGCGCGCCCCTCCTGCGTGCACAATGACCAAACGCTGCTCGTCAGGCGGCAGGGGACGACATTGACGAGTTGCCACACGCGGGCTCCGGCTCGCGGCAGGGGGCGACGCCGGGGGACGGGATCTGAGAAATCGGGTCCGGTCCCCCGGCGTCACTGTCTCTGCAGCGGCGACAGCCCGCCGCGACCGGTCAGAGACCGAGCTCGCGCGCACCCGTCATGGAGGAGTCGCGCAGGAACTGCGCACAGCGCAGTTCCTCCTCGGTCTCACCGATCGCGCCGGCGGCCCTGGACAGGGCGGCCAGGGCGCGCAGGAAGCCCTGGTTGGGCTCGTGCTCCCACGGCACCGGACCCTGGCCGCGCCAGCCGTTCTTGCGCAGCGAGTCCAGCGCCCGGTGGTAGCCGGTGCGCGCGTAGGCGTAGCCCTCGACCGTGCGACCGTCCGCGAGCGCATCCTCGGCCAGCGTGGCCCAGGCCAGCGACGACGTCGGGTATGCCGCGGCCACCTGGTCGGCGGCGACGCCCTCCTCGAGCTTGGCCGCAGCGGGGTCGACGGGAAGCAGCGTCTGGGGGATGCCCAACAGGTTGTCGGTCACTGGTGGGTCCCGGCCGAGCGGAGGTTCTCGCAGGCCTCGACGACGCGGGCAGCCATGCCGGCCTCGGCCTCCTTGCCCCAGGCGCGCGGGTCGTACTGCTTCTTGTTGCCGACCTCGCCATCGATCTTGAAGACGCCGGAGTAGTTGCTGAGCATGTAGCCGGCGACGGGACGCGTGAAGGCGTACTGGGTGTCGGTGTCGACGTTCATCTTCACGACGCCGAAGTCGACCGCAGCAGCGATCTCCTCGGCGGTGGAGCCGGACCCGCCGTGGAAGACGAGGTCGAAGGGCCGGGCGTCGGCGCCGAGACCGAGCTCACTCGCAGCCGCCTCCTGGGCGGTCTTGAGGATCTCGGGGCGGAGCTTGACGTTGCCGGGCTTGTAGACGCCGTGCACGTTGCCGAAGGTGAGTGCCGTGAGGTAGCGGCCGTTCTCGCCGGCACCGAGTGCCTGGATCGTGGCGACCGCGTCCTCGGGGGTCGTGTAGAGCTGCTCGTTGATCTCGTTGGCGACGCCGTCCTCCTCGCCACCGACGACGCCGACCTCGATCTCGAGGATGACGTGGGCGGCCTTGGCCAGGGCGAGCAGCTCGCGGGCGATCTCGAGGTTCTCGTCGAGCGGCACCGCGGAGCCGTCCCACATGTGCGACTGGAACCACGGGGTGCCACCGGCGGCGACCCGCTCGGCGCTCGCGGCGAGCAACGGCCGGACGAACCCGTCGAGCTTGTCCTTGGGGCAGTGGTCGGTGTGCAGCGCGATGTTGACGTCGTACTTCTTGGCGACCTCGTGGGCATAGGCCGCGAGCGCGATCGAACCCGTGACCATGTCCTTGACGGTCGAGCCGGAGAGGTACTCCGCGCCGCCGGTCGACACCTGGACGATGCCGTCGCTGCCGGCCTCGGCAAAACCGCGGATCGCCGCGTTCAGGGTCTGCGAGGACGAGATGTTGATCGCGGGGTACGCGAAGGAGCCGGCCTTCGCGCGGTCCAGCATGTCGGCGTACACCTCGGGGGTGGCGATGGGCATGGGGAGTCTCCTTCGACTGGCGGGGGTGCGCCGCGGTGGCGTCGTCCTTGCGTCGTGGCCGATCTTTGCACGACCCGCGCGCGACCGGACACCCGTGTCTCAGGCTGGTTTTCCCGCAACCTGAGCGCCCCCTGGGGTCGCCGGCGCGGGTGAGCAGCTCGGCCCGGACGGCGGGCAATCGGTGGCTGTGGGCGAGCAGCTCGTCCAGTCCCACCAGCGCGGCCAGCC
The DNA here is from genome assembly GCF_056405175.1 of Pedococcus sp. P1_H8. Lineage (NCBI taxonomy): Bacteria > Bacillati > Actinomycetota > Actinomycetes > Micrococcales > Intrasporangiaceae > Pedococcus > Pedococcus sp. P1_H8. The sequence goes on from NZ_JBFUCP010000003.1 coordinate 150,972, forward strand.
CCTCGTGGGGCCCGCGCGCCTCGGCGACGGCCACAGCGCGGGCCAGCCTCGCGCTCGGGGTGGGCGTCAGCGCCAGGAGCTCGTCGTAGAGCGCCACGACCCGATCCCACGCCGTCGCGGCGGCGGTCGGCGCGGTGGCGTGCTCGACCGCGATCCGGGCCTGCACGGCATACCCACCCGCCTGGAGGGTGATCGGGCCGGTGAGGCTCGGCGCCCCGAGCAGCCGCACCGCCTCGTCGACCTCGTCACGGTGCCAGCGGGAGCGGTCCTGATCGGGCAGCAGCACGATCCGGCCCATCTCGTCGACGCGCGCGTCACGACGCGAGTGCTGGAGCAGCATCAGCGCGAGGAGGGCGACGAGCACAGGGGTGTCCGGACGCAGCGCGAGCACCACGCGGACCAGCCGGATCGCCTCGCCGGCCAGGCCCGTACGCACCGCGTCCGGACCGGAACCGGGGGCGTAGCCAGCCGTGAACGCGAGGTACGCGGTCTGGGCGACGGTGTCGAGCCGCTCCGGCAGCGCCTCCGCGGAGGGGACCGCGAAGGGAATGCCGGCGGTGACGATCTTGCGCTTGGCGCGGGTGATCCGGGCCGCCATGGTGGCCTCCGGCACCAGGAACAACCGCGCGATGTCGGCGGTGCTCACGCCGAGGACGAGTCGCAGCGCCAGCGCGCTCGCGGCAGCAGGGTCGAGAGCCGGGTGGGTGCACATCAGGACCAGGCGCAGGAGGTCGTCCTCGACCAGGTCGCCGGGGTCGGCGCGCACGGGTGATCCCTCCTCGCGTTCGGCCTCGACGATCAGCAACGGGGCCTTGCGTTGTGCCATCGACTCGGCCCGAAGCCGGTCCAGCACGCGGCGCCTGGCCGCGGTGTGGAGCCACCCCGCCGGGTTGTCGGGTGCCCCGTCCCGCCTCCAGCGCCGGGTCGCGGTCTCGACCGCGTCGGCGAGCGCGTCCTCGACGAGGTCCAGCCGCCGGAACCGCGCGAGCAGCAGGGACGTGAGCCGTCCCCACTCCTCCCGCACGACGGTGGCCAACACCTCGGCCGGGTCGGAGCTCACCGGCTCTCGTAGCCCTCCACGCCGACCACGGACCGGATCTCGATGGTGTAAGCCCGAGGCAGGAGCCTGGCCGCCGCGATGGCCGCGTCGAGATCGGGCAGCTCCACGTCGTAGTAGCCACCGATCTGTTCGGTGAGCTCCACGAACGGCCCGTCCGTCACGACGTCCGAGGTGCCGTCGCGCCGCACCGTCGTGGCCAGGTCGGCGTCGCTGAGGGCCGCGCTGGAGAGCCGGCGCCCGTGCTGCTCGACGTACGCCTCAAAGGCGTGGTGCGCGTCGAAGTACTCCTGACGCACGGCCTCGTCGGTCCCGTCCCAGTGGCCCGGTTCGTAGGCGATGAGGACGACGTACCTCACGGTGCCCGGTCTTCGGGCTTGACCACCCGCCGCACCTCGATGCTGTCGCCGAGGGCCGCGATGATCTGACAGCACTCCAACAGGTCGTCGAGGTCGTCGGTCTCGACCTGGTAGAAGCCTCCGACCTGTTCGGTGATCTCGGCGAACGGCCCCTCGGTCACCGCTCCGCCCCCACCGGGAATCCGTCGGGCCTCACTGCTGGCATGCAGCTCTGCACCGCCGGTGATCTTGTGGCCGCGCTGGGTGAGCTCGGCCCCGAACCGGGTGTACTCGGCATACCCGGCCTCGCGCCGCTCAGGGCTCATGGTGGTCCACCACCGGTCGGCATCACCGACGATCAGGACGACGTACTCGGTCATGACGACCTCCTCACATGCCCTCGACGAGCTGTCGGATCTCGATCGCGTCGTGGAACGGGGTCGCGAGCAGTCGTCCGCAGACCTTGCCAAGATCCATCGGGTCGGAGGTCTCGACCACGTAGTAGCCACCCACCTGCTCGGCGCTCTCGGCGTACGGGCCGTCGGTGACGGTGACCTCGTCCACGTCAGCGCCCCGGACGACGCGGGTCTGGCTGGACGGCATCAGCTGGGCGCCGCCGGTCATCTTGTGTCCGCGCTCGGCCAGCAGCTGGACGAACTCTCCGTGGGCTGCCGTGAGGTCGGTGCGCTCCTGCTCCGACGCGGTCCCGTAACGGGCCTCGTCGGCCGGCAGCAGGACGATGTACTGGGTCATGGCTGTTCCTCTCATCGGTGGGTACTTCCACCCTGATGACGGGCGAGCGGGGTGCTATTCGACAGCCTGCCCGAAAATGTTCCGGCGCACCCAGGCATGCATCGCGATGGCGGCCGCGGCACCCGCGTTGATGGAGCGCGTCGACCCGAACTGCTCGATGTGCAGCACCACCTCACAGGCCTGACGCATCTGCGGCGAGAGGCCCGGCCCCTCCTGCCCGAAGACGAGCACGCACTCGCGCGGCAGGTCGTAGGTCTCCAGGGGCAGTGAGCCCGGGAGGTTGTCGATCCCGATTAGCGGTATGCCGCGTGGCCGGCCGTCCGCGCCGGTCCCCGGGCCCGCCGTCGCGGCCCAGGTGACGAGGTCCTCGACCGTCGGGTGGTGGTGCTCGTGCTGGTAGCGGTCGGTCACCATCGCACCACGGCGGTTCCACCGTCGCTTGCCGATGATGTGGAACGCCTTGGCGTTAAACGCGTTCGCAGTTCTGATGACCGACCCGATGTTGAAGTCGTGACCCCAGTTCTCGACGGCCACATGGAAGTCGTGGCGGCGGGCGTCCAGGTCGGCCACGATCGCGTCGTGCCGCCAGTAGCGGTAGCCGTCCACGACGTTGCGGCGGTCACCGTCGCGCAGCAGGTCGGCATCCCAGTGGTCGCCGGCCGGCCGCTCGCCCACCCAGGGCCCGACGCCGACCTCGTCGCTCGGGCTCGCCTCGTCGCTCACGCCCGCAACCATAGGCACTCGTCATCGACTCTGAAGGATGCTGCGGGCCAGGACCGTCACGATCCTTCAGAGTCGCGCCGACGGTGGGGCGAGGGTGGAGGGCGACCTCACAGGGTCCTCTCAGGTGAGGATTCGGGCGCGCGTGGGCACGCGGCATACCCTTGAGTCCATGCACTCACTCAGCACCAACTGGATGGACCCCCAGTGGCTCCTCGACCACTTCGGCTCCCAGTTCTTCTGGGTGAGCGTGGCGATCGTCTTCATCGAGTGCGGGCTGCTCTTCCCGATCCTGCCCGGCGACTCGCTGCTCTTTGCCATCGGGCTGTTCATCAGCACCGGCGACTTCTCCATGAACCTCGTGGTCGCCCTGGTGGTCCTGAGCATCGCGGCGTTCGCGGGCAACGTCGTCGGCTACGAGATCGGCCGTGCCGTGGGCAGGCCGCTCTATGAGCGCGACGGACGCATCCTCAAGAAGAAGTATTTCGACGACAGTCACGCCTTCTTCGAGAAGCACGGCGCCAAGGCCCTGGTCATCGGCCGGTTCGTGCCGATCGTGCGCACCTTCATCACCGTCGTCGCCGGGGTGAGCCGGATGGACCGTCGGCACTTCTTCGTGTGGAGCGGTGTCGGCGCCGTCCTGTGGGTCTGGGTCGTGACGCTGCTCGGCTACTTCCTGGGCAACTCCTTCCCCGCGCTCAAGGACCACCTCGAGCTGGCGATCCTGGTGATCGTGGCCGTGTCGGTGATCCCCATGGTCGTCGAGGTGATCCGGGCCCGTCGTGGCCAGACCGCCGCGGAGGAGATCGTCGACGAGACCGGCGAGGCCATCGACGACCTGCGCGACGACCGCGTCTGACCCCAGGCCTTCCGGAGCTGTCCTACTCGGGACTGTTGGGGGTGTCCCGCCCCAGTCGGAACCTCGTGGTCACGCCCTCGTACATCAGGTGGGCGACCAGACCCTCCTGGGCGTGCGGCAGGTTGTGGCAGTGGTCGAGCCAGATGCCGGGGTTGTCGGCGACGAAGGCCACGTCCATGGTCTGACCGCTGTTGACCTCGAGCGAGTCGGTCCACCAGGGACTGCCCGTGGCCTTCACCCCGTCCCGCGCGAGCACGACGACGTGGTGCCCGTGCAGGTGCATCGGATGCGTCTCGCCCGAGTGGTTGTCGATGTGCACCAGCACGACGTCGCCTTCGGACACCATGAACATCGGGACTGCGGGGAACATCTGGCCGTTGATCGTCCACTGCACCCCGGGACGTCCGTTGAGGAAGCCCGGGCGCCGACCCATCTCGTAGTCGAACCGCCGATCCGGACTCGCCGGGTCGAAGGGCAGCGCTGCGGGCGAGCCGTAGGTCAGCAGGTCGACGACGGGCCGTGGCGCGCGGGTGGCGGTCCCCGAGCGACCGGCCGGCCCCAGCACGAGCGCAGCTCCTCCCATCTCCACCCGCACCGCGTCTCCGGACGTGGGCACTCTGACCCGCAGGTCAGCCCGCCCTCCCGCCGGCACCAGCACCTTCCGGCCCTCGACGGCCGTCGGCTGGTTCACGTCCGTGCCGTCAACCGCCACCAGCTCGAACGCCGCCCCACTCACCCATACCGGCATGATTCCGTTGTCGGTGTTGATGATCCGCACCCTGGCACTCGCCCCGGGCGCAACCTCGACCGGCACATCGCCGGCCTTGCCCTGGACAGCCCGCTTGCCGGCATACAGGTGCGCGAGCCCGACCACGTCGACATCGCCACCGAGGCCACCCCGAGGGGTGATCACGACCGCGCCGAGCAGTCCCTTGACCACCTGCTCGTGCGAGACCTGGTGCGAGTGGTACCAGAAGCTGCCCACCTGGTCGGCGCGGAACCGGTACACGTGCCGGCCGCCGATCGGCACCGCGTCCTGGGTGACCCCAGCAACGCCGTCCTCGGCGTTGGGCACGTCGATCCCGTGCCAGTGCAGGGTCGTGCCGCCCGGGACCGACTCGTTGACGAGGGTCACCTGCACCAGGTCACCTTCCCGCGCCCGGATCGTGGGCCCCGGCGTCGTGCCGTTGACGGTGTATGCCGTGAGCGTGGGTCCGCCGGCGATGGTCACCTTCTGGCGGCGCGCCGTCAGGGTGACCGCGACGTCGGGGGTCCCCTCGTCGGCTTCCACGAGGGTGGTGACGTCGCGGCCTCCGGTGGCGCCCGGCACGTGCGCGTGCAGCTCGGCCACGCCACCGAGGTCGACCGGCCCCATCCCCATCACCGAGTAGGACGACGGCACGAGGCTGGCGGCCCACATCCAGGCGAGCGGGACCAGGACCGCGAGCGTCGCCGCGAGCGCGACGACCAGGCGAACCCGGCCCCGCCGGCGAGCAGGCCCCTCAGACGGCAACGCGATCAGCGGACTCGCGCGCTCCGGTCCTCGCCGGAGCCGCCCGCTTCACCCTGATGCCGGTCCAGGCCGCCGTCGAGAACAGGGCCAACGCATTGATCCCGTGCAGGGCGCCCAGGGCCGCGATGCTGTGACCCATCAGCCCCAGCGTGACCTGCAGCAGGACGAGCACCAGCACCGCGAAGGCGAACAGGATGCCGCGCGGCACCTTCGCGAAGAACGACGAGATGACCAGCAGCAGCGCCAGCGCGGGGATGACCATCATCCCGTTCATCCCGTGCAGGACCAGGGCCTGGAACTCCGGGAAGGGTGCCTCGCCGGTGTCGAAGGCCGTCTCGAACGTCGCCTTGTCGACCACGCCACCCTCGTTCTCGATCCACAGCCCCAACCCCGCGTCGCCGTAGACGACGAACATCGCCTGGATGGCCACCTCGATCGCCACGAGGAACGCCATCACCCGGTAGACAGTGCGCATTACGAAACCCCTTCCCGTCGCGGCGGGGCGCGTGCGGATGCGCCTCGTGCCGATCACCCATGGTCGCGGGCTCGCGGGCACGCCGACAGGGACACTGGTACTACCGCAGGTGCATCGGACGAACCGGGGCGTACCGGGATCAAACAGCCCGCGAGACACCCGCGGCGCGCCTCAGAGCTGGATCCCCAGAGCTGGATCCTCAGAGCTCGATCAGCCCGGCCCGGTATGCCGCGGTGACGGCTGCCGTGCGATCGGTCACCCCGAGCTTCTCGAAGGCCCGCAGCAGGTGCGTCTTCACGGTCGCCTCCCCGATGTGCAGCTCGCGCCCGACCTCCGCGTTGGACAGCCCCTTGGCGACGCAGCGCACCACCTCGGTCTCGCGGTCGGTCAGCGTCGGCGTCGCGGGCGCACGCATCCGGCTGGCCAGCCGGGCTACGACGGGAGGCGCCAGCACGGTCTCGCCGCGCGCCGCGCGTCGGATGGCGTCGGCCAGGGTCTCGCGGGGCGCGTCCTTGAGCAGGTAGCCGTTGGCGCCCGCTTCCACCGCCCGCACGATGTCGGCATCGGTGTCATAGGTCGTGAGCACCAGGACCGCCGGAGCAGGCTCGGTCGCCCGCATCCTGGCCGTGGCGTCGGCGCCGTCCATGACCGGCATGCGCAGGTCCATGAGCACCACGTCGGGCCTCAGCCGGCCCGCCAGCACCACCGCCTCGGCTCCGTCGGCGGCCTCGCCGACGACCTCGAAGTCGGCGTGCTCGGACAGCATCGCCACCAGGCCCATACGGACCACGGGATGGTCGTCGACGACCAGGAGCCGCAACGGCATCGAGCCACCTTGACCCCCAGTCTTCGGGGCACGTCCGCTCTCGGTCATGGCAGCTCCTTCCTCGGTCATCGCGGGACCTCCACCCTCAGTCGCGACCCGGCGCCGGGCGCGCTGTCCACGTCGAACCGGCCGCCGACCTCGGAAGCGCGAGCGGTCGCTCCGTCGAGCCCGTAGCCCCGGGCTTCCGCACCGGGGTCGAAGCCGATGCCGTCGTCGGTGACCACGAGCGCGACGGGGCCGTCCGCGGCATACGACAGGGCCACCTCGAAGGCGGACGCGCCCGAGTGACGCCGCACGTTGGACAGGCCCTCCTGGGCGGTCCGCAGCAGCACCACCTCGGAGTTGGCCGACAGCACGACCGGCTCTCCGTCCACGCGAAGCAACCCGGTCATGCCGCTCTCCGCCGAGACCGCGTCGACGAGCCGCTGCAGGGCCTCGGAGAGCGTGCGCGACTGGAGGTGTCCGGGCGTCAGCTCGGCGACGATGAGCCGGGCTTCGGAGAGGTTGTCGGCGGCCGTCTGCTCGATCAGCCGCAGTCGTTCGCGGACGGCGGCGAGGTCGCCGCGGTCCAGCGCCAGCTCGGTGGCGCGGGCCAGCGTCACGACCGAGGTGAAGCCCTGCGCGAGGGTGTCGTGGATCTCGCGCGAGATGCGCTCCCGCTCGCCGGCGACGCCCTGCGCGCGCTCTGCCGCGGCGAGCTCGGCCTGGGTGCGGTGCAGCTCGTCGATGATTCGGGCCCGATTGTCGGCCTCGCGGATGATCCGGTCGATGAACAGCCCCAGCGTGAGGGACAGCACGAGCATGATGACGGTGCTGATCGCGATGCCGACGAACTCGTCGCCGGTGCGGGGCGCCTGCCACAGGCGGACGAGCCCGATCCCGACGACCGCCAGGACCACCGTCACGGCCGCCTTGTTGCGGGTCAGGATGGCCCAGGTCTGGGGGAACAGCCCGAACGTGAGGATCCACGCGGTGCCCGTGCCGTCGAGCGACATCAGGACGATCATCAGCCCCCAGGCGAGCCCCATGTAGACCAGGCCGGCCACGGGATCACGCTCACTCATCCCGCGTCGTCCCCACACGGCATACGCAGCAGCGATGGCGACGACGATCGCGAGCCGCCACGCGAGGTGCTCCTGGTCCTCCGCGACCATCACCACGACGGTGGTGACGACAAGCGCGGCGAACAGTCCGTGCCACCAGCGCTGCTGGCCACGCCACATCTCGTCGAGGCCATCGGCGGACGAGCCTGGCTCGGGGCGACAGTCGGACGGCTGCGCCGCCCCCACGTCAGCGCCACCCCTGTCCCCGTGCGAGGTCATCTCGGTGCCCACCTGACCATCATGTCGTGCCGCGCTTGGTCCAGCGGAAGGTGCGGGCGCAGACGATGAGTCCGGCCACGAGCCACGCGGCGAGGACGAGGGCGGTGCGACCGTGCTCCCACGCGCCGGCCATCTCCCGGGTCTGCCAGTCGCCGGGGAAGAAGACGGACCGCATGCCCTGCGCGATCCACTTCAGCGGGAACACCGACGCCACCTGCTTGAGCCACTCGGGCAGGTCGGTGAAGGCGAAGTAGACACCCGAGATGAACTGCAGGATGAGAGTAGGGGCGATGACGATGGCGCCGACGGAGCGCGACGAGGAAGCCAAGGAGGAGAAGGCGATCCCGAGCACCGTGCCCGAGGCGACGCCCAGCAGGAACACCCAGATGAAGGTCGCCCAGCGAGCCGCCTCGCCCGGCAGCTGCACGCCGAACCCGACCTTGGCCACCGCGATCAGCAACGCGAACTGCGCGAGGCTGGTGATGGCGACCAGGCCGATCTTGCCGAGGAAGTACGCGACCGGCGGCATCGGGGTGGAGCGCAGCCGCTTGAGGGTGCCGTCGTCCCGCTCCACCGCGACGGACAGGGCCATCGTCTGGAAGCTGGTCAGCATCACGCCCGCCGCGACCATCCCGGGGAGGAAGAACCGCGCCGCGTTGACGCCGGCGGTGTTCCCCTCGCCGAATTCCTCACTGAAGATCACCGAGAACATGCTGAGCATCATGATCGGGAAGACGAAGGAGAAGAACACCGCCTCCTTCTCACGGAAGTACATCTTCAGCTCGAGGATCGTGCGGTCCCCACCGATGGCAAGGGTGTTCACAGCACGACCTCCAGCTCGGGCGCAGCGGCGCCGACGGCATCGAGGTGCGGTGCGATCAGCGACAGGTAGGTGTCCTCCAGGGACGGTCGGGTCACCGTCAGCCCGGGCACCTCGCCACCGACGCGGGCGGCCAGCGAGGCGACGAACTGCGTTGGCCTGCTTGTTTTTTCGGTATGCCGCGTGCCCGCGTCGTCCTCCCACGTCACCGTGGCTTCGGACGAGGCCCGGCCGCCGAGGTTGGCCGGGGTGTCGAGGGCGAGCATCCGGCCGGCGGCGATGACGCCCACGCGGTCAGCCAGCTGCTCGGCCTCGTCGAGGTAGTGGGTCGTCAGCAGGATCGTCGTCCCGCCGTCGGCGAGTGACCCGATCAGCTCCCAGAAGTCGCGTCGAGCCTGGGGGTCGAAGCCGGTGGTGGGTTCGTCGAGGAACAGCAGCTCGGGGGTGCCGACGATGCCCAGACCGACGTCGAGCCGGCGACGCTGGCCGCCACTGAGCTTGCCGACCCGGTCGTCCGCCTTGTCGACGAGCCCGACCGCGGCCAGGACCTCGTCGACGTCGCGCGGGGTGCGATAGACCTTGGCCGTGCTGGCGAGGGCCTCACGGGGGGTGATGAGGTCCAGCCCGGTGGACGACTGCAGCACGACACCGAGGCGGTTGCGCCAGGCAAGGCCGGCCGTCTGGGGGTCCTCGCCGAGGACGCTGACGGTGCCACCGTCCCGCTTGCGGAAGCCCTCGAGGATCTCGACGGTCGTCGTCTTGCCCGCGCCGTTCGGCCCGAGCAGCGCGAACACCTCGCCCCGCTCGATCTGCAGGTCGATGCCGTCCACGGCCTCGCGAGCTCCGTAGGTCTTGCGCAGGCCGGTGACGCGGATGGGTGCCTCTGGTGCTGACATGGCTACAGCCTGTCGTGCCCACCGGGGCCTGCGTCAGCCCCACCCGGTTGATTCCCCGTCAACCGACCGGTGGACCCCCGCGCCCACGCCGAGATCCCAGCTCTCTGGGTTCCCGCAGGTGCGGAAGGCCGAGAGCTGGGATCTCGGGCGTTCAGGGCTGGGTGGGCGGGGTGTCCTGCGTGGGCGCGGCGGGCGGCGGCGAGGCCTGTGCGCCCGCTGGCGTGCCCCCGGCATACCCGCTGGGCGGGGGGATGGTGGCGTCGCGCTGGCCGAAGTCGACCTTCACGGGGTCGCGCTCCTCGCCCTCGACCTCGAAGTACTCGGCGCGACCGATGTTGAACAGGCCGGCGACGATGTTGGAGGGAACGGTCTCGACCTTGGTGTTGAGCTCACGCACGTTGGCGTTGTAGTAGCGCCGGGCCGCGGCGATGCGGTCCTCGGTGGAGGTCAGCTCCTGCTGCAGCGCCAGGAAGTTCTGGTTGGCCTTGAGGTCGGGGTAGGCCTCGGCCACGGCGATGAGCCGACCGAGGGCCTGGCTCAGCATGCCCTCGCTCTGGGCCTGCTGCGCGGGGCTCTGTCCACCGGCCATCGCGGCGGACCGGGCCTTCATGACGTCCTCGAGCGTGCCGCGCTCGTGGGCGGCATAGCCCTTGACGGTCTCCACGAGGTTGCCGATGAGGTCGTGCCGGCGCTTGAGCTCGACGTCGATCTGGCGCCACGCCTCCTGCACGAGGTTGCGCAGCTTGATCAGCCCGTTGTAGACACCGACCGCCCACAGCACGAGCAGCACGAGCACGACCGCGATGATGATCCAGACCCACATGAGCAATCCCCTTGTCTTGGCGGCGTCGTCCTGTGCGGCGTCTCGCCTACAGCGGTGCAGCTTCTGAAGTGCAGCCTAGGCCAGACCGAGTTCGTCGAGGCCGTAGACGAAGCGGTACTCGAGCCCGGCGTCCGCGAACCTCTGGCCGGCGCCCGTCGCGCGGTCGGCGATCGTCGCGATCGCCACGACCTCCGCCCCGGCCTCGCGGGCGGCGTCCACGGCGTCGATCGGTGAGTTGCCGGTGGTCGTCGTGTCCTCCACGATGACGACGCGGCGGCCCTCGATCGAGGGCCCCTCGATGCGCTGCTGCAGCCCGTGGGCCTTGCCCGACTTGCGCACCACGAACGCGTCCTTGCGGTCACCGGCGGCAGCGCTGGCGTGCAGGATCGAGGTGGCGACCGGGTCGGCTCCGAGCGTCAGCCCGCCGACCGCGTCGAACTCGAGGTCCTTGACGAGGTCGCGCATGACGATCCCGACCAGCGGTGCGGCCTCGCCGTCCAGGGTGATGCGGCGCAGGTCGACGTAGTAGTCGGCCTCCTTGCCGGACGACAGCGTCACCCGGCCGTGGACGATGGCCTTGTCCTTGACGATCTCGAGCAGGCGGGCGCGGGCGGCGGCAGTGTCGGTCACGGTTCGCCAGCCTACCGAGGCCAAAGCTGAGGTATGCCGCGTGGCTGGCTCACGTGGCTGGCTCACGCGGCATACCGAGATCCCAGCTCTCGGCGTTCCAAGGGTGCCGGAAGCCCGAAAGCTGGGCTTTCGGGGGTTCGGGTCATTCGGCGGGACGGTGGACGCCGCGGGCGCGTCGGCGCACCAGCGAGCGGGGCACGACGCGCAGGGCTGCGACGATCGCCTTGTACTGCGCCGACGGCACCGACACGACGCGACCCTTGGCGACGTCGTCGAGGCAGTCGCGCACCAGCCGGTCGGACTCGAGCCACATGAAGTCGGGGATGCTCGACATGTCGACCTGGGCCCGCTGGTGGAACTCGGTGTGCGTGAAACCGGGGCAGAGGGCGGTCGCCGTCACGCCGCTGCCGCGCAGCTCCGCGGCCAGACCCTCGGTGAAGACGGTGACGTAGGACTTGTTGGCCGAGTAGGTGCCTGCGGTGATGAAGGAGGCGACCGACGAGACGTTGATGACGGCGCCGTGGCCGCGGCTGCGCATCGCGTTGCCCGCCGCGTGCGACAGGACGAGGACCGCGCGGCACAGGACGTCGAAGTTGGCCTCCTCCTGCGTGATGTCGTGGCGCAGGAACGAGCCCTTGAGCGAGTAGCCCGCGTTGTTGACCAGCAGGTCGACGGGGCGGGCGAGGTCGGCCAGGCGCTCGGCGACCTTGCCGGTCTCGGCCCGGTCGGACAGGTCGGCGACGAGGATCTCGGTGCCGACGGAGTACTTCGCCCGCAGCTCGTCGGAGACGTTCTCCAGCCGCGCGCGGTCGCGGGCCACGAGCACGACGTCGTGTCCCCGCTCCGCGAGGACGTGGGCGAAGGACAGGCCGATGCCGGCGGTGGCGCCGGTGACGAGGGCAGTGCTCATGTCTGCCACTCTAGGCGGGTCCGCATAGGGTTGCCTGCGTGCGCATCGCCACCTGGAACGTCAACTCGATCCGCTCCCGCATCGACCGTGTCGAGGCCTGGCTGGAGCGCAGCGACGTCGACGTGCTCGCCATCCAGGAGACCAAGGCGACCGACGCCCAGTTCCCGTTCGACCCGCTGAAGGCCCTCGGCTACGAGGTGGCCCACCACGGACTGAACCACTGGAACGGCGTCGCCATCGTGTCCCGGGTCGGGATCGAGGACGTCACCCCGTCCTTCCCGCACGCCCCCGCGTGGGGCGATCCGCCCGTGGTCGAGGCGCGCGCCCTCACGGCCACCTGTGGGGGCGTCAAGGTCACCTCGGTCTACGTCCCCAACGGGCGCCACCTCGAGGACCCCCACATGGTCTACAAGCTCGACTGGCTGGCCCGGCTGCGCGACCAGGCCAGGACGTCGGTCGAGGCCGGCGAGACCGCAGCGCTCATGGGCGACTGGAACATCGCGCCGCACGACGAGGACGTCTGGTCGATGGAGTACTACCTCGACAAGAGCCACGTCTCCCCCGGTGAGCGGGCGGCCTTCCAGGCGGTGCTCGACGCCGGGTTCGTCGACGTCGTGCGACCGCACACCCCCGAGCCCGGCACCTTCACCTACTGGGACTACAAGATGCTGAGCTTCCAGAAACGACGCGGCATGCGGATCGACTTCATCCTCGGGACCCCGGCGTTCGCGGCCCGGGTGGCCGGCGCGGTGATCGACCGCGAGGAACGCAAGGGCAAGGGCGCGTCGGACCATGCTCCCGTCGTCGTGCAGCTGGACGACTGAGCGGATGAACTCCCGCACCTTCACCGTCGCCGCCCCCGACGGAGCCCTGCTCCAGGTGCAGGAGTATGCCGCGGGGCCGGCTCCCCAGGGCGGGTCCGGGGCCCCGGGTGACGTCCCCACCGTCGTCCTGGCACACGGCTGGACGCTCACCCGCGCATCGTGGCTCCCGGTTGCCGAGCAGCTCGTCGAGGCCGGGGTGCGGGTCGTGACCTACGACCAGCGCGGGCACGGCGGCTCCAGCCCGTTGCGCGGGCAGCCGACGGTGCGGATGCTCGGTGACGACCTGGCTGTCGTGCTCGACGTGGTGGCGCCGCGGGGGCAGGTCATCCTCGGCGGTCATTCGATGGGCGGCATGACGCTGATGGCCTACGCGGGCCTGCACCCCGACGAGTTTCGCTCCCGGGTTGCCGGCGCGGTGCTCGTGGCGACCAGCGCGGGCGACCTGCAGAACCGCCTCTCGACGCTCGAGGCGCGCCTGATGGCCCTCGCGTCGCGGATGCCGGGGATCCCGGCAGGGCGGTTCGTCACCACCCGCGGCCAGCGACGACTGCTGTTCGGGGCCGATGCCGACCCGTCGCACGTGCAGCTGACCCGCGACATGGCGGCGGGCACGTCGCTGCCGACCATGGGTCGGTTCTTCGGCGCCCTCGGCGAGCACGACGAGAGCGAGGCACTGGGCCAGCTGGGCGGCATACCCACCGTCGTGCTCGTCGGGGACCGCGACAGGCTCACGCCGCCCCGGCACGGTCGGCGGCTCGCCGAGCTGATCCCCCACGCCGAGCTGCGGATCCTGCCCGGCCGCGGTCACATGCTGGTGTACGAAGCCACTGACGAGGTCGTCGACGCGTTCAGAATGCTGCTCTCGCCGGTGGCGTGACCGTGACCTGCGCCTGAAAGGCCGTGGGCTCGCACCCTGCTCCGTTGGGCTGGACCTTGCGCGGGACGACGCGGACGGTGGTGGCCGGGACGAACACCGCGCCCGCACTGTCACGCGCGGTCACGGTCACGTCGACGGGGTCGGTGGACTCGATGGCGGGCAGGTCGACCCACGCGGAATCCTCCTCGGCGCCCCTGAAGGCACCCGTCCCGCAGATGGCCCCTACGCAGGCCCGCACGCTGATGTCGTCCGCGACGGCCTGGGCATCGAACGCCCTGGGAAAGCCGACGACGGTGACGCGAACACCGTTCGTGGCCCCGATCTCCGTGCACGCCTTCGGCGGCGGGACGCATGCGGCGGTCGTCAGGACCAAGCCGACCACGCGGACCACGCGGGCGAGGACCAGCGCACGAGAAGGGTTCACCAAGGTTGGATGCGGCCCGCGGGTTCCTGGTTCCGGCGCAGGCCGAGGCCCACCGAGGCGAGCGCGCCCAGGAGCGCCGCGATCGCCGCACCCAGGAACACCGTCTGCACCTGCACGAGGCCGGCCGCGAGCAGCGCCTTGGTGTCGGTCTGGTCGGGCAGCGCCGCCACCGTGTCGTAGTAGCGGTGCAGGCCGATGGCGGTCAGCAGGGCCAGTCCGACGACCATCCCGACCATCCGGGCCACGACGACCAGGGCGGAGGCCACGCCGTGCGCGTCGGCCGGGGCGTCGGCGAGAGCCGCGTTGTTGACCGGTGCGAGCGCCAGCCCGATCCCGAGGCCCACGGCCACGAGGACGACCGTGGCCAGCGGCCCGTCGAGCGAGCCCTGCCCCCACCGGCTCATGGCGAACAGGCCGACGGTCGCCACCATCAGACCCGCCCCACTCACCGCCCCGTCACCGAACCTGCGCAGTGACCACCCCCCGAGCAGCGCCCCCACCGGCACAGCGAGCAGGAACCGCACCAGCACGAACGCCGCGACCGTCTGCGAGTCGGTCAGGGTCAGCCGTGCGAGCACCGGGACGTCGACGATGACTGCCACGAGCGCCGCGCCGACCAAGAGGCTCACGACCAGGGAGGTCCGCGCGCGACCCCGCACGACGCCGCGAGCCACGAGCGGCTCGGCGACGGTGTGGTGCCGCCACAGGTAGAGCCCCAGGGCGAGCGCCCCGACCGGCAGCAGCGCGAAGCCCAGCGGCCCGACCACCTCGCGCTCGGGATCGCTGGCGGCAAAGGTGAGCACCACGCTGCCGAGGGCCAGCCCGAGGAACAACGCACCGGGCAGGTCCACGCGACGCAGCAGCGCCCACCACCGGGGCGCCGTCACCGCGACGAGGGTCAGCACGAGGGTCAGGGCGACCACCCCGATCGGGGTCAGGACCCGCGACGTCGAGTCGCCGAAGGGCACGAACGGCACCCCCAGCGTCACGTCGGCTGCCAGCCGCGACGGTGCGGCAAGCGCCAACCCACCCACCACCAGCGCCGAGGCGCCGAGCACGAGGGGTAGGCCGCGTGGTCGCCGCGGCTTCTCGCCCCCGACGACCAGCACCGCACCAGCCAGGACGAGGCCGGCGATCACGTTGAGCCAGAAGATCATCCGCCAGCCGGAGATGGCGAGGACCGCGGCGCCGAAGACGGGCCCGAGGACGCTGCCCACCTCCTGCACCGCCCCGACCACGCCCAAGGGGGTGCCCCGCCGATCGGCTGGCCAGAGGTCGGCCACGATGGCGAGGGTGGCGGGCACCAGACCACCGCCACCGATCCCCTGGAGCACCCGCCCGGTCACCAGGACTGGCAGTTCGACCGCGAGCGCCGTGATCGCCGACCCGATCACGAAGATCATCAGGCACGCGACCAGGATCCGTTGTCTGGCAATGAGATCCGCAAGGCGGCCGATGAGGGGCAGGACGGCTATGTAGCCGAGCAGGAAGCCGGAGATGATCGGCGTGGCCTTCTGCAGGGCGTCGATGCCGAGACCGACGCCGGTCATCATGTCCGTCAGGGCCAGGACGACGACATAGGTGTCCGCCGCGGCCAGCGCCACCGCCACGGACGCCGTGGCGAGCAGCGCCCTAGGGGCGGGTGATCGCAACGGGCTGGGGCAGGCTCTTGAGGCGCAGGGAGTAGGTCGAGGTGGCCCCGGGATAGAACGGTCCCTTGAGGACGACCGTGCGCAGCTCCTGCCCGCTCTGGGTGACGCCGTAGGTCACGTCGAACGTCGCGGAGCGGTCCCCGATGACGAGCAGGTCCGCCACGGCGGCACCCGGGAGCTTGCCCGTGAAGGACGCGAGCACGTCCGAGCCGTCGCGCACCTTGTCGCCCTTGGCGAGGGACTGGGTCTTGCCGATCAGGGCGGTGATCCCGGTCTGCTTGTTGAACAGCTGCGCCGGGTTGGGCGCCCCATAGGTCGCCGGGTCGATCTTGTTGTAGCCGGGGGTGAAGAACTTCATGAAGACGTCCTGCTCCACGGCGATCACGTCGACGGTCCCCGTCACTCCGGCGATCGTGGCGTTGAGGGTGCCCTGGAACGACGGCGGGGTGAACAGTCCCGTGCCCTTGGCAGCGGACACCCCGACCGCCTTGCTGGGCAGGTCGGTCGCCTCGAGGGTGAAGGTCACCGCCGGGCTCTTCTCGAGGTTCGTGCGCGCCGCGGCGAGCTGCTCGGCCGGGGTGCCCTCCTTGGCCGGGGCCTTGTCGTTGGACGAGCACCCCACGAGGGTCAGTACCGCAATGGCGGCGATGGCGATTCCCTTGAGGCGCATGGCACCCACGGTAGTCGGAGGGGACCGCTCCCCATGGTCGCAACGCGGCACGCAGCCCTAGCGTTCGGGCGAACCGGCACCGGCCGGCATACCGAGGGGGACTCTCATGCAGCTGCTCAGCACCCGCCGACGCAGGATCGCCACTGCTGTGGCGACCGCGGCCCTGGTCGCAGTGCCGCTGGTCGGCGCGGTCGCCGCCAGCGCGGCAACCGCGACCGGCACCGTGAACACCATCGGCAGCCCGGGGCCTGCCCTCACCGTGCGAGCGGAGCCGACCTCCCAGTCCGCCGCCGTCGGCAAGCGGGCCGATGGCGCCACGGTCACCATCGTCTGCCAGACCTACGGGCAGCAGGTCACCGGCACCTATGCGACGACGAGGATCTGGGACAGGATCAAGAGCGGCGGCTACGTCAGCGACGCCTACCTCAGGACAGGGTCAGACGGCCTCGTCGCGCCCCTCTGCCCCGGCACGACGACCCCGACCCAACCCACCAACCCCAGCGCCGCGGCCAAGGCCACCATCGCCGCGGCGAAGTCGATGACGGGCAGGTACCCGTACTCGTGGGGCGGCGGCAACTACACCGGCCCCACCCGGGGAATCTGCTGCAGCCCGAGTGGCATCGACGACCGCAATACCGTCGGCTTCGACTGCTCCGGCCTGATGGAGTACGCCTTCTTCGAGGGCGCCGGCCTCAGGGTGTCGAGCACCTCACGCAGCCAGTACGCCGACGGACCCCGAGTCCCGATCTCGCAGCTGCGCCCCGGGGACATGGTGTTCTGGTCCGACTCCAGCAAGGCCGCGTCCGCCATCCACCATGTCGCGCTCTACGTCGGCGACGGCCAGGTCGTCGAGGCCGACCGGGTGAGCGGCCCGGACCTTCGCGTCCGCTCCTTCTCCACGACCGAGACGGGCGTCATGCCCTACGCCGTGCGCCCCATCAGCGCAGGGTGAGGGTGTCCGCTGCCTCGTCGAGGTCGACGGTCACCGTGTCGCCGTCGCGGACCTGGCCACCCAGAACGGCCTTGGCGAGGCGGTCGCCGATCTCCTTCTGCACGAGCCGGCGCAACGGTCGGGCGCCGTAGGCCGGGTCGTAGCCGGTGATCGCCAGCCACTCGCGTGCGGCGTCGGTGACCTCGAGGGTGATCCGGCGGTCGACCAGGCGGGTGGCCAGCTCGCGGACCTGGAGCTCGACGATGTGGCCGAGCTCGGCGGAGGTGAGCGGGTCGAAGATGACCACTTCGTCGAGCCGGTTGAGGAACTCGGGCTTGAAGCTGGCCCGGACGATCCCCATGACGGCCTCGCGCTTGGCCTCGTCGGCCAGGTTGGGGTCGACGAGGAACTGGCTGCCGAGGTTGCTGGTCATCACGAGGATGACGTTGCGGAAGTCCACGGTGCGTCCCTGGCCGTCGGTGAGCCGCCCGTCGTCGAGGACCTGGAGCAGGATGTCGAACGTCTCGGGGTGCGCCTTCTCCACCTCGTCGAGCAGCACCACGGAGTAGGGGCGGCGGCGGACCGCCTCGGTGAGCTGGCCGCCCTCCTCGTAGCCGACGTAGCCGGGGGGCGCGCCGATGAGACGGGCGACGGCGTGTCGTTCGGAGTACTCGCTCATGTCGATTCGGACCATGGCCCGCTCGTCGTCGAACAGGAAGTCCGCCAGCGACTTTGCGAGCTCGGTCTTGCCGACCCCGGTCGGTCCCAGGAAGAGGAAGGAACCGGTGGGCCGGTTCGGGTCGGCGAGGCCGGCACGGGATCGCCGCACCGCGTCACTGACGGCTTCGACGGCGGCGGCCTGCCCGATGAGCCGCGAACCGATGATCGACTCCATCGACAACAGCTTCTCGGTCTCGCCCTGCAGCAGTCGCCCGGCGGGGATGCCGGTCCAGGCCGAGATCACCTCGGCGATGTCGTCGGCGCCGACGCGTTCCTTGACCATGAGGTCGGCGCTGGCGCGGCCGGACGCGACCTCGTCCTCGTTCGCGACGGCCAGGGCCTTCTCGAGCTCGGGGATCTCCCCGAACTCGATCCGGCTGGCGGTCTCGAAGTCGTACTCGCGGCGGGCCTTCTCGAGCCTGGTGCGCGCCTCGTCGATCTGGGTCTTGAGGTTGCCCACCCGGTTGAGCCCGGACTTCTCCGACTCCCACCGGGCGTTGAGCGCGGCCAGCTCCTCGGACCTGTTGGCCAGGTCCTCGCGGAGCCGGGCCAACCGTTCGACGGAGGCGTCGTCGGTCTCGCGCTCGAGGTGCAGCTCCTCCATCTTGAGCCGGTCGACCGAGCGGCGGAGCTCGTCGATCTCGACGGGACTGGAGTCGATCTCCATCCGCAGTCGGGAGGCCGCCTCGTCGACGAGGTCGATGGCCTTGTCCGGCAGCTGGCGCCCGCTGATGTAGCGGTCCGACAGTGACGCGGCCGCGACGAGGGCCGCGTCCTCGATCTCCACCTTGTGGTGCGCCTCGTACCGCTCCTTGAGCCCACGCAGGATCGCGATCGTGTCCTCGACCGACGGCTCGCCGACGAACACCTGCTGGAAGCGGCGCTCAAGGGCAGCGTCCTTCTCGATGTGCTGGCGGTACTCGTCGAGCGTCGTGGCGCCGACGAGGCGCAGCTCACCGCGGGCGAGCAACGGCTTGAGCATGTTGCCCGCGTCCATGGCGCCCTCGCCCGTCGCGCCGGCCCCGACGACGGTGTGCAGCTCGTCGATGAACGTGACGACCTGCCCGTTGCTCTCGCGGATCTCCTCGAGCACTGCCTTGAGCCGCTCCTCGAACTCGCCCCGGTACTTCGCCCCCGCGACCATGGCGCCGAGGTCGAGGCTGATCAACCGCTTGTCGCGCAACGACTCCGGGACATCGCCGTCGACGATCCGCTGGGCCAGCCCCTCGACGACCGCGGTCTTGCCCACACCCGGCTCGCCGATGAGGACGGGGTTGTTCTTGGTGCGTCGCGAGAGCACCTGGACGACTCGGCGGATCTCCGAATCGCGCCCGATCACCGGATCGAGCCTGCCGTCCCGGGCCTCCTGGGTGAGGTCGGTGCCGTACTTCGCGAGCGCCTCGCCGCCGGCTTCGGGGTTCTCGGACGTCACCTTGTGACCACCCCGCAGGGTGGGGATGTGCTGCTCCAAAGCCTTGGCATCGGCCTTGATGGCGCCCTTCTCGGCGAGGGCCAGCAGCAGCACGTCGGTCGACAGGAAGGTGTCGCCCATGGCCTGCATGACCGTCTGGCCGTGCTGCAGCACCTGCAGCGCCGCCTGCCCGAACCCGGGAGTCGCGACTGCGCTGCCCGAGGTGCGCGGCAGGGCGGCCAGGGTCGCGCGGGCCGCGGTCGCCACAGCCGTGGCGCTGGTGCCCGCCGCCGTCAACAGGGCACCGGTGGTCGTGTCCGGCTGCTCGGCGAGGGCCAGCGCCAAGTGCGCCGGCGTGATCTCGGGGTTGCCGGCGCTCTGCGCCTCACGTTGCGCGAGAGCGAGCGCCTCGGCCACCTTCGCGGTCGGCTTGAGGTCCATGCGTGGATGTTCTCCTGTGTTCGGCGATGGGTCCACCATCTGTGATCGGCGACGGGTTCACCATCGACAACCGGGTCAAAGTTGAGTCTATTCCGCTCAACTCTGCGATGGGAGGTGAGCGCGGTGCGGGAGCCGAGCTCACGGCATACCGTGGGGGTGTGCCCATCCCCCTCGCAGTCGGGCGGTGGAACCGCGTCGGGTTCAACCGGCTCAGCACTCCCGTGGCGCGGCACCTGCCGGGCTTCGCCGTCGTCCACCACCGGGGACGACGGTCTGGGCGGAAGTACCAGACCCCGGTGAACCTGTTCACGGTCGGCGACCGCTTTGTCGTCGCGCTCGTCTACGGCCCGCGCACCGACTGGGTGCGCAACGTGGTGGCGGCCGGCGGCTGCACGATCCAGACCCGCGGCAGGCTGGTCCCCTGCGGGCAGCCCCGGGTCTACCGGGACCCCGAGCGGCACGGCATCCGGCCCGTCGAACGCGCCGCCCTCGGGCTGCTCGACGTACGGGACTTCCTCGAGCTCGTGCCCCTGGAACGAGCGACCTGACGGGTCCGTCCGCGGTGGCCTCAGGAGTCGGTCGGGGGCTCCGGGTCGTACCAGCCGCCGTGCTCCTCGGCGAGGGCGCTGAACCGGTCGCGAAGTCCCGACTCGACCGGCCCCGACTCGTCGGCGACCATCTCCTCGACGACGTGGACCGCCCACTCGTGGTCCTCGGAGTCGTCCTCTCCCGCAAGGGCTTCCCTCACGACCCGGACTTCCGAGAAGCCTTCGTGGGCCAGCTCGGCAGCCACGTCGTCGGCGGTCTCACGGTCGGGGAAGACCAGCAGGTGTTCACTCACAGACAGGAGTATGCCGCGTGGTCACCCGCCCGTCGTGGCGGGAGGTCCACCGTCGCCGCTCTCTGGGCGCGCGGGGATATCGCCCCTAGGCGGAGGCCGCCCAGTCGGACCACCGGCAGGCCCGCTCCAGTCGGGCCCGTTCGGCCGGCCGGGTCTGGGCGAGCCGGAACCGGACCCAGGCATCCGGCACCTTCATGTGCCAGACGAAGTCGTCCCAGTCGCTGGCGACGGCGAGGCGGCGCTCCATGACGCCCAAGGGCATGGCCCGGCGTGCGGCCTCACGCTCGACTCGGCGCTCGATGGCCGACGCCGCCCAGCCGGTGCACTCGGTGTCACCGCGCTCGGCATGGACGAGCTCGTGCCAGAGGGACCGCCGCTCCTCCTCGAGGCTGCGCCCGGAGCGGAGCACGATCGCGCGACGGCCGTGGTAGTAGCGGGCGGGCTCGGCGATGGGCTGCCGCAGCATGACGACGTCACGCATCTCGCGCAGCAGTTTCCAGGGGTCAGGAACCCCGGATGCGTCGCTCGAGGGCGTCAAGCCTGCTCCTCACGTCGTCGATCAGCGCGAGGACCTCCTCGTCGCCGACCCCTGGCCGGACTCGCGGACCGGGAGCGGTCACGAAGCCCTCATTGTGCGTCGTCGCACCGACAGGCTCGCCGCGGTCGTCGAGCCCGAGCACGTCGAGAACCTGGGCGCGCTTGACGTCCTGGACCCCGAGTCCGTCCTCGACGCGCTTCCACGTGATCGAGGAGATCCTGGCCTCCCGCGCCGCCTGCTCCTTGCTCCAACCACGGGCAAGCCGGGCGCGCTCGACGCGGTGTCCGAGCTGTTCGAGCTGCTGCGGGTTCATGACCGACATCTTGCCAGTCATCTCCAGTCACCTCCAGTCACCTCCAGTCACTGCTGGTCCTGCTCAGTCACCCAAGACGTCCCTCCGTCTTCAGCCTCGGACCACCTTCCTGTGGATTCTTGGATTGTACTCTTGCTTGAATGACCGTATATAACTATCTTCATGGTCATGTCTAGGGAAATGACGCCGAACCGCGTGATCGAGGTGCACGGCTACGCACTCCGCGTCATTCGCCAGGCACGGGGCCGTGGCGTGGCGGATCTCGCGGCGGCCCTTGAGGTCGACAGGTCCTACATCAGGCACCTCGAGAACGGCAGCAAGCTGCGAGTCAGTCCGGAGTTCTATGCGGCACTCCTGCGCGAGCTGCAGATCGACGACTTCCGGGCACTGCTGGCCACCGCACCGCTGCGCGACGCGGCGGCGGTGTCGGAGTCGGTGTCGGAGGCGGCGTCGGAGACGGTGTCGGCATAGCAGACCTGTCCGGAGCCGGCTGGATCCACGCCTTCGGGCGACCACAGGGGACGGCGAGTCCTCCCCAGTGAGCCGCGAGAGCCCTCACCCTCAGCCCTGACCCCCCACCCCAGGGTGAGGGCTCTCGCCCAGGGACGTCGTCAGTGTGACGAGGCGCGCCAGACGACCAGCGCCTGCGATCGTTGCAGGCGGGGGCGCTGGCCGGCACGAACCGCGATGACGTCACCGGTGGGGCCGACCGCGAAGACCCTCGAGGCCGGGCGGAGCCCCGCCGACAGGCGCGCACGCTCGAGCTCGTCCGAGAGCTCGAGCACCCGGCCGCGCAACGCCGCCACCTGGTTCTCGAGCTCGAGGATCCGCTGGATGCCGGCGAGGCTCACGCCCTCTTCCTGCGACAGCCGCTGCACCTCTCGGAGCATGGCGACGTCACGGCCGGAGTAGCGACGGCCGCCGCCGCGGGTCCGTGACGGACTGACCAGCCCGAGCCGGTCGTACTGGCGCAGCGTCTGGGCGTGCATGCCGGCCAGCGTGGCCGCGACGGAGATGACGAAGATGGGGGCATCGTCGTCGGGAGAGAACCCGCGCACCTCAGTCATCGCGCCTCAGTCATCGCAGGTCACGCCCTCGCGTTGGCGAACAGCTCGGCCCGGGGGTCGAAGCCCTCATCCAGCGACTGCAGCGTCTCGACGGCGGCCTTCGCCTCGTCCGACAGTCGTTGCGGCACCACCACGGTGACGCGGGCCATCAGGTCGCCGGGCTTGTCCTTCAGGGGCACGCCACGACCCTTCAGGCGCAGCACCCGGCCACTGGGGGTGCCAGGAGCCACCCGCACCTTGACGGCCGACCCGTCGAGGGTCGGCACCGAGACGGTGGCCCCGAGGGTCGCCTCGGCAAAGGTCACCGGCAGCTCGATCGTGAGGTTGTCCCCGTCGCGGCCGAACACGGGGTGCTTCTCGACCGTGATGGTGAGGATGAGGTCGCCCGGTGTTGCTCCCCTCTCCCCCGGCTGGCCCTTGCCTCGCAGTCGGATCTTCTGACCGTCCTTGACCCCAGCGGGGATTCGGGTGGTGATCTGGCCGGCTCCGTTGGTGCTCAGCGTGACCGTCGCACCCTCGACCGCATCGCGGAAGGACAGGCTCGTGCGAGCAGTGAGGTCCGCACCCTTGCGTGGTCCCTGCGGCGCACGGAACCCAGCCCCTCCGTATGCCGGGCCGGCACCTGCCCCGAACATCCCCCCGAGCAGGTCCTCGAGGTTCGGCTCAGCGCCACCGCCGCCAGTGGAGTAGCGCACCCTGCTGCCACCGCCACGACCGGCGCCGCCACCACCCCCGAACATCGCCGAGAACACGTCGTCGAAGCCCCCGGCGCCGCCGCCCGGACCGCCCGCGGTGAACCGGGCGCCACCGTGTGCCATCTGCCGGATGGCGTCGTACTCGCGGCGCTTCTCGGCGTCCGACAGGACCGAGTTGGCCTCGCCGATGTCCTTGAAGCGCTGCTCGGCCGCCGCGTCCCCCGCGTTCTGGTCAGGGTGGTGCTTGCGGGCGAGCTTGCGGTAGGCCTTCTTGATGGCTGCGTCGTCAGCATCCTTGGGGACACCGAGGATCGCGTAGAAGTCCTTCTCGAACCAGTCCTGGCTAGCCATGTCGGCGCCCTCCTCTCTGCTGGGTCAGGCAGGCTTCGTTCCGAGGGGGTGAGAAACCTGCGGTCATGCCGGTCCTGCCCTGAATGATCCAGTGCCTACTCAGGATCGGCCACGGCGACGCGCGCCGCACGCAGGATCTGCTCGCCGGCACGGTAGCCGGGCTGCAGGACCTGCACGACGGTGGTCGACCCGGTCGGCTCCACGGAGCCGTCCTGCGGCCAGGCGGTGTGCATGAGCGCCTCGTGCAGGTTGGGGTCGAACTCCTCGCCGATCGCGCCGTAGCGCTGCAGCCCGAACTTGGTGAGCGTGGACTCGAGCTTGTCGGCGATGGCGGAGAACGGCCCCTCGGTGAGGTCACCGTGCTCCCGAGCCGCGTGGATGTCGTCGAGCACCGGCAGCAGCGCCTCGATCACCGACTGGGCGGCGCGCTCCTGCACGACGGCCCGGTCGCGGTCGACGCGACGCTTGTAGTTGACGTACTCGGCCTGCAGCCGCTGGAGGTCGCTCAGGCGTTCCGCCGCCAGGAACGTGTCCGGGTGGAGGTCCGCATCCTGAGCACCCTCTGGGGCGCCCAGGTTGCGGGTCGAGTCGGCGGGCGCGCGCTCGGATCCGCCCTCGCCGGCATCGCTCTCGTCGAGGATGTCGCCCTGGAGGGCGGCCGCCTCGGCGGTGATGGGCTCGACCGACTCGTCGGCGCCCACCACCTCCTCGGCACCGTCAGCAGGCTGGTGCTGCTCGGTCACTTCTTGTCCCCATCGGTCTCGTCGTCCTCGACGACCTCGGCGTCCACGACGTCGTCGTCGGACGCAGTCTCGTCGGCGGAGCCGGCGTCACCCGAAGGCTCACCGTCACCGGGGGTGCCGGCCTGCTCGGACTCGGCGGCCGCGGCATACATCGCGGTGCCGAGCTTCTGGGACTCCTCGGAGAGCTTCGACGTCTTGGCCGAGATGTCCTCGGGCGTGGCGCCCGACTCGGGCTTGAGGGCCTCCTTGAGGTCCGCGAGCGCGGTGTCGACGTCGCCGCGACCGTCGGCCGGGAGCTTGTCGGCGTTGTCACCGAGGAACTTCTCGGTGGAGTAGACGAGGTTCTCCGCTGTGTTGCGGGCCTCAGTCTCCTCGCGACGCTTCTTGTCCTCCTCGGCGTGGGCCTCGGCTTCCTTGATCATCCGCTCGATGTCCTCCTTGGCGAGGGCCGAGCCGCCGGAGATCGTGATCTTCTGCTCGACGCCGGTGCCCCGGTCCTTG
This sequence comes from Pedococcus sp. P1_H8, assembly GCF_056405175.1. Classification (NCBI taxonomy): domain Bacteria; kingdom Bacillati; phylum Actinomycetota; class Actinomycetes; order Micrococcales; family Intrasporangiaceae; genus Pedococcus; species Pedococcus sp. P1_H8. The sequence continues at coordinate 175,913 of NZ_JBFUCP010000003.1, forward strand.
GCGGACACGTTGACGATGCCGTTGGCGTCGATGTCGAAGGTGACCTCGACCTGCGGCACCCCACGGGGGGCGGGGGCGATGCCGGTCAGCTCGAAGGTGCCGAGCTGCTTGTTGTGCTGGGCGATCTCACGCTCGCCCTGGAAGACCTGGATGAGCACGCTCGGCTGGTTGTCCTCGGCGGTCGAGAACACCTCGGAGCGCTTGGTCGGGATCGCTGTGTTGCGCTCGATGAGCTTGGTGAACAGGCCACCCTTGGTCTCGATGCCGAGCGACAGCGGCGTGACGTCGATGAGCAGGACGTCCTTGCGCTCGCCCTTGAGGACACCGGCCTGGAGGCTCGCGCCCACGGCGACGACCTCGTCCGGGTTGACGCCCTTGTTGGGCTCCTTGCCACCGGTGAGCTCCTTGACGAGGGTGCTCACGGCGGGCATGCGGGTCGACCCACCGACGAGGACCACGTGGTCGATGTCGGCCAGCGCGATGCCAGCGTCCTTGATGACGTTCTGGAACGGCTGACGGGTCCGGTCGAGCAGGTCCTTGGTCAGCTGCTCGAACTGGGCGCGGCTGATCGTCTCCTCGAGGTGGATCGGGCCGTTCTCGGACATCGAGAGGTACTGCATCGACACGTTGGTGCTGGTCGAGGAGGAGAGCTCCTTCTTGGCCTGCTCCGCCGCGTCACGCAGCCGCTGCATGGCGATCTTGTCCTTGGACAGGTCGACACCCGAGGTGTTCTTCACGGTGGTGAGGAGGTGGTTGACGATGCGCTCGTCCCAGTCGTCGCCACCGAGTTGGTTGTCACCGCTGGTCGCGCGGACCTGGATGGTCGAGAAGCCGTCGTCGGGGTCCTTGCCGACCTCGAGGAGGGACACGTCGAAGGTGCCACCACCGAGGTCGAAGACGAGGATGAGCTCGTCCTCCTTGCCCTTGTCGAGGCCGTAGGCGAGAGCCGCGGCGGTGGGCTCGTTGATGATGCGCAGGACGTTGAGGCCCGCGATCTCACCGGCCTCCTTGGTGGCCTGGCGCTCGTGGTCGTCGAAGTACGCGGGAACGGTGATGACCGCATCGGTCACGACCTCGCCGAGGTAGGACTCGGCGTCGCGCTTGAGCTTCTGGAGGATGCGGGCGCTGATCTCCTGCGCCGTGTAGGTCTTGCCGTCGATCTCCGGGGACTCCCAGTCGCGGCCGATGTGGCGCTTGACGGAACGGATCGTCCGGTCGACGTTGGTGACGGCCTGGCGCTTGGCGATCTCGCCGACCAGGACCTCGCCTCCCTTGGAGAACGCCACGACGGACGGGGTGGTGCGACCGCCCTCCGCGTTGGCGATGATCGTCGGCTCCCCGCCCTCGAGGACGGCGACGGCCGAGTTGGTGGTACCGAGGTCGATGCCGACCGCACGTGCCATGGTGAATCTCCTGTGTGTCTGGGTGGGCTCTGTGAGAGTCCGTGGGTTGAGTTGCCTGCACTCAAGTTAGGAGCCGGTATGCCGCGTGGCAAATCGAGGCGCCAAACTTGCGTTCACTCGGCTCAACTTCGTGCGGGGCGCGGGTGTTCCCGAGACGGTGGATTTTCTGTTCAGAGGTCCTGGTGTTCAGCGCCTCTTCAGGTGAGGAGGGGGCCTCGGAGGTAGAGTCCGGTTCGCACGATCCGACCCGCCGCGGTCTCCACCCGGCAGACGCCCAAGGGGGACCGACGTGAAGCGCTGGCGGTCCTGGTCGCTGCATCGACGGGTGCTCGTCGTCGCCGCCGCGGTCGCGACCGTGGTGCTGGTGCTGGGCCTGACCGCGTTCGCCCTGACCCTGGACCGCATCCTCTACAGCTCGGCGCAGGACGCCGCCCGGGTCCAGGCGGCCCAGGTGGCGGCGGTCGTGGGCGACGGGGAGGCGCCGGCCGGGGCCGCCCTCCAGCAGATCCCCGGCTCGGGCTCGATCCTGCAGATCATCGAGCGTCACGGCGGCGTCGTGGCCTCGTCCGAGGTGGCCCAGCGGGCACCGATCACGAAGCTGCGCCCCGCTCCCGGCAGCGTCTCGGTCGACCAGGTCACCGGCATACCCGGGGAGACCGGTGAGCCGCACGCCATCGTGGCGCAGGGGGTCCGGGATCCCGCCGGCGCCGAGTTCGTGGTGGTCGTCGGCGCTCCGCTGGACGTCGCCACCAACACGGTGCAGATCGCGACCGGCCTGCTGGCGGTGGGGGCGACCGCGATGTTGGTGCTGCTCCTGTTCCTCATCTGGCGCATCCTGAGGCAGGCCCTGCAGCCGGTCGAGCGGATCCGCAGCGAGGTCGCGCGGATCACCCGGGTCCGCGGTCGCGGTCACCTCACCGTCCCCCCCTCCGGGGACGAGATAGCCCGGCTCGCGGAGACGATGAACCTCATGCTCGACCGGCTGGAGCAGGCGGACGCCACGACACGACAGTTCGTCAGCGACGCGTCGCACGAGCTGCGGAGCCCCTTGACCACGATCATCGCCGCCATCGACGTCGCGAACCGCGCCGCAACGCCGGACCCGACCCGCGACGAGGTCATCGCGTCCGAGGCGCTGCGCATGCAGCGGCTCGTCGACGACCTGCTGACGCTGGCGAAGGCCGACGACGGGCTCCCCCTGTCCGTGCGCGAGGTCGACGTCGACGACCTGGTCGACGTCGAGGTGCGGCGGCTGCGCGCCACGGTGGAGTTCCCGGTCACCGCCTCGATCGCGGCCGCCCGGGTGACGGGAGACCCGGCGCGACTCAGCCAGGCCATCCGCAACCTCGTCGACAATGCCGCCCGGCACACGACCGGAGGCGTGCACCTCGGCGTGGACGTCGACGGGAGCGAGGTGGTCGTGACCGTGGACAACGACGGTCCACCGATCCCGGAGACCGAGCGGCAGCGGGTGTTCGACCGCTTCTCCAGGCTCGAGGAGGCGCGGGAGCGCGACCGCGGTGGCAGCGGGCTCGGCCTCGCGATCGTCCGCACGGTGGTGGAGGCCCACGGCGGCAGCGTGCAGGCCGGCGTCACCGCGACAGGTCAGTGCCGGTTCGAGATCAGGCTGCCCCGGGACCTGGGCCCGTCGTCGTGACCGGCATGAGCCGGTAGCCCATGCCGCGCACCGTCTCGACGGAGGTCACCCCGAAGGCCGAGTCGATCTTCCTGCGCAGGTAGCCCACATAGACCTCGACGATGTTCTCGCTGCCGTCGAACGCCGGGTCCCAGACGTTCTCGAGGATCTCCGCCTTCGACAGCACAGCCTCGGGGTGGCGCATCAGGTAGTGCAGCACCGCGAACTCGCGAGCCGTCAACGAGATCTGGTGACCGGCACGGCATACGGTGCGCTTGGTGGGGTCCAGCTCGAGGTCGCCCACGGTCAGCGTGACGGGTCGGGCGGGGGCGCCACGGCGCACAAGCGCTCGCAATCGGGCCACGAGGACCACGAAGCTGAACGGCTTGGTGAGGTAGTCGTCGGCGCCGAGCTCGAAGGCGTCGGTCTGGTCGTACTCGCCGTCCTTGGCGGTCAGCATGAGCGTCGGTGCCCAGATCTTCAGGGAGCGGATGTTGCGCAGGACGTCATAGCCGTTGCGCCCCGGCAGCATGATGTCGAGCACGATCACGTCATAGGGGTTCTCGGTCGCCATCCACTGACCGGTGATGCCGCCGTGCGCCACGTCGACGACGAAGCCCTCGTTGGTGAGGCCGCGCCGCACCGTCTCGGCCAGGGCCAGCTCGTCCTCAACGAGCAAGACGCGCATCGAACCCTGCCCTTCCGTCGACGGACCGCGGGGTTCCAGCGTAGGGCTGGCGGCCGGGCTGAGCGCGGCCCTCGAGGCGTCGCTCGACCACCAGGACCGCCGCCGCAGTCACCGCCAGCACGCAGACTGCCAGGGTCCACCCGGCCAGCACGTCGGTCAGCCAGTGGTAGCCGAGGTAGAGCCGAGTCGCCCCGATGGCGCCGCTGGCCGCGACCCACGCCGACACGACGAGCCAGCGTCGAGCCCCACCCCGGGCCTCCCGAAGCAGCAGGCCGGCGACGAGCCCGAAGAACACCGTGGAGAAGGCGGTGTGCCCGGAGGGGAAGGAGTACCCGGAGTCGAAGACTCCCAGCATCACCGAGGCCGGAGGGCGGGCCCGGCCCACGAGGTGCTTGAGCGCGAGGGTCAGCGCAGCGCCGACCACCATGGCGCCGCCCACGACGGCCGCGGCCGCCCGGTCTCGCCGCCGGACCACCAGCCAGGTCACGACGATCAGGGTCAGCAGCCCGATCGCGACCTCGCTGCCGACCGCGGTCACGACCTGGGCCAGCACAGTGAGGACCGGGGTCCGATGGCTGACCACCGCCTCGGTGACGGCGGGATCGTGGACGGAGAGATCCCCCTGCTCCCCCGCCCCGTCCGCGAGCACCATGGTGCCGAGCCCCGCGGAGGCGGCTGCCACGGCATACGCCACGAACCGGCCGCGGAACGCGACCGAGGGGACTGGCGGCCTGCGTCCGGCCGACGTCGGCAGGGCTGCCGGGTGACTCATGGGGGAACTCCTCAGGTGTTCGGGCCACCAGTGTCAGGGGCGGAGTCTGAGCGATTCCTGAGGAACGCCACCGGAGGGGACCTCCCGTTGAACTCGACGACGCGGCTCTCAGGAATGGCTCAGGGTCGGGACGTCATGGTGATCGCGGTAGCCACCGCGGGTACTGGCGAGCGAGGGGAGCCCATGGCAGCACTGGCAGCGCCGCCGACGCCCAGGGCCGCCCCCTCCGGGCGAGCCACGCTCCGCGTGGTGGCCGCAGTCGCCGTCACCGGCGCCATGTTCTGGTGGGTCGTCCCCACCCTCGCCGGCGCCGGGTGGTCAACGATCGGCGGCGTGCTCGCCACGGTCGGGGCACCTCAGCTCGTCGTCCTCGCCGTGGTCTGGGCGGGTGGCCTCGTCGCCCACTCCTTCGTCCTCACCGGCGCCCTGCCCGGGCTCAGCCGACGCCGTGCGCTGACCCTGAGCCTGACGGGCAGCGCGGTCTCGAACGTCGCGCCGATGGGAGGGGCGCTCGGCGTGGCGACCAACCTGGCGATGGTCCGGGCGTGGTGTTTTCGCGAGACCGCGTTCGCCGCCTTCACCATCGTCACGAACATCTGGGACGTCCTCGCCAAGCTGCTCCTGCCCGTCGTCGCCCTCACCGCCTTCGTCCTCGCGGGCCACGGCGCGGGCCACCTCGTGCGAACCACCGCAGCCGTCGCCGCGCTGCTGCTGCTGGCAGCACTGGCCACCGTCCTCGGGGCGCTGCGCAGCGAACGAGCCGCCAGCCGTTCGGTCGGCGCCGTCGTGCGGGTGCTCCGCGGGGTGCTGCGCGGTCGGGGCGAGCGTTGGCTCCAGGGCGCCACCCGCAGCGTCCTCGAGACGCGGTCCCAGGTCCTTGCCCTGGCCTCGAGGACGTGGCCGCAGCTGACCGCGGGGATGGGCCTCTACGTGCTCCTCCAGGGGGCGCTCCTGTGGGGGTGCCTGCGCGTGGTCGGGACGACCGTCCCCTGGTATGCCGTGTTGGCCGCCTTCGCCGTCGAGCGCCTGCTCTCGCTCGCGGTCCTCACGCCCGGCGGCGCGGGAACCGCCGAGGCCGGGACGGTCGCGGCGCTGGTCGCCCTCGGCGGTGACCAGCTGGCCGCCACGTCCGGCGTGCTGCTCTACCGCGGGTTCATCTTCCTGCTCGAGATCCCCGTCGGCGGGGTGTGGCTCGGGGGCTGGCTGGTGGCCCGGAGCCGCGCAACACGGGTGGTGCGATGAGGATCCTGCGTGCGACGGACACGTACGCCCCCACGGTGGGTGGGATCGAGGTGATGGTCCACGACCTCGCCGCCCGCCAGGCAGCCGCAGGGCACCAGGTCACCGTGCTGACGCGCACCGCGGGACTGACCGGAGTCGGCTCGAACGGGGTGACGGTCGTGCGCGACGTCCGCTCGGCGTGGAGGCTGGCAGCGGAGGCGGACACCGTCCACGCGCACGTTTCGGCCATCTCCCCACTCGCCCTGCGGACCGCGGAATTCGCTGCAGCACAAGGGATTCCAGTCGTGGCGACGGTCCACTCGATGTGGACGGGCACCTGGCCGCTGTATCGCGCCACCTCCACCGTGCGTGGCTGGGCCGACCTGCCGATCCAGTGGGCAGCCGTGAGCGAGTCGGCGTCCGACCCGCTGCGTCGCGCCCTGCGAGGTCGTCGCGTGCTGGTCCTCCCGAACGCTGTGGACACAGCGCTGTGGGCACCCGCCGCGGTCGACGGGGGGGCCACGCGGCATACCCGCGGGTCCGCCGCGCATGGTGAGCCGGTCACGATCGTCAGCGTCATGCGGATGAAGGGTCGCAAGCGGCCCCTGCAGCTGGTTGCGGCACTGCGTCGGATGCGTGCGGCCGTGCCGGCCGATGTCGACGTCCGCGCGGTGCTGGTGGGTGACGGCCCCCGACTCGGCCAGGTGCGGCGCAGGATCTCGCGCTGGGGCATGGACGACTGGGTGGAAGCCCCGGGAGCCCTGGCGCACCACGAGATTCGTGCCCTCTACGCGCAGGCTCACGTCTTCGTCGCCCCGGCCACGCTCGAGTCCTTCGGGATCGCCGCACTGGAAGCCCGCGCGTCGGGATTGGCCGTGGTCGCCCGCGCCGGGACGGGGGTCGCCGACTTCGTCTCGGACGGCGTGGAGGGGCTGCTGGCCGGCAGTGATGCCGACCTGGCTGCCCACCTGGCTCTGCTCTGCACAGACTCCGGGGTGCGGACTCGCATCCTGCGGCACAACACCACCGTCCGCCCGGCCTACGACTGGTCGGACGTCCTGTGGCGCACGGAGTACGCCTACGACGCGGCAGCCGAACTCGCTGCCGCACCTCCGGGCCGTCGGCACCCCTCGGGTAGCGTCGCGACGTGGACGACGACCTCTTCGCGCGGACGGTGGCCGGGCTGACGGCGGACGACCCCCACCTCGCCGAGCTCGTCGCGACGCACGGAGCCCCTGCCCTGTGGTTGCGGCCGACCGGCTTCCCGAGCCTGGTCCTGTTCATCCTCGAGCAGCAGGTCTCGCTCGCCAGTGCCGCCGCGGCCTACCGGAAGGTCGTGGAGCGGATCGGCGACATGACCCCGGGCGCCCTGCTCACCAGCACGCCGGAGGAGCTGCGGCTCGACGGGGTGTCCCGGCAGAAGGACCGCTATCTGCGCGCCCTCGCGACGGCGGTCGAGACAGGCACGCTGGACCTCGACGGACTCGCCGACCTCGACGACGCTGCCGTTCGCGACGCACTCATGGCCCTGCCCGGCATCGGCCGCTGGACCGCCGACGTCTACCTGCTGGCCTGCCTGGGTCGGCCGGACCTGTGGCCGGTCGGCGACCGCGCCCTCCAGGTGGCCGCGGCCGAGACCCTCGGGCTCGACGTCGTCCCCGACCAGGCTGCTCTCGACGAGCTGGGAGAGCGCTGGCGGCCGCACCGCTCCACCGCAGCGCGCCTGCTCTGGCACGGCTACCTCGTGCGCCGCGGCCGGGTCGAGACCCCCAGCGACCTCTTCGCCTGACGGCGCCCTGCGCCGGCTCCTCGCAGCGCGTGGCATTGACGTGGCATGATGGTGGCATGGCCAAGGTCCGGGTGAGCACGACTGTGGACGCAGAGCTGCTCGAACGCGCCCGCCGCACGCACGGCGACTCCACCGACGCGTCCCTGCTCGAAGACGCCCTGAAGTCCTACCTCGCCGCGCACCGCGAGGCTGAGATCGATGCCGCCTATGCAACGGCCTACTCGGACCAGCCGCTGGAGGCCCCCGATGAATGGGGCGATCTGGCCTCGTGGAGCGACGCCATCAAGGCGTCGAACCGACGATGAGTCTGCTGCCTCGTCGCGGGGAGGTGTGGTGGTGCGAGGTCCCAGAGGTGGGGCGGCGCCCGGTGGTGGTGCTGTCCCGTGATGCAGCCATTGCTGGTCGCCGTCGCACGATCGTGGCGCCGTGCACCACGACGGTGCGTGGTCTGCCGACCGAGGTCGAGCTCAGCCCCGGGCTGGACCCGGTGCCGAGGCGCTGTGTGGCCAGCCTGGACTCTGTCGAGAACGTCTCGGTGTCGTTGCTCGTCGAGCGACTCGGCACCCTCGGAGACGCGCGCCTGCGGGAAGCGTGCGCCGCACTCGCGGTCGCCGCTGGCTGCCCCGGATGACTCAGCCCGCAGTGAACTCCCTGGCCAGGGCCGGCGGCATGTAGTCGTAGCGGACGAAGCTGCGCGTGAACGTACCGGTGCCGTGGGAGACCGACCTCAGGTCCACCGGATAGCGGGCCAGCTCGTGCGCGGGCACCTCGGCGTGGATCAGGGTGCGCCCCGCGACCTGGGCCGGCTCGGTGCCGTGCACCTGCCCGCGGCGACCGCGGAGGTCGGCCAGGACCCCGCCGACGGCGTCGTCGCTGACCTCGATGTGCACCTCGTCGACGGGTTCGAGCATCGCGACGGTCGAGTCGTTGGCGGCTTCGCGCAGTGCCATGCCGGCCGCGGTCTGGAAGGCCATGTCGGAGGAGTCCACGGAGTGCGCCTTGCCGTCGACCAGCGTGATCCGCACATCCACCACCGGGTAGCCCGCAAGCACACCCTTCTCCAGCTGGACGCGAGCGCCCTTCTCCACCGAGGGGATGTAGTTGCGGGGCACCGCGCCGCCGACGACCTTGTCGACGAACTCGATCCCGGCCCCTCGCTCCAGCGGCTCGATCTCGAGGTGGCACACGGCGTACTGTCCGTGACCGCCGGACTGCTTGACCAGTCGACCCTGGACCTTGGTGGGGCGCACGAACGTCTCCCGCAGGGACGTCCGCACGGGCTCCACCTCGACCGGCACGTGGTAGCGCGACTCCAGCATCGCGATGAGCTGGTCGACGTGGGCCGGCCCCATCGCCCAGAGCACCAGCTGGTGGGTTTCCGAGTTGTGCTCGAGCCGCATCGTGACGTCCTCGGCGACCAGCCGCTGCAGGGCGGTGGCCAGCTTGTCCTCGTCACCCTTCGAGCGGGCGTGGATCGCCACGGGCAGCAGCGGGTTCGGCAGCAACCACGGCTCGACCAGGGCGGCCCGGTCCTTGCGGGACAGGGTGTCGGACGTCTCGGCACCGGCGAGCTTGGAGACCACGACGATGTCACCGGCGATCCCGGCGCTGATCGGTCGCGTCTCGTCGCCCAGGGGGGCGGCGAGCGGCCCGATGCGCTCGTCGTCGGTGTCGTGGTCGGCGTGCTCGTCCACGAGGTGGGTCGCGAAGTGCTGCAGGTGCCCCGAGATGTGCACCGGATCGTCAGGGCGCAGCGTCCCGGAGAACACCCGGACCAGGGACTGCCGGCCCACGAATGGGTCGGTCGTCGTGCGCACCACCTCGGCCACGAGCGGACCAGCCGGATCGCAGGTGACGGCACCGAAGTCCCCACCCGCGGAGGTGTAGACCGTGGGCACCGCAGCCCCGACGGGGGAGGGAAATCCCTTCTCGCACAGCTCTATCAGCGCTTCGATCCCCACGCCCGTGGGCGCATGCGTCGGGAGGATCGGGAAGAACCGGGCCGTGGCCACCGCCGTGCGCAGGTCGCCGGCGATCACCTCGGTGTCGATCTCCTCGCCCTCCAGATAGCGCTCGAGGAGCCCTTCGTCCTCGGACTCCTCGATCACGGACTCGATCAGCTCACCGCGCTGTGCGTCGATCAGCTCACCCTCGTCGACGCTCGGCTCCCGGTCGGCCTCACCGCCTCCCGGCTGCTGCTCGGTCACGGTGCGGCGCAGGAGGTTGAGCAGGCCCGTGACCGAACCGTCGACCATCAGCGGCAGGGCCAGCGGCTCGGCGTCACCGAACGCGCGCTGGCAGGCGTCCACCGTCGCCTCGAAGTCCGCCCGCGCCTGCTCGAGGCGCGTGACGACGACCGCACGCGGCATACCGAGGACGTCGCACTCGCGCCAGAGCAGCCGGGTGGGCTCGTCCACGCCGTCGGCTGCGGACACGACGAAGACGGCCGCGTCTGCGGCCCGCAGCCCGGCGCGCACCTCGCCCATGAAGTCCGGGTGACCCGGGGTGTCGAGCAGGTTCACGGTCAGGCCACCGGTCGGGACCGACGCGGCCGTGAGCGACAACGTCGCCACCGAGTCCCCCTCACGAGCGCGGCGGCCCGGGATCCGAGCCGCCACGAACTGGTCGAACAGGGCCGTCTTGCCCGCCCCGCTCGACCCCACCAGCACCACGTTGCGGATCTGCTCGGGCGAACGGGGACCCGCAGCGTCGCTGACACGGTTCATGGGTTCACCTTGCTCCGGTCACCCACGGCGCACAAGACCCGGACGACAGCGGGTCAGCGCCAACCGGCCGCCACCACCACCGGCAGCAGGCTCGCGCCGATGACCAGCCAGTCCGCACCGCGCCACGGCGCCGGCGCCGCCCACGTTCGTCGGTATGCCGTGGCGAAACCTCGGGCGTCCATCGCGACGGCCAGCGTGGCCGCGGCCTGGAGCGACCGCACGAGGATCCCGATGGTGAGGGCCCACAGCTCGGCCAGCACGGACCGGGGCGACCGGGCCGTCGCGCCGATCCCCCGCACCCGGCGGGCCCGCGCGATCTCCGACCAGATCTCGCCGAACGTGTGCACCCGCTGGAGTGCCGCCGCCACGGCCACGACGGGACGGGCGGGCAGCCGCAGCCGTTGGCCGAGGTGGTCGCCGAGGGCATCCGCGTCGACATGCTGGATCAGCACCGCCGAGGGCAGCACGATGATGAGCACCCGAAGTCCTGCCGTGAAGGCCGTGTCGAGGTCGTGGCCGCCCAGCAGCCACGTCGACCACGCCACGGACAGCGCGCCGAGGAGTCCGGGGCCGAGCCGCAGGAGCACCCCGCGCAGCCGACCAGTGGGCGCCGGTCCGTCGCCGGGAGCCCACAGGGCCAGCCCGGCGAGCGCGACCTGCACCGCGAGCACGACGAGGCTGGTGGACCACCGCGGCGAGACCACGCCCGCGGGTATCGCGAGGCTGGCCCCCGCCATCAGCGAGAGCGGGCCGGCTCGCGCCACCAGCGGGCGTCGACGCGCTGGTTCGGGCGGTGGTTGCACGGGCCGGTCGATCGTCGTCACCGCGTCGGCCCGGGTGATGACGGCGTCGTCGTGCGTGGTCAGGACGATCGCCGAACCCGCGTCCCGCAGGCCCTCGACGATGCCCATGACGGCGGCCCAGGTGAGCCGGTCCTGGCCGACCGTGGCCTCGTCGGCGCAGACGAGATCCGGCTGGTGGAGCACCGCGGACGCCATGGCGAGCCGACGCTGCTCGCCCCCGGACAGGTGTCGGGGGTCGGCCTGTTCGAGGTGGGTGAGGCCGAGGTGCGCCAACAGGGCCCTGGCGCGCTCCAGCGCCTCGGACTCGACCAGCCCGACGGCTCGCGAGGTGGTCATCACCTCGTCGAGCACGGTGTGGCTGACGATCGTCGAGCTCGCCCACTGGGGCACCCAGGCCACTCGCCGGGCCAGGTCGAGGGTGCCCAGCTCGTGCGGGTCGCGCTCGCCGTCGACCGCGAGGTCGGGCCGCAGCCGCACCTCACCGGCCTGCCGTCGCAGCAGCCCGGCCAGCGCCAGCAGGAAGGTCGACTTGCCCGCACCGCTCGGGCCCACCAGCGCGTGCACCTGCCCTGCGCGTGCCTGGAACCACTGGTCCCGCACCGCGACCGTGGTGCGGGTCGAGCCGTCGAGGGCTCGCACGGACCGGCTGATGGTGACGTCGGCGGCGTCGAGCGTGAGCAGGTTGGCTCCCGTCGACGGTTCGAAAACACCCGCGGGTATGCCGCGTGGTTGCGGGTCGGGGAACCCGGGCACCCAGATGCCCTGGGCGGCAAGGGATTCTCCGTGCTGGGCGAGGACGGCGAATGGCTGGCCGTCGGCTACGACCCGGCCGCTGTGGTCGAGGACGACGAGCCGGTCGACGACGTCGAGCCAGGGACCGAGGCGGTGCTCCACGACCACCGTCGTCAGCCGGAGGGACCGCGTCACGTCGTCGACGGTCCTGCGGACCGACTCGGCGTTCGCGGGGTCGAGCATCGCGGTGGGTTCGTCGAGCAGCAGGACCGGGGGCTCGAGGGCGAGCGCCCCGGCCAGGGCAAGCCGTTGCTGCTCACCGCCCGACAGCGCGTACGTCGGAGTGTCCTGGGGCAGGTCGAGGCCGACCGCGGCGAGCGCGGCGGTGACGCGCGCGGGCATGTCCGCGCGCGGCATACCGATGTTCTCGAGGCCGAAGGCGACGTCACGTCCGACCGTGGCCGACACGAGGCCCGCGCCCGGCTCCTGGAGGACGAGGCCGACGTCGCCGGCCCGCGTCCCGGGAACCGCGCCGTCGAGCAGCACGGTGCCACCACGTTCCCCGGAGTCGGCGACCTCGAGCACCCCGGCAAGCCCACGCAGGAGGGTGGACTTGCCGGAGCCGCTCGGACCCACGAGCAGGACCCGTTGTCCCGGGGGGATGTCCAGGTCGAGGCCGGGGATGACCGGTTCGCGGCGGCCGTACGGACGCCAGGTCAGTCCCCGGACCTCGAGGTGTCCCGATGGTTGGGGAGTCGCCACGGGCACGGTGGCCCCGACTGTGCCTGGGTGCTCAGACAGCGCGTGACTCCCGGGCTTCCTGCCCAGCCGGGAACGCTCCCAGGGCCCCGGCTCGAGCCAGGCCCCGCGTCAGCAGCCACCCGAGACCGCCGGCCACGATCGCGCCCGCGACGGTGAGGATCCCGGCGTAGGCGAGCTTGTAGCCCATGTCCCAGTCGGTCCAGTAGACCTGCCACTCGTAGAGGGCCTCCAGCGGAGCGGAGAGGGCGCCGGCAAGCAGCGCCGCACCAAGGCCGAACGCGGCGTACCCGAGGAGCAGGAAGGCGATCTCCGCGCCGAGACCCTGCAAGATGCCCGAGATGAGAGTGGTGAAACCCCACTTGGTGCCGGGCAGCATCGAGACGAGGGCCGCCACCACCTCACAGAGCAAGGCCGAGCCCGGGCGTCGGATGGCGAGACCGCCCACCACCCCGGCCATCAGCCAGGGCGCGCCCGTGATGCCCTGTAGCGGTGGGAAGAGGGCCTCGAGCCCCGCCGCCGGTGCGGTGTAGGCCAGACCCCAGGCCCAGTAGGCGACACCGAACGCGGCGCCGAGGAAGGCGACCGTCAGGAGGTCGACGGTGCGCCAACCCCAGAGGTTCCCGCTGGCGCGGATGCTGCCGCGGCGGGTCGTGGTGGACGAGGTGGACGAGGTCGTGCTGGCCGAGGTGGCCGGGGTGGTGGCGTCGGCCGAGGTGGCCGGGGTGTTGGTGGTGCTCATGTGTTCTTCTCCCGTGGAATCCGGTGGATGCCTCGGGGAGACCCCTTGCCGGGAGAAGACACCTGTGGTGGCGCACTTCGCCCGACAGGTGTCTGAGATTCTCGACTCCCTACGCCGGTGCGAACCGGATCAGGTGTGAGGGTCTGCGGTCTCCCGCACTCTCAGCGCTCACGCGCTCCCCTGTCGTTACCCGTCGAACCTTACTCCTGGGTGTGGCAGGGTGGAGCCGCAGGTCAGCGGCAATTTTCGCGCGGCTGTGGGCGACGGGCCCGCAACGGGTGCGCAACGGGTATGGAAGAGGAGTGCGACATGGGACCACTGGTGTGGCGAGTGCTGGGGACCGGATCGGCGGTGCTCGCGGGTGTCGTCGCCAACAAGCTGGTCACCACCGCCTGGAAGAAGGCCGGCCGCGACGCCGTCGTCGACCCGCGCGACCCACGCACCCCGTGGAAGGACGCCATCGCGTTCGCGGCGCTGACCGGACTGGCAGCGGGGGCTGCCCGGGTGATCGCGACCCGCAAGGCGGCCGAGTACTACGAGAAGTCCGCCGGACACCTGCCCAAGGCCATGCAGCACGGCGACGCCTGACCCGTCAGGCCTCCACGTCGAGGGCCTTGGCGATCGGGACGCCTGCGCGGTAGGACAGGTGCACGTGGGACGGCGCATCCAGGACCGTGAGGTCGGCTCGCGCCCCGACCACGATCCGTCCGATGTCGTGACGCCGCAACGCCTTCGCCGAGCCGGCAGTCGCCGCGAGCACGGCTTCGCCGGGCGTCAGGCCCATCTCGCGCACCGCCAGCGCGATGACGAACGGCATCGACGACGAATAGCAGGTGCCCGGGTTGCAGTCGGTCGCGAGAGCGATCGAAACCCCCGCCCGCAGCAGTGCGCCGGCATCCGGGTAGGGCGAGCGCGTGGAGAACTCCACCCCGGGCAACAGGGTCGCCACCGTGGTGTCGGCCGCGCCGGCCAACGCGTCGACGTCCGAGGCCGAGAGGTAGGTGCAGTGGTCGACGCTGGCCGCACCGAGGTCGACAGCCAGCAGCACCCCGGGTCCGTGACCCAGCTGATTGCCGTGCACACGCCGCTCGAGTCCCTTGGCGCGCCCGGCCACGAGCACGGCCCGCGCCTCGTCGAGCGTGAACGCGTGGGGCGAGTGGGGTTCGCAGAACACGTCGACCCACTTCGCGTGCGGAGCCGCCGCCTCCAGCATCGGCCCGGTCACGAGCTCGAGGTAGGTCGCGCGGTCCTCGGCGTACTCGCGCGGCACCACGTGGGCGCCGAGGAAGGTCGTCTCGGGGGTGAACTCCCCGGCGATGCGCAGCGCCCGCGCTTCGTCCTCGATGGTCAGGCCGTAGCCGCTCTTGATCTCGACGGTCGTGGTGCCCTGGGCACGCATCTCGGCGACCCGGAGCGCGACGAGCGCCCGCAGCTCGTCGTCGGTGGCAGCTCGTGTGGCGGCCACCGATGCTGCGATGCCCCCACCGTCGTAGGACGTGCCGGACATCCGTGCGGCGAACTCGTCCCCACGGTCCCCCGCGAAGACGAGGTGCGAGTGCGAGTCCACGAAGCCGGGCAGCACCGCCCGGCCACCCACGTCGACCTGGTGGTCGGTCATCGGCGCGCCCGACGCCGGGCCCAGCCATGCGATGTGCCCGTCCTCGACGACCACCGCGGCGTCGCGCAGGATGCCGAGTCCGTCGGGCGTCGACCCGTCACAGGTGACGAGCTCGGCGATGTCGGTGACGAGCGTGCTGCTCACTGGTGCTCCCTCACGTCGGACAGCGACTTGCCGAGCAAGGCGGCAACGTCGCCCAGCCGGTGGCGGCCCGACTCTACGACCGTGCTGCCGCCGACCACCACCCTGTCGACGTCAGAACGTGTGGCGCAGTAGAGGATCTGGCCCGCCTTGGCGCCCGCCGTGTTGACGGTGTCGGTGCGGACGACGACGAAGTCAGCCACTGCCCCGTCTGCGATGACACCGGCGTCCTGCCATCCGAGGCTGCGGTAACCGTCAGCGGTTGCCGCCGTCAGCAGCTCCTCGGGGGTGAACCGACCGCGCTCGTTGCTGGCGAGGCGCTCGTGCATCTCGAGCCCGCGCACCTCCTCGAACGGGTCGATGACCGCGTGCTGGTCCGAGCCGAGCGACAGGCGCGCGCCCGCGGCGGTCAGTGCTCTCGCGGGTCCGATGCCATCGGCGAGGTCGCGCTCCGTGGTCGGGCAGAAACAGGCCGTCGTGCCCGACTCCCCGAGCAGGGCGATGTCCCGGTCGGACAGGTGCGTCGCGTGCACCGCGCTGAACCGCTCGCCGAGCAGACCGGCGTCCTCGAGCAGCTCGGTCGGCGTGGCGTTGTAGAACATCTGCGTCGCGAGGTTCTCGGCAGGCTGCTCGCTCACGTGGGCGTGCACGGTGCGGCCGCGGGTCACCTCGGCCATGGCCCGCAGGTCGTCACGCGGCACGGCCCGCACCGAGTGGACGGCGGCGCCGATCCTGGTCGTGGCGTCCGGAGCGAGCGCAGCCACGCGGGTCGCCCACGCGTCGACGTCGCCGTCGCTGAACCGCCGCTGGACGTCGTCCAGCGGCAGGTGTCCGTCGCCGGACAGACCGCCTGCCAGGTAGCACGTGTCGAGGAGGGTGAGCCGCAGTCCGGCGTCCCGCGCAGCCTCGATCAGCGCCTCCCCCATCGCGTTCGGATCGGCGTAGGGCCTGCCTCCCACGTCGTGGTGCAGGTAGTGGAACTCCCCGACGACGGTGATCCCGGACAGCACCATCTCCGCGAACACCGCCCTGGCCAGGGCGAGGTAGGTGTCCGGCGTGAGGTGCCGCGTGACGGCATACATCTGCTGTCGCCACGTCCAGAAGTTGCCGCCGTCTCCGTGGGTGCGCCCGCGCAGGGCGCGGTGGAAGGCGTGGCTGTGGGCGTTGGCGAATCCCGGCAGGACCACGCCGTGCAGCCGTTCGTCGCCCGGTTCGGGGCGGGCCCGGTGCACCCCGGCGAAGACCCCGTCGACCACCTCGAACCGCACTCCCGCGGCCAGTCCGCTGGGCAGCCACGCGTGCTCGGCCCAGAAGTGGGTCGATCCGGCGTTGGTGGATCCGGCGGTCGTCACGCCTGCGCCCCCGCCAGGTCCTCGAGGACGGCGGTCAGGGCCGCCACCCCCTCGAGGCAGTCGGAGAGCTCGGCGTGCTCCTCGGGTGAGTGCGAGATGCCCGTGGGGTTGCGGACGAAGAGCATGGCGGTGGGGATGCCGGCGTTCGCGAGGATGCCGGCGTCGTGCCCGGCCCCGGTGCCCAGGACAGGTATGCCGCCGAGCCGGGTCCCGAGCCGCGCGCTCAGCGAGGCGTCGAAGGGCGTGGAGGGCGTCCAGGACTCCTCGGTGATCCGGCCGCCCGACTGCTCGACCATCGCGCTGATGTCGGCGACCGCACGGCGCACGGCCCGCGGGCTGGCGCCCCGGGCGTCGAGCCAGCCGGTGACCGAGCTGGGGATGGCGTTCACCCCGCCCGGCGTCACCACGACCTTGCCGATGGTCGCGACGCAGCCGTTCGTGATCGCGGCCTCGCGGGCGGCGAGCACCGCGCCGGCATACCCGAGCATCGCGTCGTGGCGGTCCTCGAGCCGGGTGGTCCCCGCGTGGTTGGCCTCGCCGGTGAAGTCGAGCCGCCACCTGCCGTGGGGCCAGATGTCGCTGCCGACGGCGACGGGGTGGTCGAGGTCGATGAGGCCCCGGCCCTGCTCGACGTGCAGCTCGACGAAGCTGCCGATCCGGCGCATGGCGTCGTCGTCGCGGCCGATCTGGTGCGGGTCGCGACCGGCTGCCTTCAGAGCGTCAGCCATGGTGGTGCCGTCGGCATCGGTGAGGCTGCGGGCCCGCCGCGCGGTCATGGCGCCGGTGATCACTCGCGAGCCGGCACAGGCGACGCCGAACCTGGCGCCCTCCTCGTCCACGAAGTTCACCACGCCGATCGGCCGCGAGGGCTCGAACCCCTTGTCCCGCAACACATCGATCGCCGCAAGGGCGCTGACGACCCCCAGCGGGCCGTCGAACGCCCCACCGTCGGGCACGCTGTCGAGGTGCGACCCGGTGACGACGCCCTTGTCCCCCTGCGTGGCTGCAGCGTCGGGGTCGCCCCACCAGGCCCACTGGTTGCCCATCCGGTCCTCGGTGAGGTCGAGCCCGCGCACGGCGCACTCGCCGGAGAACCACTCGCGCAGGTCGTGGTCCTCGCGGGTCCAGGCGAAACGACGGTAGCCACCTGACTGGGCGCTGCGTCCGACGGGCTGGAGGTCAGCCCACATCGACTCGAAGCTCACGGTGCCCTCTCTGGCGGCGGCGGCAGGAATGGGCCGGTCCGCGGGGGGCGCAGACCGACGACCAGACCATTCCACACCAGCGGACGCGTTGATGTGGGGGCTCCCCCACCATTCCGTCTCGGATCACAGACTGGCATGACGCGGGAAAGCGCCGGATGGCGGCGGCTACGCTGTGCCGCGTGACTGACGACGGCGCGACGCGGGCGGCGGCAGCCCTGACCTCGAGCGGCATCGCGCACACCATCACGCGGCACGGCCGGGTCAACTCGCTGGAGGAGGCGGCCGCGGCGCGAGGCGTGCAGCCGGGCGACATCATCAAGACCCTGGTCGTGCGCCGGGCGGAGGACGACTACCTCTTCGTGCTCGTGCCGGGCGGTCGCGAGATCTCGTGGCCCAAGCTGCGCGCCCTGCTCGGCGTGAACCGGATGTCGATGCCCGACGCGGCCACCGCCAAGGACGTCACCGGCTATGAACGCGGCACGATCACGCCCTTCGGCTCGCTGACCGCGTGGCCGGTCGTGGCGGACGCCACCGTGACCGGGCGGCTCATCTCCATCGGCGCCGGAGCCCACGGTGTCGCAGCGACCGTGCAGGCCGACGACGTCGTGGCCGCCCTGGGCGCCCAGGTCGCCGACGTCACCGACCCCGCCTGAACCCGATCCGACCCGCTGGCGGCGCTAACTCGCCTTTTGCATGCGATGGCGCCGCAGCCCCCAACGCACGGTGTGCCGGGTGGTGACCACCCGGCATACCGTCGCGGGCGTGCGAGATCAGCTCTCGCGCATGGGGATCCGCACGCCCTGCTCCTGGGCAGTGCGTTCCGCGATGTCGTAGCCGGCGTCGACGTGGCGGATGACGCCCATCGCCGGGTCGTTCGTGAGGACCCGGGCCAGCTTCTGGGCCGCGAGCTCGGTGCCGTCCGCGAGCGAGACCTGACCAGCGTGCAGGGAACGGCCGATGCCGACGCCGCCACCGTGGTGGATCGAGACCCAGCTGGCGCCCGACGAGGTGTTGACGAGGGCGTTGAGCAGCGGCCAGTCCGCGATCGCGTCGGAGCCGTCGAGCATGGCCTCGGTCTCGCGGTAGGGGCTCGCCACCGAGCCCGTGTCGAGGTGGTCGCGCCCGATGACGATGGGGGCGCTCACCTCCCCGGTGCGGACCAGCTCGTTGAACGCCAGTCCCGCCTTGTCGCGCTCACCCTGACCGAGCCAGCAGATCCGGGCCGGCAGGCCCTGGAAGGCAATCCGGTCCTGGGCGCCGCGGATCCACTTGTGCAGCCGGTCGTTGTCGGGGAACAGGTCGAGGACCGCCTTGTCCGTCGCCGCGATGTCCTTGGGGTCGCCCGAGAGCGCCACCCAGCGGAAGGGACCCTTGCCCTCGCAGAAGAGCGGCCGGATGTAGGCCGGCACGAAACCGGGGAACTCGAAGGCCCGCTCGTAGCCGCCCTGCCGGGCTTCGTCGCGGATCGAGTTGCCGTAGTCGAAGACCTCGGCCCCGGCGTCCTGGAACTCGACCATCGCCTGGACGTGCTTGGCCATCGACTCGCGCGCCCGGTCGGTGAACTCTTCGGGCTTCTTCTCCGCATACTCGTGCCAGTCGCCGAGCTCGATCCCCTCGGGGAGGTAGGACAGCGGGTCGTGGGCACTGGTCTGGTCGGTGACGATGTCGATCGGCACCCCGCGTCGCAGCAGCTCGGGGAAGATCTCGGCGGCGTTCCCGACGACGCCGACCGACCACGCCCGCCGCTCGTTCTTGGCGGCGACGGCCTTGTCGATCGCCTCGTCGAGGGAGGAGGCGACCTCGTCGAGGTAGCGGTGCTCGACGCGGCGCCGCAGCCGCGACTCGTCGACGTCGACGATGAGGCAGGCGCCCTCGTTCATGGTGACGGCGAGCGGCTGCGCGCCACCCATGCCACCGCAACCGCCAGTGAGCGTGAGCGTGCCGGCGAGCGTTCCGCCGAAACGCTTCTCGGCGATGGCTGCGAACGTCTCATACGTTCCCTGCACGATGCCCTGGGTCCCGATGTAGATCCACGAGCCCGCAGTCATCTGCCCGTACATCGTCAGCCCGAGGTGCTCGAGCCGGCGGAACTCGGGCCAGGTCGCCCAGTCGCCGACAAGGTTGGAGTTCGCGATGAGCACGCGCGGCGCCCACTCGTGGGTCTGCATGACCCCGACCGGACGACCGCTCTGGACGAGCATCGTCTCGTCCTGCTTGAGCGTGGTGAGCGTGCGGACCATGGCGTCGAACGACTTCCAGTCCCGCGCGGCCCGGCCGGTGCCGCCATAGACGACGAGGTCATCCGGGCGCTCGGCGTTCTCGGGGTCGAGGTTGTTCATCAGCATGCGCAGCGGGGCCTCGGCCCCCCAGTGCTGGGCGGTGAGCTGCGAGCCGCGGGGTGAGCGGACGGGGCGGGCGCCTTCCATGTCGTTCTCCTTCAGTGCCTTGGTCAGACGGTTCGGTGACGAGCGGGGTATGCCGTGGTGTCAGTTGAGGGGGCCGGTGACCGACTCTGCCGCGGCGACGGCAGCGCCGCTCGCGACGAGCTGGACGGCCACCTCGATCTCCGGGGCGAGGAAGCGGTCGGTGCCGGGTGCGGGAGCACCCGCGTCACGGAGCGCCGTGACGACGGCCCCGGTGGCGGGTGCCGGGGTCAGGGGGGCGCGCAGGTCGATGGCGCGAGCGGCGGTGAGCAGCTCGACGGCGAGGACGCGCGTCAACCCGTCCACCGAGCGCCGCAGCTTGCGGGCAGCGGACCAGCCCATCGACACGTGGTCCTCCTGCATCGCCGAGCTCGGGATCGAGTCGACCGAGGCAGGCACGGCCAGGCGCTTCATCTCCGAGACGATCGCGGCCTGCGTGTACTGCGCGATCATGTGGCCGCTGTCGACGCCCGGGTCGTCCGCGAGGAAGGCGTTGAGCCCGTGGTTGCGCGAGACGTCGAGGAACCGGTCGGTGCGCCGCTCCGAGATCGAGGCCAGGTCGGCGGCGACGATCGCGAGGAAGTCGAGCACGTACGCCACCGGAGCCCCGTGGAAGTTGCCGTTGGACTCGACCCGGCCGTCCGGCGTGACGACGGGGTTGTCGACCGCGGAGGCGAGCTCGAAGCCCGCGACGGTCGCGGCATACTCCACGGTGTCGCGGACGGCGCCGGCCACCTGCGGTGAGCAGCGCAGCGAGTAGGCGTCCTGGACGCGCGTGCAGGCTTCGGGGTCGCGGTGGCTGTCGCGGATCCCGCTGTCCTGCATGAGCTTTCGCAGGTTCTCGGCGGACCTGCCCTGGCCCGGCTGCGGGCGCAGGGCGTGGAGGTCCGCGGCGAAGACGTCGTCGGTGCCGAGCTGGCCCTCGACGCTCATCGCGGCCGAGATGTCGGCCGTCTTCAGCAGCGAGCGCAGGTCGGTGATCGCGAGCACCAGCATGCCGAGCATGCCGTCGGTGCCGTTGATGAGGGCCAGCCCCTCCTTCTCGCGCAGCTCGACCGGGGTGATGCCGGCGGCTGCGAACGCCGTTGCCGTCTCCATCCTCTCGCCCGCCGCGTCACGCACGACGCCTTCACCCATGAGGGCCAGCGCACAGTGGGACAGCGGGGCGAGGTCGCCCGAGCAGCCCAGCGAGCCGTACTCGTGGACCACCGGCGTGATGCCGGCGTTGAGCATCGCGACGTAGGCCTGCAAGGTCTCCTCACGGATGCCGGTGCGCCCGGTCGCGAGGGTCGAGATGCGCAGCAGCATGAGCGCGCGGACCACCTCGCGCTCGACCTCCGCACCAGAGCCGGCCGCGTGCGATCGCACCAGCGAGCGCTGGAGCTGGGCCCGCAGCTCGACCGGGATGTGCCTCGTCGCCAGCGCACCGAACCCGGTGGAGACGCCGTAGTGCGCGACCGTGTCGTCGGCCAGCGCCTCGATCACCGCCCGCGTGCGGCGCACCTCCGTCAGCGACTCGGAGGAGATCTCGACCTTCGCGTCGTGGCGCGCGACTGCGACGACGTCCTCGAACGAAACGGGCCCGGTCCCGACGGTGACCGTCGGGGCTGTGGTGGCAGTGGTGGTCATGCCTCCATTGCAGCGGAGGTAGGCCGCGTGCGGGCCCTGCGCACGCGGCATACCGTCTCGGATGCGAGACTTGCGCTGCCCCACCTCGGCACGTGTTGGGGGTGGGGGATGGCGGGATCGACCCAGTAGGTGCGCTGGTTGGTGAACTCGAGGAGGCCGGCGTCAGCCAGCTCTCGGCCGTAGCCGCTGCGCTTCGTGCCACCGAAGGGAACCCTGGGGTCAGAGGCGACCACGGCGTTGACGAAGGCGGCACCCGACGTGATCTGTCGCGCTACGGCGACGGCGCGCTCCGTGGAGCGGCTCCAGACGCTGAGGCCCAGTCCGTAGGGCGTCTCGTTGGCGAGCCGGATCGCGCCCGCCTCGTCGGAGGCCACCGCGACGGCTGCGACCGGACCGAAGGTCTCCTCGTCGAAGGCCGGCATCCCCGGGCCCGCGTCGAGCAGGACCGTCGGCGCGTAGAAGTAGCCCGCGCTGTCGACACTGTGCCCACCGGCGGCGAGGGTCGCCCCGGCCGCCACCGAGAGGTCGACCTGTCGCTGCAGGGCGTCGCGCAGGTCGGCCCGGGCCAGCGGCCCGACGGTCGTCGCCGGGTCCGTGGGGTCGCCGACGACCAGCGCACGGACCCCGTCGAGGAACAGCTGGGTGAACTCCTCGGCGACCGGCGCCTCGACGATGAACCGTTTCGCGCAGACGCAGCTCTGGCCCGAGTTGGTGAACCGGGCACCGACGGCAGCCGCCGCCGCGGCAGGCACGTCGGCGTCGGCGAGCACGACGAAGGCGTCCGACCCACCGAGCTCGAGGACCGACCTCTTGGAGGCACGACCCGCAGCAGCGCCGACCATCTCGCCCGCGCGGTTGCTGCCGGTCAGGGTGACGGCCGCGATGCGGTCGTCTGCGATGAGCCGACCCACTGTCGCGGGCACGTTCTCCTCTGCCACGACCAGGGTGGTGAAGAGATCACGGGGGAAGCCGGCGCGGACGAAGGCGTCCGCGAGGGCGAGGGCCGACCCCGTGACGTTGAGCGAGTGCTTGAGCAGCACCCCGTTGCCAGCAGCCAGCGTCGGGATGGCGAACCGCATGACCTGCCAGACGGGAAAGTTCCACGGCATCACGGCCAGAACCAGGCCCAGGGGCTCCGGCGAGACGAAGGCGGAAACCCCTGCGGGAGAGTCGATCTCGACGTGACGGGGCGCGAGGATTGAGGCCGCGTGACTCGCGTAGTAGTCGGCGGTGACTGCTGACTTCTCGAGCTCGCCGCGGGCCTGGGCGAGGGGCTTGCCCATCTCGGAGGTGACCAGGGCGGCATACCGCTCGGCATCGCTGCGGAGGTGGGCCGCCAGCCGGACGAGCAGCCCCGCGCGGTCTGCGACGGTGACCTGACCCCAGGCGCCGGCCGCGGCGGCGGCGGCCGCCACCGCGTTCTCGATGTCGTCGGGACCCATGGAGTCGTAGCCCGCGAGGACGCTTCCGTCGGCGGGGTTGACGGTCGTGATGGTGCTCATGGCGTGCTCAAGCCGCCTCGGTCGCTCTCGGACAGGTGCTCGAACGTCTGACCGGTCGCGGTGATCGTCCGGGTCACGTCGCGTCCGCCGTACACCCAGTAGATCCGCATCGGCCCGGCTCCGCGGTTGTAGAAGCGGTGCGCGATGCCCGCCGGCACCCAGGTGGCCTCGCCGGCCACGAGGTCGAACAACTCCTCGCCGATCTCCGCGACGGCCTCGCCCTCGAGGATCAGGACGGACTCCTCGACGTTGTGGCTGTGCAGCGGCAGTCCGGTGCCGGGTTGGAACTGGGTCTGACCGGTGGTGACCCGGTTGGACTCGCAGTTCCACTTCCCCACGTAGGGGATCGTCAGGACGCCGTTTCCACGGTCGAAGGGCTGCACCTGGTCGGGACGGATGAGCAGGTTGGGGGCCAGCGGGTGCTCAGACATGGGAGGCCTCCTGGACCGGGGCGGGCGGGTTCGCGGGGGACGGGATCACGGAGGACGGGACCGCGGCGGACGGGATCGCGGCGGACGGGATCGCGGCGAGTCGGGTGAGAAGCGCGCTGGTGAAGTCGGCGGAGCCGAGGGTCCCGCCGAGGTCTCGGGTGCGAGTGGCGCTGTCGGCGATGGTGGCGGTCACGGCAGCGTCGAGCAGGCGCCCTGCCTCACGCAGCTCCGGCCTGCCGGACCGCGAGCCGTGCCAGTCGAGCAGCATCCCGGCCGACAGGATCAGCGAGGTGGGGTTGGCGATGCCCTGCCCCGCGATGTCGGGCGCCGATCCGTGCTGGGCCTGCGCCACGCAGATCTCGTCTCCGGCATTCACGGCGCCACCGAGGCCCAGGCTGCCGCACAGCTCAGAGGCCTCGTCGCTGAGGATGTCGCCGAACATGTTCGTGGTCACGAGGACGTCGAACGACCCGGGGTCGCGGATCAGCCTGGCGGCGGCGGCGTCGACGATGAGCTCGCGCAGCTCGACGTCGGGGAACTCGGACGCGACCTCGCGCACCGCGCGCAGGAACAGCCCGTCCGACAGCTTCAGGACGTTCGCCTTGTGGACCGCCGTCACGTGGCCACGGCGGGTGCGCGCCAGCTCGAACGCCGCGCGGGCCACCCGTCGCGACGCCGACGCCGTGACCTTGCGGATCGAGAACGCGGAGTCCTCGTCGGGCATGAACTCGCCGCTGCCGGCATACATGCTGCGGTCGGAGTAGAAGCCCTCGGTGTTCTCCCGGACGATGACCAGATCCATGGGGGTGCGGAGCACGCTCAGGCCCTCGACCGACCGGCACGGACGGATGTTGGCATACAACGCGAACCGGGTGCGCAGCTCGGCGGAGGGATTGAGGCCACCCTGGTCCCGTGCCGGGTAGTCGTAGTGCGACACCGGGCCGAGGATGGTGCCGTCGACCTCGGTCACCCGCCGCAGGACGTCGTCCGCCAGGGTGGTCCCGACCGCCTCCAGCGAGGCCAGCCCGATGTCACGGCGCTCCAGCTCGAGCCCGAGACCCAGCCGGTCGTCGAGGGCACGCAGCACGTCCACGGTCGCGTCGGTGATCTCGGGGCCGATGCCGTCACCCGGCAGCACGAGGATCCTCACAGCCCGCTCCCGGAGTGGTGGAACCGTCGCGTGGCGAGGGTGTTCACCTGGCTGCCCGGCACCACGCACCGGGCCGCAGCCGCGCGCCAGTCGGCGAAGTGCGGCGTCGCGCGATGGGCGGCAACTGCGTCGTCGTCGGCGTACACCTCGTAGAACACGAAGTGGTGGTCGTCGGCGAGGTCCTGGGTGACGTCGAAGTAGAGGCACCCCGGCTCGTCGGTGAACGACCGCTCGGCGTTCTCGGCGATGGCGGCGACGAACTCGTCGAGCCTGCCGGGGACGACCTCGAGGGAGACGACGAGGGCGATCATGCGGGGACCTCCGGTCCGTTCGGGGCGACTGGGTTCGGGGCGACTGGGTTCGTGACGAGCGGGGCAGGGAGGGCGACGTGCGCCTCCATGCCGAGGGCGGCGAGGGCTTCGGTCGTGGTGTCGGCCAGGGGTATGCCGTCGGCGGACAGCCGGCGCCGGTTGCGGTCCTCGAGCTCGCCGGGGACGAGGATCTCGTCGGCCCAGGTCGCGAGCGCGCCACCACGCGTCTGGTCGACCAACGCCTCGATGCGGGCCGAGAACTCGGTCGGGTCGGACACCGCTGCCACGTCGATGGTGATGAGGAGGTGACCGGCACCGCTGCGACGCTCCGGGTCGTAGGGACCGGCGACCCCGTCACCGAACGCGCTGCCCGTGAGCACCCCCGCCAGCACGTCCATCATGAACGAGATGACATAGCCCTTCGGGCCGGCCATCGGCAGGATCAACCCTGCGATCGCCGCCGCCGGGTCGGTCGTGCCAGTCCCATCGGCGCGGGCGGCCCACCCATCCGGGATCTGCTCGCCTCGCTCGGCGGCGAGATAGACCTTGCCGCGGGCGACCGCCGTGTTGGCCAGGTCCATGACGACCACGCCATGGCGGCCTGCAGGGGCAGCGATGGACCAGGGGTTCGTGCCGATGCTCTTCACGGTCCCGCCCCAGGGCGCCATGGCGGGGCTGGCGTTCGTGACGAGCAGGGCGACGCAGCCCGCCTCGGCCGCCTGCCGGGTGAAGTAGGCCGCCGTGCCGAAGTGACCGGAGTTGCGGACCGCGACCCCGCTGATGCCGTGGGTCCGGGCGCGCTCGATCCCCAGCCCGACCGCCCGCTGCGTGATGACCTGACCGATGCCGTGCCGCCCGTCGAGCACGACCACGGCACCGCTGTCGCGCGTCGCGTCGGGTGCGGTCACCGCCTCCATCGCGCCGGAGCGCAGCCGGGTGAGGTACCAGGGCAGCCGGAGCATCCCGTGCGAGGCATGCCCCCACAGCTCGGCCGTGACGAGGGAATCGGCCAGCAGCGCGGCGTCTTGTGCTGGCACTCCCTCGGCCACCAGGAGGCGGGTCGCGAAGTCAGCCAGGTCCGGGGCCGCGAAGATGGCCCCATGAGGGGCGGCGCCTCCGGCGGCCTCGGACGGTGTCACGTGGTGCTCCTTGGTCAGACTGTGCAAGACTGAGTGAAGGAAAGCATACTTGTATACAAGTATGCAAGATGGGAGACCAGATGGTGGATCGTCCACGCCGGGCGTCTGGCGGACAGCTCGTCTACACCGAGCTGCGCCGCCAGATCCTCGACCTCGAGCTCAAGCCCGGGCAGCGGCTCTACGAACCCGATCTGGCCACCCGGATGCAGGTGAGCCGGACGCCCCTGCGTGAGGCGCTGCGGCTGCTGCTCGCCGAGGACCTGCTCGACCAGCTGCCGACCGGTGGGATGGTCGTGCGACAGCTGAGCGCGCGCGAGATCGAGGAGCTCTACTCGGTGCGCGGCGCCCTGGAGGGCCTGATGGCCGCCGAGGCCGCGACCCGGCTCGACAACGAGGGCGCAGCCACGTTGCGGCGGCTGGTGGACCGCAACGAGAAGCTCGTCGACCTGCCGACCGACGCCATGAACGCAGGACACGACTTCCACCTGGCCATCGCCGAGATCGCCGGGCACGAGTGGGCCTCCCGGTTGCACGCCCAGGTCGACGGGCAGATGGCGCGCTACCGCGCTTTCACCAACCAGTCCCAGGAACGTCGGACCGCAGCCCTGCGCGAGCACCAGGACATCCTCGAGGCCCTGGTAGCCCGCGACCCGGCCCGCGCGCACGCCGTCGCGGAAGCCCATGTGCTGGCGGCACGTGACACCGCGCTCAGCGCGATCTCCGACCGCCTCGCCCAGTCCGGCTGAGCTGCCGGTCAGCGAATCCGGTAGCGACGCTCCGGCCGCCCGGCCGCGCCGTACCTCGGTCGCATCTCCGCGGTGCCGACCGACACGAGGTGCTCGAGGTAGCGCCGGGTGCTGCTGCGGGACAGGCCGGTCGACTCCGCACACTCCATCGCCGACAACCCGTCCTCGTCGGCCGCCTCGAGGGCCTGCAGCACCAGGTCCGTCGTCTCCGGGCTGATGCCCTTGGGTGACATTCCCGCCACGCGCGCCCCGCTCGCGCGGAACACCCGGTCGACGTCGTCCTGACCCGCCTCGGTGAGCTCCGCGAGCTCGGCCCGGTGCACGGCATACTCACCGAGTCTTTGTTGGAGGGACTCGATCTCGAACGGTTTGACGAGGTACTGGAAGACCCCGCCCCGCAAGGCGGTTCGCAACGTGTCGAGGTCGCGGGCGGCGCTGATCACGATGACGTCGACGTCCTCGCCGCTTCCCTCGCGCAGGCGGGCAAGCACCTCCAGCCCGGTCATGTCCGGGAGGTAGATGTCGAGCAGGACCAGGTCGGGCTGGGTCACCTCGACCGCCCGGAGGGCGTCGGTGCCCGTGCTGGCTATGCCCGCTACCTCGAAACCCGGGTGCCGTGCCACCACGCTGGAGTGCAGTCGCGCCACCATGAAGTCGTCATCGACGACCAGCACCCTGATCACGACGCCTCCTCGTGGACCAGGACGGGCAGGGTGGCCACGAAGACCGCGCCCTCGTCGTTGCCCACCACGATGTCCCCGCCCCTGTTGCGGCAGATCACCCGGACGATCGCGAGCCCGATGCCGCGCTCCTGTGCCGTCGTCGTGGACTTGGTGCTGAAGCCCCGGGTGAAGACCATCTCGCCGATCGTGGAGTCGACCCCCGGGCCACTGTCGCGCACGGTAACCGTCATCGCCTCGCCGGTGTGCGAAAGCGCAACCCGCACCACGGGATCGGCGCCACCGGCGGCTGCATCGAACGCGTTGTCGATGAGGTTGCCCATCACGGTGTTGACGTCCGCTGCGAGCGCGTCGTCGAGCGGGGGCACGCTGCTGCTGGGGTCGACCACCAGCTCCACACCGCGCTCGGCGGCCTGGCTGGCCTTGGCGATGAGCAGGGCAGCAACGGCTGGATCCTGCACGTGGGCGGCGACATTGGTCGTCAGCGTGCTGGAGTCGTCGGTGATCTGCCGGATGTAGCTGCGCACCCCCTCGAACTCCTCCAACGCGATCAGGCCGCTGACGACGTGCATCCGGTTGCTGAACTCGTGGGCCTGGGCCCGCAGCGTGTCGGTGGTGCTCTTGGTCAGGTCGAGCTCGCGCTGGAGCTCGAGCATCTCGGTGCGGTCGCGCATCGTGGCCACCCAGCCGATGTGCCTGCCCCGGCTGGTGACCGGCATCCGGTTGACCGTCAGCACCCGACCGCGGACCGGCATGACGTGGTCGGTCAGCTCCGTCCCCGCGTCGAAGATCAGGACCGCACGTCCCGTGTCGTCCACCTCCGACAGCGTCCGACCACCAGACGTGAGAGGTATGCCGAGCAGGTGCGCCGCTTCGTCGTTGACCATGGTGATGCGGTGGTCGAGGTCGACCGCGAGCACGCCTTCCTTGATGCCGTGCAGGAGGGCTTCGCGCTGCTCCACCAGTCCGGCGATCTCCCGTGGTTCGAGCCCCAACGTCTGTCGCTTGACGCGGCCGGCGAGGAGCAGCGAGCCCACCACCCCGAGAAGACTTGCGATGCCCAGGTAGGTGAGCAGGTTGGGCAGGGCGGTCTCGAAGTTGTCGAGGATCGAGGGGTAGGCGCGAACGACCGCCACCACACCGTCGGTCTCACGGGTGTCGACGTTGATGATCGGGGCCATCGCGAGCGCCGCTCCCGTGCCCTCCTGCGCCCCGACCCACGATCGCCCCCCGAAGGCGTCGGTCTGCTGCAGGTACAAGGCTTTTCGCGGCAGGGCGTCGCTCGAGGCGATGACCCGGCGGTCGCTCAGGGCGAGCAGCACGGTGGTCGAGCTCGAGAAGGTGCGCCCCGACTCCACCACCGACTGGGCCTGTCCCAGGAAGTCCTCGCCGCCCGATGCCGCAGCCTCCCGCACACCAGCGGTGACCGCCAGACGTTCCGCGACGGCAAGGGCCCGGCTTCCCTCGGTCTCGCGGGCGCGGGCGTCGGACTGGGCGAGGGAGACCGCCGCCACCCCGACGAGGACGACGCACACGATCGCGAGCTGCATCGCCAGCATCCGGCTGGCGAGCGTCCAGCGCCGCCGCCAGGGCCACCGCCGACGTGCCACCCACGCGCGCCATCGAACGTCCACGGGTTGATTGTGTCTGGGGTGCCCCCGTCCGACCAGCGCCGCGTGAGCACAAAGGACAAAACAGAGTTTGCGCACCTAACCGTGACACCGCGGCCGCGGCCCGGCACGGTGTGCTTCGAACCCCCTCAGACAAAGGAGTCTCCCGTGCATGTACGGACCCCCCTCAAGGTCGTGGCAGCCGCCACGGTCGCCGGCCTCGCCCTCAGCGCCTGTGGCGTGAGCGGCGACGACTCGTCAACGGAGACGAGCAGCTCCTCCGGCCCCGTCAAGGGTCTGCGGATCCTGGTGCCCAACTCACCCGGCAGCGGCTACGACACCACCGCTCGTCTCGCGGCCAAGGCCATGCAGGACGCCAAGCTCAGCGAGACCATCGAGGTCTTCAACTCGGCAGGCGCTGGCGGCACCGTCGGCCTGCAGCGCCTCGTCAACGAGAAGGGCCACGACGACATCCTCATGCAGATGGGGCTCGGGGTCGTGGGCGCCGTCTACACCAACAAGTCGAAGGCCACGCTGAACGACACCGTCCCGATCGCCAAGCTGATCGAGGAGTCCGAGGCGATCGTCGTGCCGAAGGGCTCCCCCTACGACACCCTCGACAAGCTCGTCGCGGCGTGGAAGGCCAACCCGGGCAAGGTTCCCGTGGGTGGCGCTTCGAACGCCGGTGGCCCCGACCACCTGACCCCGATGCTGCTCGCCAAGGCCGTGGGCATCACCCCGAAGGACGTCAACTACGTCGCGTACGACGGTGGTGGCGAGCTGCTCACCGGAGTCCTCGGCAAGAAGGTCGCCTTCGCGGCGACCGGCATCGGCGAGGTCGCCGAGCAGGCGAAGTCCGGCGACGTGAAGATCCTGGCGGTCACCAGTGCCAAGCCGGTGGAGGGCGTGGATGCTCCCACCCTCAAGAGCCTGGGCGTCGACATGGAGTTCACCAACTGGCGCGGCATCGTGGGGCCTCCCGGGCTCAGTGACGCCAAGGCCAAGGAGTACGTGGACCTGCTGACCAAGATGCACGGCACCGACCAGTGGAAGAAGACCTTGGCCGACCAGGGTTGGACGGACTCCTTCCAGACCGGCGACGAGTTCAAGACCTTCCTGACCGCGCAGAACGACAGCGTCGCCGGCGTTCTCAAGGAACTGGGACTGGCCTGATGTCCAGCAGCCCGACTGCGGCAGAGAAGGGGGGCCGCTCCGAGTACGGGGTGGCCCTCCTCCTGCTGGGCCTAGGCGCCTGGGCGATCGTCGACGCGCTCGGGGTGACCGACACCGCGTCCCGTGGTCCCGTCAATGCCCGCACCGTTCCGATCGTGGTCGGGCTGCTGCTCATCCTCATGGCAGTCCTGCTCACCGTTGACCTGATCCGTGGTGGGCGGGGAGAGGCCGAGGGTGGCGAGGACGTCGACCTCAGCCACGGCAGCGACTGGCGCACGATCGGCCTGCTCGTGGGCTCGTTCGCCGCCAACGCCCTGCTCATCGACCCGCTCGGCTGGCCGATCTCGGGGGCGATCCTGTTCTTCGGGACCACCTACGCCCTCGGTGCGCGCCACTACCTCCGCATGGCGGTGATCTCGATCGTGCTCTCGGTGGGGTCCTGGTACCTCTTCTTCCTCGGCCTGGGCATCAAGCTCCCGGTCGGGCTGCTCAAGGGAATCCTCTGATGGACGGAATCAACGCTCTCATCGACGGCTTCGGCACCGCGCTGACGCCGACGAACCTCCTCTACGCCGTCATCGGCGTGGTGCTCGGCACCGCCATCGGCGTGCTTCCCGGCATCGGCCCGGCGATGACCATCGCCCTGCTGCTGCCGCTGACGTTCACGCTCGAGCCCACCCAGGCGTTCATCATGTTCGCGGGGATCTACTACGGCGGCATGTACGGCGGTTCGACGACCTCGATCCTGCTCAACACGCCAGGCGAGAGCGCGTCGGTCATCACAGCGATCGAGGGCAACCTGATGGCCAAGAAAGGCAGGGGTGCTGCCGCCCTGGCCACTGCGGCGATCGGGTCCTTCATCGCGGGCACCATCGGCACGCTGGCGCTCGCCCTCGTCGCCCCCCAGATCGTCAAGCTCGCGATCCAGCTCGGTTCACCCGACTACTTCGCCATCATGATGTTGGCCTTCATCGCGGTGACCACGGTGCTGGGGTCGTCGAAGATCCGTGGCCTCGCCTCGCTCGGCATCGGACTGCTCATCGGCACTGTCGGCATCGACCCGACCTCCGGCCAGCAGCGACTGACCCTCGGCATCCCCCAGCTCGCCGACGGAATCGACGTCGTCGTGGTCGCGGTCGGCCTGTTCGCCGTCGGCGAGGCGCTGTGGATCGCTGCTCACCTGCGCCGCAATCCCGCCGAGATCATCCATGTCGACGGCGCCCGGATGAACCGCGAGGACTGGCGGCGCTCCTGGAAGCCCTGGCTGCGCGGCACCCTGATCGGCTTTCCCTTCGGTGCCATCCCTGCAGGTGGAGCGGAGATCCCCACGTTCCTGTCGTACGCGATGGAGAAGAAGCTCACCAAGCACCCCGAGGAGTTCGGTCACGGAGCCATCGAGGGGGTGGCTGGGCCCGAGGCCACCAACAACGCCTCGGCCGCCGGTGGCCTCGTGCCACTACTGACCCTCGGCATCCCCACCACCGCGACCGCGGCGGTGATGCTCGGTGCGTTCCAGTCCTATGGCATCCAGCCCGGACCGCGCCTGCTCGACGACCAGTCGGAGCTGGTGTGGGGGCTGATCGCCTCGCTGTTCATCGGCAACGTGATCCTGCTTGCCCTGAACCTGCCCCTCGCGACCATCTGGGCGCGGCTGCTCAACATCCCGCGGCCCTACCTCTACGCCGGCATCCTCTTCTTCGCCAGCATCGGGGCGTATGCAGCCAACACCTCGACCTTCGACCTGTGGCTGCTGCTCATCATCGGCGGTCTCGGGTTCTTCATGCGCCGCTTCGGCCTGCCGGTCGTCCCGGCCATCATCGCGATCATCCTCGGCCCGGTGGCCGAGGAGCAGCTGCGGCGGGCGCTGCAGATCAGCGACGGCGAGCTGTCCGGCCTGATCAACACGCCGTTCTCCAAGGTCGTCTACGCCATCGTCGTCCTCCTGCTCGTGGTCCCCGTGGTCATCGACCGCGTGCGGTCGCGGCGCGGCGGCGACGACCGCGGCGACGACGACATCCAGGACGTCTCCCCGTTCGGCACCCAGCACGCCAACCAGGAAGGGCAGTAGTCATGGCCATCGTCGTGGGGTTCGTCCCCCGTCCGGAGGGTCACGCCGCCCTCGACCGAGCGATCGAGGAAGCCAAGCTGCGCGGTACCCGGCTGGTCGTGCTCAACGTGAGCCGGGGAGACGCGCTGGTCGACTCGCGATTTGCGTCGTCGTCGGACTGGGACGCGGTCAAGGCCCAGCTCGAGGAGTCGGGTGTCGAGCACGAGGTCGCCCAGGCCGTCGAGGCCCGGGACCCGGCCGACCAGCTGCTACGCGTCGCCGAGGAGACGAACGCCGAGCTCATCGTGATCGGGCTGCGCCGTCGCACCCCGGTCGGCAAGCTCATCATGGGCAGCGCCGCCCAGACCGTGCTGCTCGAGGCCGACGCTCCGGTGCTCGCGGTCAAGGCGGCCAGGGACTGATGGCCCCGGTGTCGACGGCCGACCTCTACGACGAGCACGGCGACGACCTGCAGTCCTGCTCGGTGCAGTTCCGTCAGTTCGGCGCGCACCTGTCGTTCGAGGGCGTCATCACGACGATCCGTTGCCACCGCGACAACGCGATCGTGAAGTCGACGCTCACCGAGGACGGCTCCGGCCGGGTCCTCGTGGTCGACGGGGGCGGGTCGCTGGAGTCGGCGCTGATGGGTGACCTCATCGCGGCGAGCGCGGTCTCGGGTCACTGGGAGGGCGTGGTCATCCACGGCGCGGTCCGCGACGTTGCGGCCCTGCGCGAGCTCCCTCTCGGCGTCCTCGCGCTCGGCTCGAACCCGCGCAAGAGCGCCAAGGACGGGGTCGGTGAGCGCGACGTGGTCGTCAGTTTCGGCGGCGTCGACTTCCCCCCCGGTCAACGGCTCTTCGCCGACGAGGACGGGGTCCTCGTCACCCGCGCCTGACCGCACCGCTTGTCTCCCGACCACCGCAGCAGGTATGCCGCGGGCGCACCGTGCGCTCGCGGCATACCTGCTCGTTCGTGCCCCTGGTCCTGTCCGAAGGCGTCTCACACCTGAGACACTGGCGACGTGGCCAACGCACCCGCAGCCGGGCACACCCTCCAGCTGCTGACCCTCCTCGCCCGGCACACCGAACCGCTCCCGGCGGGGTCGATCGCGCGCGAGCTCGGCCTGCCGCGCTCGACGACCTACCACCTGCTCGCGGTGCTGCGCGACCACGGTTTCGTGACCCACCTCGAGGAGGAGCGGCGCTATGGCCTGGGCGTCGCGGCGTTCGAGCTGGGTTCGGCGTACCAGCGCCAGGCCCCGCTGCAGCGGATCGCCCGGCCGCTGCTCGGTCGCCTGGTCGACACGACGACGCACAACGCCCACCTCGCCGTCCTGCACGGCCGCGACGTCCTCTACGTCATCGAGGAACGCGCCCCCGGCCGACCGCTGCTCGTGACCGATGTCGGCGTGCGACTGCCCGCGACCCTCACCGCCAGCGGCCTGGCGATGCTCGCCCAGCTGCCGGCGGCCCAGGTGCGCGCCCTGTTCCCGCACCGCGACACCCTGGTGCAGCGCGATGGGCACGGACCCACCACGGTCAGTGAGCTGCGGCGCGAGCTGACCGAGGTCCGCACCCGCGGCTACGCCCTGGAGGACGACTCGGTCAGCGTGGGACTGTCGTCGGTGGCGCAGGCTGTCCTCGACCACACCGGGCACCCCGTGGCCGGCGTGGCCCTGACGTTTCCCCACGACGGCGTCGACGACGCAGAGCGCAGTCGACTCGTCGCTGCCGTGTCGCGCGCCGCCGCCACGCTGTCCGCCCGGATCGGCGGGGTCCGCTGACATCCACCCCCGGCCTGCCAGAGCCGTCAACGCCGCAGCAGCGCCACCCCTTTATCGGGTCTACTAGGAAGGTTGCGCTTCACCCGACAACCGTTCTCGGGTGAAGCGCAACCTTGTCCCTAAACCCGATAAAGGTGACTTGGGGGCGGGGGGCGGCGCGGGTCAGACGCCGATCGTGTGCCAGGGCCCCCAGATCGCGAAGGTCAAACCGGCGCTGGCCTGGATGTTGACGAACAACGTCGACTTGTCCGGGCTGAACGTCGACCCCGCGAACTCGTCGTCGAACCGCGGCGTGCCGTTGGCGTTGGCCGCACGGTTGAGCGCGATGTCCCAGAGCTGGCCGCCCTTGTTGAGGCCCCGGATGTAGTTGTCCTGGTTGCTGTCCTCACACACGACGAGGGTGCCGCGGTTGCTGACCGTGATGTTGTCGGGGAAGTCGAACGTCTCCTTGCCGGGCGACTGGTAGACCAGACGCAGCTTCTCGGACCGGGTGTCGTAGGCCCACACCTGGCCGAAGCCGTTGCCGTACCCGGCGATCAGCTCGGGCCCGGTCTCGGCGTCACCACCACCCTGCGTCGAGGTGAAGTACACGACGCCGTTGTCGTAGATCTGGCCCTCGAGTCGGGAGAAGCCCGCCGCCCCCAGGGCGCGACCCTGGTTGCCGACATGGACCAGTGCGTCGTCGTTCTTCGTCGGCGCCGGCTGGCCGGGCGTGTAGGGGAACGTCGGGTCGGGGTCGGCGATGTCCACCCACTCGACGTCGTAGACGGCTCCCTTGTCCTGGTGTCCTTCGAGGTGGGCGTTCGGCTGACCCTTGACGGCGAGCATCTGCAGGTGGCCGTCGTTGTCGAGGTGTCCGCTCTCCATCGGGTTGGTGACCGGGGTGTAGCGGTAGAAGCCCGACGGGAAGGCGAAGTTGTCCTCGGTGAGGTAGAGCCGTCCCTCCAGCGGATCGAAGGACACCGCCTCGTGGGAGAAGCGACCGGCGTTGGTGATGGGCATCGCCGCTGAGTGGCCCGTGACGGGGACCTCGAAGACGTAGCCGTGCTTCTTGGTGAAGGCCACGTTGGACGCACCGGTGAAGTCCGGTCCGACATCGGGGCCGTTCACCGTCTCCTCGCAGGTCACCCAAGCGCCCCAGGGCATCTGGCCGCCGGAGCAGTTGTTCGCGGTGCCGTTGATGGCGGTGTGGGTTGCCAGGACCTCACCCTCGCCGGTGACGTCGATGTGGATGCATCCCCCTCGGGCGCCCGTGTCGTAGGTCCACGCCCCCACGGCGCCGAAGGGAGTCCCGGTCCCGCTCACCTCGTGGTTGCGGATGAGGGTCACGGCACCGTCCGGGCCCTCGAAGGCGCCCATGCCGTCGTGGCGTCCGGGCATGGTCTTGCCGTCGACGAGGGGCGGCGGCACCGCCTGCGTGTCGTGGAACGAGCGATAGCTGAACCCCTCGGGCAGGTGCAGCCGCACCTTGTCGTCACGCAGGTCGGGCGTCGGCCGCAACCCGCGGAACGGCGCTGCCCCGATGGCCGATGCGGGCCCCGCGACCAGTCCGGCGAACGGGCCGGCCAGCGCCGCCCCTCCCGCGACCGCAGCGCTCCCCTTCAGAAATGTGCGTCTTTCGAGCGTCATGATCTTTTCCCTTCGAGATCGTCGAATCTCGCCAACCTAGACCCGACCCGCGCGCACCGGAACCCCCACAGCACCCTCCCGGATCACCCACAATGGGCTCGTGACCTCGGCCTTCGTCCCACCCGCATCGGTCGAAGCACTCGTGACCGCCGTGGTGCTCTGTGGCGGTGCCGGACGGCGCTTCGGGGGCGACAAGACTCGCGCCGACCTGGCCGGGAGCCCGGTGCTCGACCACGTCCTCGACGGCCTGCCGTCGGACTGGGCAGTGGTCTGCGTGGGCGACCCGCGGCCGACCCGACGGCCGGCGGCCTGGTGCCGCGAGTCCCCTCCGGGGGGCGGCCCGGTCGCCGCCATCGCTGCCGCCCTCCCTCACGTCGACGGTCCCGTCGTCGTCATCCTCGGCGGCGACATGCCGTATGCCGCGGGCCCGGCTCCCAGCCTCGTCTCCCGCCTCGCGCAGGCCCCGGACCTCGGAGCGGTGCTCGGCCGGGACGGCGACGGCCGCCTGCAGCCGCTGCTCGCGGCATATCGAACGGCTGCGCTGCGCGGCGCGCTGCCGGACTCTCCAGCGGGCACGCCGCTGATGCGGCTGCTCGATGCGCTGGAAACCCTCGTCGTGACCCTTCCCGAGGGCGCGGCCCTGGACGTCGACACCACCGAGGACCTCGAATCGGCGCGCCATAGGCTCGACCCGTGAAGGCGATCACCATCCCGCAGCCGGGGGACGCCTCGGCGCTCGTGGCGACCGACGTCCCCGACCCGCACCCTGCCCCCGGCGAGGTCCGTGTCCGCGTGGTGGCGGCGGGTGTCAACCGGGCCGACGTCATGCAGCGGATGGGCTTCTACCCGCCACCTCCGGGAACCCCGGACTACCCCGGGCTGGAGGTCAGCGGCACGGTGGACGAGGTCGGCGACGGGGTGGACGGCTGGGGTGTCGGCGACGAGGTGTGTGCGCTGCTCTCGGGAGGTGGCTATGCCGAGCTCGTGTGCGTGCCCGCCGAACAGCTCCTGCCCGTGCCGACCGGGGTCTCGCTCGCGGACGCGGCAGCCCTGCCGGAGGTCGTGAGCACGGTGTGGTCCAACGTGTTCATGACGGCGAACCTCCTTCCGGGACAGACCTTTCTGGTGCACGGTGGGTCGTCCGGCATCGGGACGATGGCGATCCAGCTGGCCCGCGAGGTGGGGGCGCGGGTCGCCGTCACGGCCGGTTCGGCGGACAAGCTCGAGGTCTGTCGCGAGCTGGGCGCCGAGATCCTCGTCAACTACCGCGAGCAGGACTTCGTCGAGGAGCTGCGCGCCGCAACCGCCGGGGCCGGGGCCGACGTCATCCTCGACAACATGGGCGCGAAGTACCTCGCCCGCAACGTCGACGCCCTCGCGCCCAACGGACGCCTCGTCGTGATCGGGCTGCAGGGCGGCGCCAAGGCGGAGCTCGACCTCGGGCAGCTGCTGCGCAAGCGGGCCGCCGTCATCGCCACCTCGTTGCGGGCCCGCCCCGCCGACGAGAAGGCGGCCATCGTCGCAGCCGTGCGCGAACACGTCTGGCCGCTCGTCGCGGCTGGCCGGATCAAGCCGGTCATCCACAGCCGCCACCCGCTGGCGGAGGCGGCCGAGGCACACCGCGAGCTCGAGGCCAGCGGGCACATCGGCAAGATCCTGCTGACCACCTGAGCCCTCCTCACCACCCGGCCCGAGCGAGTCGGACCCCACGGCTGGCTGGGTCTGCCACCCTGAGGCCATGAACGCAGTCGCCACGGTGCTCGTCGCCGTCGTCGCCCTGATCCACGTCTACATCGTCGTGCTCGAAATGGCCCTGTGGACCACCCCTCGAGGTCGGGCCGCCTTCGGTCTCACGCCGGAGTTCGCCGAGCAGACCAAGGTGCTCGCCGGAAACCAGGGGCTCTACAACGGCTTCCTGGCCGCCGGGCTGGTCTGGGGGATCGTCGGACCCGACGACCTGCGCTTCGCCTTCCAGGTGTTCTTCCTGCTGTGTGTGATCGTCGCCGGCCTCTACGGTGCCGCCACGGCCAGTCGCAGGATCCTGGTCGCCCAGGCGGTCCCCGGCGCCCTCGCCCTGGCCGCCGTCCTGCTGGCCCACTGACCCAGCCGCCCGCGCGCCGCCGTGGGCGAAACCCTTGACGAGACCGCTACATACTCGGTATACATCTCCACACCAGTGCTGATACTGGGTATGTAGGCGACACCAGCAACGGGGACGGTGGGGTGGATGTCGGTCAGACAAGGGCTCTTGGCCCTGCTGGCGACCGAGCCGATGTATGGCGCGCAGCTGCGTGCCGAGTTCGAGGCCAGGACCGGGGGGACCTGGCCGCTCAACGTCGGGCAGGTCTACACGACCCTGGCCAGGCTGGAGCGCGACGGACTCGTCGAGGCGATCGGGGAGGACGCGGAGGGGCGGATCTCCTACCGCCTCACCCGCTCGGGTCGCGCCGAGGTCGCGACGTGGTGGGCGTCCCCCGTCAGCCGGGAGACCACCCCTCGCGACGAGCTGGTCATCAAGCTCGCCCTGGCCGTCACGGTCGACGGCGTCGACGTCAACCGGGTGGTCCAGACCCAGCGAACGGCCACCCTGCGCCACCTCCAGGACCTCACCCGACTCAAGCAGCGGGCCACGACCCACCACGAGTCGGCGGCCGACGGCGACGGTCAGGTGGACCTCGCCTGGCTACTCGTCCTCGAGAGCCTCCTCTACGCCGGCGAGGCCGAGGTCCGCTGGCTCGACCACGTCGAAGCCCGGCTGGTGCGCGAGGCGACCCGCCCGCGCAGGTCCGCCCGCGGCATACCTGACGCAGTGGACGACGAGCCCTTCACCGGCAACGACACCACGGCAGCCACCGCCACCCACGGCAACACCAAGGACAGCGCCACCCACACCAGCAGCGCCGCACTCAGGGGGGAACCACGATGAGGAAAGCACCGAGCAACGCACCGAGCACACCGCCGACCACCGACGTGATCCTGCGCCTGGACAACGTCACCCGGATCCACGGCACCGACAGCACCGCGGTCCGCGCCCTCGCCGGCGTCAGCCTCGACGTCCGCGCGGGAGAGCTTGTCGCGGTCATGGGTCCGAGCGGCTCCGGCAAGTCCACCCTGCTCAACCTCGCCGGGGGACTCGATGCCGCCACCAGCGGACAGGTGATCATCGAGGGCCAGAGCATCGGCAGCCTGAAGGCCGACGCACTCGCGCGGCTGCGGCGGCGGAGAGTCGGGTTCGTCTTCCAGGACTTCAACCTGATCCCCTCCCTCACCGCGGTGGAGAACGTCGCACTGCCCCTCGAGCTCGACGGCCAGCGCGTCGCCAAGGCGCGTCGCAGGGCTGTCGACGCGCTGACCATGGTCGGCGTCCAGGAGCTCGCGGACCGCTACCCCGACAAGATGTCCGGCGGCCAGCAGCAGCGCGTGGCGATCGCCCGGGCGCTGGTCGGCGACCGCCGCCTCGTGCTCGCGGACGAACCCACCGGGGCCCTCGACTCGCACACCGGCGAAGGAGTGCTGCGCGTCCTGCGCGAGCGCTGCGACGCCGGAGCGGCCGGACTGCTGGTGACCCACGAGGCGAGGCACGCGGCCTGGGCCGACCGGGTCGTGTTCCTGCGCGACGGCGTCGTCGTCGACAGCACCGGATCGCCCGAGACGGCCGAGACGCTCCTCGAGCCGACCGCCTGACGCCGGCCATGACGACACTCGTGGAGCAGGAGGCCCCAACCGGTATGCCGGGTGGTGCCGACAGCGGTGACGGTGCCGACTCGCGGCTCTCCCGATGGCGCGCCTCGTGGCGGGTCGCCCTGCGGATGGCCAGGCGCGACCTGCGTCGCCACAAGGGTCGGTCGATCCTGGTCTTCCTCATGGTCGCCATCCCTGTCGGGCTGCTGGCCGGTGCCGCGACCCTGGGCGCCACCGAGCAGGCCGACGGAGCCGATCTCGTCAACGCCCGGATGGGCCCGGGTCAGGCGCTCGTCCAGGGTCCCCAGCTCGGAAAGATCCAGCAAGGCCCCGACCCCAACCGAAGCGGCACGGGCTGGAGCGACGACAACCCGGCCACCAGCATCCCCGGGTTCGCGGCGACCGGCTCCCCATCGGACAACGCTGCCGCCATCGGGCAGCTGGTCGCGGGGACCGCCGTCGCCGTGGGCGAGACCGAGATGCGGCTCGTGGTCGGAGACCGCCGGGTACGCATCTCCGGGCTGGTCACCGACCCGCGCGTGGCGGACCTCGGCGACAAGGCGCGGCTCGCCTCCGGTTCGTGGGGGGCCGGGCCGGACGAGATCGTCATCACCCCGGCAGGCGAGCGCAAGGGGCTGCCGCGCTCCGGCTCGGTGACGCTGTCGGCCGGCGGCACGGAGCGTTCGGTGCGGGTCGTCGGCACCGCCACCGCGTTGCTCGAGTGGGGCGGCATGCCCGACTTCGTGGTCTCCTCGGTGCCGGAGGGAGCCGGCGCCGGCGCAAGCGGGCTCGGGGCGACGGGGTCCTGGGTGCTGGTCGGCGGGGGCCCGGTGACGTGGGAGGACATCCAGCGGCTCAACACCTACGGCCTGACCGTCTACAGCCGGGCGGTCCTCGAGAACCCGCCGCCCGAGAGCTCGTTGCCCGCCGAGCTGCGCCCACAGAACGACTTCACCCAGGACACCAGCCGGATGATCGCGGTGATCGGCGGGGTCATGCTCTTCATCCTCACCACGCTGCTCGTCGGCCCGGCGTTCGCGGTGAGCGCCTCGCGACAGCGGCGCACCCTGGCGCTGGCTGCGACCAACGGCGCCGAGACGCGCCAGCTGCGCCGCACGGTGCTCGCCCAGGCCCTCGTCCTCGGCGTCATCTCGGCTCTCGGCGGCGTGGGGCTGGGGGTCGCCGCGGTGACGGTCGGCCTCTGGTGGTGGGTGCGAACTCACCCGGAGACGTCGTTCGCCTCGCTCGGCACCGACCTCCCGTGGGGGGCGTTCTCGATCCTCGTGCCCTGCGCCGTGCTCAGCGCGGTCGTCGCAGCGCTGCTGCCTTCGATGCGCCTCGGTCGCCTCGACATCATCGGCGTGATGCGCGGCCAGACCGTGTCGCCCAGGCTCAACAGGGTCGTCCCCGTCGTCGGCCTGGTCCTCGCCGTCCTCGGCGGGTCGGTCGTCCTGTCGGTGGCCCAGGTCCGGGCCGGCGGCGACTTCCGGGTGGCCGTCGGTGCCATCGGACTGGTGCTCGGCACCCTGCTCCTCGTGCCGGCGATCCTGGTCGCCTTCGGCAGGCTCGCCGCGCGGCTCCCGGTGGCGCCACGGATCGCCATCCGCGACGCCGCTCGGCACCGCAGCCGGTCCACCCCGACCGTGGCGGCGATCCTTGCCGGTGTCGTCGCGCTGACCGCCTTCAGCATCGGGCTGGCCAGCGACACCAAGCAGCAGATGGACACCTACCAGCCCCAGGCGCAGCAGGGCGAAGGCGTCATCCACACCGGTGATCCAGAAACCCGCCTGTCGGCCGCCTCGGCCCTCACAAGGGTGCCGGACCTGGTCCAGACGCCCTTGTTCCTGGTGCGCCCGGCGGAGGACCCGATGATGAATGCGGGCACCTCGGCACCCGCCAAGGCTGTCGAGTTCGTGTCCGTGGTCCCTCAGGGGTGCACGGCGACCTTCACCCTCCCGAGCAGCACGGGTGAGCACCAGAGCTGCGTCCGCCTCGGCAGCCAGGCCTACTCCGACCACGGGCAGATCGGGGCCCTCCCCGCCGCCGAGATCGCGCGGCGGTTCGGGCTCACGGAGCCGCAGCGGGCAGCTGTCCAGCGGGGCGCCATGGTGGTCGCCGTCAAGGACCTGGCGGCCGAGCCGGCCCTGACCGTCGTCGCCGGCACCTTCGTCCTCGACAACCAGACGTATGCCGCGACCCAGGTCACCGAGCGCACGACCACCTCGGTGCCGGTCGTGGGCGTGCCCGCCGACCGGCTCACGGACGGCTCGTTGCCGGGCCAGTCCGGAGCCCTGGTCGCCACCGAGACGGCGACGCGACTGGGCTGGCCGATGCAGCAGGACTCGATCCTGCTCCGCGATGCCGGGGGCGCGATCAGCTCCGAGACCCAGAAGACCCTGGACGAGCTGATCGGCGATGGCGGCGGCGTCTACGTCGAGCGCGGTTTCCAGCGCTACGACGAGAAGGTCATGCGGATCATGATGGGCATCGCCGCGCTGCTGCTCCTCATCGTCACGCTCATCTCCACGGCGTTGTCGATGGCCGAGCAGCAGGGCGACTCAGGGACGCTCGCCGCAGTCGGCGCGACCCGCCGCACCCGGCGCGCCTTCGCCGCGGCCCAGGCGATGGTGGTCGGTTTCATCGGGGCAATCCTCGGCATCGCCGTCGGTCTGGTCCCCGGCATCGCGATCACGTACCCCCTCACCACGGAGTACAACACGGATCCGGCCACGGGTGCCGAGCAGTGGTCCGGACCGTTCCTGTCGATCCCGTGGACACCGCTGCTGCTCGTGGTGCTCGGGGTGCCGCTGCTCGCGGGACTGCTCTCCGCCGTCGCGATCCGCCGAGCCCCCGCGATGACGCGCCGGGCCGACTAGGCATGGTTTCAGCAGGTTTGGTGCAGGTCTGCGCGCCCGACCAGAGGGGGCGCACCCGCGGTTTGCGGACGCGGGGGCCCTACTCTCCCTAGACTCCCGACATGCAGC
Organism: Pedococcus sp. P1_H8; assembly: GCF_056405175.1. Lineage (NCBI taxonomy): Bacteria > Bacillati > Actinomycetota > Actinomycetes > Micrococcales > Intrasporangiaceae > Pedococcus > Pedococcus sp. P1_H8. The sequence goes on from NZ_JBFUCP010000003.1 coordinate 218,418, forward strand.
CAGCAGTCGTGCTGTCACGGCTCCGCAAGGAGTTCTCCGGCACGCCACCGGTCGTCGCAGTCGACGACATCGACCTGTCGGTCATGGACGGTGAGTTCTTCTCGATGCTCGGGCCCTCGGGATCGGGCAAGACGACGGTGCTGCGCATGATCGCCGGCTTCGAGTCCCCCACGTCCGGGACGGTTCAGCTGGCGGGCGAGGACGTCACCGCCAGGCCGCCCTACGACCGCGACGTCAACACGGTGTTCCAGGACTACGCACTGTTCCCGCACATGAGCGTGCTCGAGAACGTCGAGTACGGCCTGCGGGTCAAGAAGGTCGGGCGGCAGGATCGCCGCCAGCGGGCCCTCGAGTCCCTCGAACAGGTCCGCCTCGGCGACTTCGGGGCACGCCGTCCCGCCCAGCTCTCGGGGGGACAACGACAGCGGGTCGCGCTCGCGCGCGCCCTGGTCAACCGGCCCAAGGTCCTCCTGCTCGACGAACCCCTCGGCGCCCTCGACCTCAAGCTGCGGGAGCAGATGCAGGTCGAGCTCAAGGCCATCCAGCGCGATGTCGGGATCACGTTCCTCTTCGTCACCCACGACCAGGAGGAGGCCCTGACCCTGTCCGACCGCATCGCCGTGTTCAACACCGGTCGGGTCGAGCAGATCGGGACCGCCCTCGAGATCTACGAGCAGCCCGCGAGCGCCTTCGTGGCCGGCTTCGTCGGGACGTCCAACCTGCTGACCGGTGCCGCCGCGAAGGCGGTGCTCGGCAGGGACGGAGCACACGGCATACGCCCGGAGAAGCTCACCGTGCTCGCCCGGGGGGCCAGCGCCCCGCCTGGCAGCCAGCGGGCGGCCGGCTCGCTCAGCGAGGTGGTGTATGCCGGGCCGGTCACCCGCTACGTCGTCGACCTCGACGCGGGCCCTCGAATGATTGCGTTGCAGCAGAACGGATCTGGGGCCGCAGAGGACCTGATTCGGGGGGCCCAGGTCGAACTCGCCTGGGACCCGGCCAACGTCATGGCGGTCCCCGAGACACCTGCCTGATCCCCACCCAGCCTCATCCCGCCCTGTCCCGCACGACAAGAGGAGCACAGCATGAGCACCAAGACCAGTCTCAGGACCACGGTCCTGACCGCGGTGGCCGCCCTGGCCCTCGCAGCCTGCGGCGGCTCGGACGGCACGACCACCTCGACCGGCGCGGGCGGGTTCAAGGTGCCCGACCTCAAGGCACTCGAGAAGCTCGGCACGCCGGAGGGCAAGGTGAGCGTGCTGGCGTGGCCGGGCTACGTCGAGGACGGCAGCAACGACCCCAAGGTCGACTGGGTGAGCGACTTCGAGAAGGAGTCCGGCTGCCAGGTGACCGTCAAGACGTTCGGCACCTCCGACGAGGCGGTGCAGCTGATGCGCACCGGCCAGTACGACACGGTCTCGGCCTCGGGCGACGCGACCCTGCGCCTCATCGCCGCCGGCGACGTCGAACCCATGAACACCAGCCTGATCACGAACTACGGCGACATCTTCGACAGCCTGAAGATGAAGCCGTGGAACTCGGTCAAGGGCGTGGCCTACGGGATCCCTCACGGCCGCGGCGCCAACCTGCTCATGTACCGCACCGACCTCGTGAAGCCCGCCCCCGACAGCTGGTCCGCCGTCTTCGACCAGGCGGGCAGCCAGGCGGGCAAGGTCACGGCCTACGACTCGCCGATCTACATCGCCGACGCGGCGCTCTACCTCATGTCGTCGAAGCCGGACCTCGGCATCAAGGACCCCTACGCCCTCGACACCAAGCAGCTCGCCGCCGCCGTGGACCTGCTCAAGAAGCAGAAGGCTGACGTCGGGGAGTACTGGTCGGACTACCTCAAGGAGGTCCAGGCCTTCAAGAGCGGGTCGTCGACCGTCGGGACCACCTGGCAGGTGATCGCCAACGTCGCCCAGGGTGAGAAGGCACCGGTCGACGTGGTGCTGCCCAAGGAGGGCTCGACCGGCTGGTCCGACACGTGGATGGTGGGCGCGAAGAGCGAGCACAAGACGTGCGCCTACAAGTTCATCGACCACATCGTCTCGCCCAAGGTCAACGCCGCCATCGCCGAGTACTTCGGCGAGGCCCCGGCCAACAAGAAGGCCTGCGCCGAGACGGCGGACAAGAACCACTGCACCGTCTTCCACGCGGAGGACGAGACCTACTTCTCCAAGGTGCACTACTGGAACACGCCGATCTCCGCCTGCCTCGACGGACGCACCGACGTGAAGTGCACGGACTACGCCGAGTGGACCAAGGCCTGGACCGAGATCCGCAACAGCTGATGGGTTCCTGATGGGTTCGAGGAAGGCGCTGGCCGGCCTGCTGGGGCCGCCGTTGGTGTGGCTGGTCGTGGCCTACCTCGGCGCCCTGGCAGCCATCTTCGCCACCGCCTTCTTCACCACCGACCCGTTCACGAACCAGGTCGTTCGCACCTTCAGCCTCGAGAACCTCCGCGGCATCCTCACCCCGACCTACCTGCGGATCATCGGTCGGACCCTGCTGATCGCGGTGGTGGTGACGCTGCTGTGCATCGCGATCGCCGTGCCGTTCGCCTACTTCATGGCACGGATCGCACCGCGCCGGGTGCGCGGGCTCCTCGTCGCCGCCGTGCTGGTCCCCCTGTGGGCCTCCTACCTCGTGAAGGCCTACGCCTGGCGGACGATGGTGCAGCCCGGCGGGGTGCTCGACAGCACTTTCGGGTCCAGTCCCGGCTACGGTTTCGCCGCCGTCGTCCTCACCCTCACCTACCTCTGGCTCCCCTACATGATCCTGCCGGTGTATGCCGGGTTCGAGCGGCTCCCCGAATCCCACCTCGAGGCGTCGGCGGACCTGGGCGCCGGGAGCTGGCTGACCTTCCGCAGGGTGATCGTGCCGGCGATGCTGCCGTCCATCGCGGCGGGGACGATCTTCACGTTCAGCCTCAGCCTCGGCGACTACATCGCCGTGCAGATCGTCGGCGGGAAGCTGCAGGTGCTCGGCACCGCGGTCCTGCAGAACATCACCCTCGACCTGCCCTTCGCCGCCGCCCTGGGCACCGCCTCGGTCGTCATCATGGTGATCTACCTGCTGGCGATCCGGCGCACCGGCGCCTTGGACAACCTGTGAGTCGGCGATGAGGGCGGGATCGGGTGCGCGGGCGGGGTTCTGGGCCTTCGCCCTCCTCGTGCTCGCCTTCATCTACGTGCCACTGGGCGTGGTCACCCTCAACTCGTTCAACAGTGACCGGACCTTCGGATGGCCGCCGCCCGGCTTCACCACGAAGTGGTGGTCGATCGCCGCGAAGGCACAGGGGCCACGCGACGCGTTGCGCACCTCCGTGGAGGCCGGACTCGGTGCGACTGCGCTGGCCCTGGTGCTCGGGACCCTGCTCGCCCTGGCGCTGACTCGCTACCGGTTCTTCGGGCGCAACGCGATCTCATTGCTCGTGGTCCTGCCCATCGCGCTGCCCGGCATCGTGACCGGCGTCGCCCTGCAGTCGGTCATCCAGAACGTCCTCGACCCCGTCTTCGGGATCAACGCGGGACTGTTCACGATCATCGTCGGGCACGCCACCTTCTGCATCGTCGTGGTGTTCAACAACGTGACGGCCCGGCTCCGCAGGCTGGGCGGGTCGCTCGAGTCCGCGTCGGCCGACCTCGGCGCCAGGCCCCTGACCACCTTCCGCCTGGTGACCTTCCCCTTGTTGCGTTCCGCCGTCCTCGCTGGGGCGCTCCTCGCCTTCGCCCTCAGCTTCGACGAGATCGTGGTGACGACCTTCACCTCCGGCCCCGGTACCCCGACCCTGCCGATCTGGATCTTCAACAACCTGTTCCGGCCCAACCAGGCCCCGGTCGTCAACGTCGTGGCGGTGGTCCTGGTGGCCTTCTCGATCGTGCCGGTGTGGCTGGCGCAACGCCTCAGCGGGGCCGAAGCGGCCGAGTCCCGGCTCTGAGGCACCGCGTCCCCGCTCTCGGCGGGCGAGCCCCGGCGATGAGGTCAGTGGGGCAGGATGGGTGGCATGAGCCAGACGCCACACCAGCACGAGACCGACCCGACCGGCAACGGCGACCAGCAGCGGGTCGTGGTCGTGACCCAGGACGGCATGGGCGTCGCGCCGCACCGTGACGGTGAGGACGGACCCACGAACCCGGCCGACCTCGTGGAGCAGCCGGCCAAGGTCATGCGGATCGGCTCGATGATCAAGCAGCTGCTCGAAGAGGTCCGCAACGCCCCGCTCGACGAGGCCGGCCGGGTCCGGCTGGCCGAGATCCACCGTCGGTCGATCAAGGAGCTCGAGGACGGCCTGGCCCCCGAGCTGATCGACGAGCTCGAGCGGATCGCCTTGCCCTTCAACGAGAACGAACCACCCACGGACGCCGAGCTCCGCATCGCCCAGGCCCAGCTCGTGGGGTGGCTCGAAGGCCTGTTCCACGGCATCCAGACGGCCTTGTTCGCCCAGCAGATGGCAGCCCAGCAGCAGCTCCAGCAGATGCGGCGCGCCCTTCCGCCCGGACACGCGGCCGAGGGCGGACCGGGCGCCGAAGGCATGCCCGGTGCACCCGGCCTACCTCCGCACACAGGTGAGAGCGGACCCACGGGCCAGTACCTCTGACCGGCCGCCACCGCTCTCCCCCGCAAAACGGCCGTTGCGCGGCGAAACGGGAGTTGTAGCCCCCGTGTTGTCCCGCAACCGCCGTTTTGCGGGGTGGGGGCGACCGGTACGTTCGGGGTCATGACCGACTCGGTGCAGCAGCTGGCGGACGACTTCCACGACTACCGCATGCGGACCTCGCCCACCTGGGCGCACATGCTGGGTGACTACCGGTTCGCCGACCGGTACGAGGACGGGTCGCGGGCTGCCGAGGACGCCGAGGTCGCGGCCCTGCGCGAGTTCGCCGCGCGTGCCAAGTCCATCCCCGACGAGGGCCTGGCCGAACCGGACAAGGTGACCCGTGACGTCGTTGCCTTCGACGCGACGACGTCCGCCGACGTGGGTGAGTCGCACCTGGCCGAGTTCGGCGTCGACCCGGTCTTCGGGGTCCAGGTCGCCCTCGGTGTCACGGTCGCCGGACTCTCGCTCCCGACGGCAGAGGTCGCCGACGCCATGGTGTCCAAGTACCGCGGCATCGGCCAGAGCATCCGCGACTTCGCCGAGCGGCACCGCGAGGGGGTCGCCTCGGGGCGCACCCCTGCGACCTTCGCCGTGGAACGCGCGATCGAACAGGTCGAGCAGTGGCTGGCCAGTCCGCTCGACGAGGACGTCCTCCTCACCTCCACGACCGAACCACCTGCCGGCTATGACGTCGAGGCCTGGCGTGGCCGCCTCACGGACGTCATCGCCGCCGACGTCCGGCCGGCCCTCGAGGCCTTCCGTGACGTACTGCGAGACGAGGTCGCCCCGGTCATGCGGTCCGATGAGCAGTGCGGTCTGTCCTGGCTCCCGGACGGCGAGCAGACCTATGCCCGCCTGCTCGCCCGCGACACCACCACGACGCTCACGGCCGCACAGATCCACGAGATCGGACTGGAGCAGATCGCCTCGCTCGAGGACGAGTACCGCACCCTCGCACCGGCGGTGGTCGGTACCGACGACCTGCCGTCGATCTACCGGGCCCTGCGCGAAGACCCCGCACTGCGGCATACCAGCTCCACCGAGATCGTCGCCGCCTGCGAGACCGCGTTCGCCAAGGCGCGAGGTGTCATGCCGGAGTGGTTCGACCGGCTGCCGGTCGCGGACTGCGTGGTGAAGTCCACCGACGTGGGCGCGGCGGCCTACTACTTCCCGCCCGCTGACGACGGCAGCCGCGGCGGGACGTTCTACATCAACACCGCCGACCCTGCGCACTGGGGCCGCTTCGAGCTGGAGGCGTTGTCGTATCACGAGGGCATCCCCGGGCACCACCTCCAGCTGGCCATCGCCGGCGAGCTCACCGAGGTGCCGAAGTACCGCAAGTTCACGATCTTCAACGCCTATGCCGAGGGCTGGGGGCTCTACACCGAACGCCTCGCTGACGAGATGGGCCTCTACACCAGTCCGCTCGAACGGCTCGGCATGCTCACGATGGACTCCATGCGCGCCTGCCGGCTGGTCGTCGACACCGGCCTGCACGCGATGGGGTGGAGCCGACAGCAGGCCGTCGACTACATGGTCGCGAACTGCCCGCTCAGCGTGGGTGGGGTCAAGGCCGAGATCGACAGGTATGCCGTGATGCCGGGTCAGGCGTGCGGCTACATGATCGGGCGGCTGGAGGTGCTGCGGATCCGTGGGGAGGCGCAGGAACGACAGGGCGACCGGTTCGACATCAAGGCGTTCCACAACGCCGTGCTCGACGGTGGCAGCGTGCCACTGGCCGTCCTCGACAACGTCGTCCGCGACCGCCTGCCCTGAGGCTGGTCCAGTCCGGCCGGGGTGCGCCCTGCCCTTACGGCAGCAGGCCGCTGGGCAGGACCGACGACGCTGTGGACGTGGTGCGCCCACCGGGCAGGTCAGCGGTGTAGACGTCGAGCCCCCGAACCAGGTCCACCGAGTAGACGACGTTGGTCTTGCGGTCGGTTCGGACATCGTGCTTGGTGTAGTCCGGCACCCAGTAGGAGTCCCACACCTCCGATGCGCCCCACACGGCGTGGCCATAGGGCTTGATGTCACGCGGGTCGCGGATGTCGACCAGCTGGGTCCCGCCTCCGTAGAAGCCCACGGTGACGACTCCCGACGGGTGGAAGTCGAACCAGTGCGCGGAGCAGAACGCGCCCACCGGCAGCGGGAACGAGCCGAGGTCGGACAGCTCGACCTTGTCGAGCGGCACGATCGCGTCCGGGGCGCCGTCGAGGCGCTTCACCCACCAGGTCTGGAACGACCCGGCCTGGGTGCAGTCGACCTGCTCGTAGTCCTCCTCGGTGACCAGCAGGACGTTGCCGTTGGCGAGGCTGGGTGCTGCGTCGGGCACGAACGCCTCGGCATTGGGCCGGAACGAGTTGTGGTGGATGAAGTCGTTGTACCCGTTCTTGGTGGTGCCGTCCGCCTCGAACCCGCGGCCGGCCAGTCCAGTGGTGGTGACGACTCGGGGGTGGAGCGGGTCCCGCACGTCGAAGATCGACGACCCGTTGTAGCCCGTGTGCGTCGCGTAGCCGGCCTTGTCGAAGTTCCACTTGTGCCCACCGCTCGGTGAGGCGAAGGGCTGCACCCCGACCGTCGCCGGGTCCCCGTCGACCTCGTGCGGTGCGTCGAGGTTGTCGAGGTCGATCATCGAGAAGTTCGTGCGACCACCCGCGGAGTAGGCGTAGCGGCAGTCGCGGTCGTCGACGCAGGCCACCGTGTGCGTGCTCGTGGTGGCCGTCGCGCTCGAGCGCAGTCGGGGCTTCGTCGGGTCAGTGACATCGACGACGATAAGCTCCTTGCCACCAGCCGCCGCGGCGGTGTGCTGGATGTCGGCGGACACGTCGTAGGTGTCCACGCCGATGAGCGCAAAACGTTCGGTCCCGGCACTCGTCTTGCGCTCGCCGCAGTTGATGGCCTCGTTCTCGAAGACCAGGTTGGGCAGGGTGCCGACCAGCTTGGGGGCGACCGGATCGCTGACGTCGAAGACGCTGAGCGAGTCCAGCGAAGACATGACGAACAGGGGAGCTGTCTTGAGGAAGCAGCCGGAGATGCCGGCCGTCTCCGGGAAGTTCGCCGCCAGGTGCAGGTTCGGGCTGTTCACCAGGGGCACGCTCGTCCCGCCGGAATAGGCCTGACGCGCTGCTGCCGCCCGCCCTGCGTCCTTGCCATGGTCTCCGTGGGCGGAGGCGATGCCGGCCGTCGACGGGACCAGGATGGCGGCGCCCGCGAGACCGGTCAGGACGGCGCGAACGGATGGGCTGATGCGCTGCATGTGATCCTCCAGAGGTGCGGCTCTTGGGGGGACAACGAGGCGCAGCCTGGACAAGTCACGAAAAGGGGCGTCGATCCCGTGGGCCGCGCTCGACGAAACGGCGAACCCCCGTCAGCTGACGGCGGCAGCAGCAGCCCTGCCTGCGGTGCGCCCGGAGAAGATGCAGCCGCCGAGGAAGGTGCCCTCGAGCGCGCGGTACCCGTGCACCCCACCGCCGCCGAACCCGGCAACTTCGCCCGCGGCATACAGTCCTGGCACCGGCTCGCCCGACGCGGACAGGACCCGCGACGAGAGGTCCGTCTCGAGGCCACCGAGGGTCTTGCGGGTGAGGATGTTGAGGCGCACCGCGATGAGCGGGCCGGCCTTGGGGTCGAGGATGCGATGTGGCGACGCCGTGCGAATCAGCTTGTCACCACGGTAGTTTCGCGCCCCACGCACAGCGGTGACCTGGGCGTCCTTGCAGAAGTCGTTGTCGATCTGCCGGTCACGGTCGACGATCTGGCGTTCGAGATGGGCCAGGTCGAGGGGGGCGTCCGGGGTCAGGGCGTTCATCTTGGCGACGAGCTCGCCGAGGGTGTCGGCCGACACGAAGTCGGCACCCTTGTCGAGGAAGGCGCGAACCGGTCCGGGCATGTCGGCCCGGGCACGCCCCAGCACGTCCTTGACCGACTTGCCGGTGAGGTCGGGGTTCTGCTCCGACCCGGACAGCGCGAACTCCTTGCCGATGATCTTCTTCGTGAGGATGAACCAGCTGTGGTCGTGTCCGGTCTGACGCAGGTGCGACAACGTGCCCAGCGTGTCGAAGCCGGGGAACAGCGGCGCCGGAAGGCGGTCGCCGTTCCCGTCGAACCACAGGGAGCTCGGCCCCGGCAGGATGCGGATCGCGTGGGACGGCCAGATCGGGTCCCAGTTCTCGATGCCCTCGACGTAGTGCCACATCCGGTCGCGGTTGACCAGGCGCCCACCCGCGGCTTCGGTGATGGCCAGCATCCGGCCGTCGACGTGCGCCGGGACACCGGTGAGCATGTGCTCGGGTGGCTTGCCGAGTCGTGCGGGCCAGTTGGCGCGCACCAGATCGTGGTTGGCGCCGATGCCACCACTGGTCACCACCACCGCCTGCGCGGTCAGCTCGAACTCGCCGACGGCGTTCCGGTTGGTGGGCCTGCCCCGGTCGGCCGGGTCGTCGGCCAGCAGCGTGCCCCGCACCCCGGTGACGGCGCCGTCACTCGTGACCAGCTCGTCGACCTGATGGCGGTGCCGCAGCTCGACCCGACCCGCTGCGACATGCTCTGCGACGCGTCTGAGGAACGGCGCGAGCACCCCGGGCCCGGTCCCCCACACGATGTGGAACCGCGGCACCGAGTTGCCATGCCCCGACGCCGAGCCGTCGCCCCGCTCCGCCCAACCCACGACGGGGAAGAACCGCATCCCCTGCTCGTGCAGCCAGGACCGCTTCTCCCCGGCGGCGAAGTCGACGTAGGCGCGCGCCCACTGCGAGCCCCACTTGTCCTCGTCGTCCAGCCGGTCGAAACCCGCCGAACCCTGCCAGTCCTGCCAGGCCAGGTCGACCGTGTCCTTGATGCCCATCCGCCGCTGCTCGGGGCTGTCGACGAGGAACAGCCCACCGAACGACCAGTGCGCCTGCCCGCCGAGGTTGGCTGCGCTCTCCTGGTCGACGACCAGGACCCGGCGCCCTGCATCCGCGATCTCGGCGGCAGCGACGAGTCCGGACAGGCCGGCTCCGACCACGATGACGTCAGCGTCCATGGACCCAACTTATGGGCCGGTCACCTCTGCCGTCACCCGAACGCGGCCAGCCACCACGGACAACCGCACGTCCGCGAGCGTGCCGACAACAGCATCGGCGATCAAGTCCGCGACCGCTGTCGTCGTGGAGACGGCCAGAGTGGCGCAACCCGCTGCCCGGGCTGCTTCGAGACCGCCGGGCGCGTCCTCGACGACGAGGCAGTCGGCCGGGTTCACCCCCAGCCGTGCGGCGGCGAGCAGGAACGGGTCGGGATGCGGCTTGCCCTGCGCCACGTCGCTCGCGGTCACGACGACGGCCGGCGCCGGGAGTCCGGTCGCGGCGATCCGGGCAAGCGCCAGCGGGGTCGTGCACGAGGTGGCGATGGCAGCCAGGTCGCTGCCGTCGGTCCTCGCGGCGCTCAGCGCGTTGAGCGCGTCAACGGCGCCAGGCAGGATCGCGATGCCCTCGGTGTCCGCGATCTCGATCGCCTCGATCCGCTCGAACGCGGCATCGACGCGCTCCGGCGGCAGCAACGCCGAGATCACCCCGCGCGCCGGCACCCCGTGGAAGCCGGCCAGCCGACGCGGATCGACGCCCTCTTCCTGGGCCCAGCGCACCCACGACCGGATCACGACGGGGATCGAGTCGATCAGCGTCCCGTCCATGTCGAACAGCACCGCAGCGAAGGTGCGGCCCTCGAGCGTTCCCAGGCTGCGCGGCATACCCCAAGCCTAGGAGGTGCCTGAGGTGACGGGGAGGTGACTGCAGCGAGTGGCGATGGGACCACGGGTGCCGCCCGTTACGGTGGAGAGGTGAGCACGCCCCCCGAGAGCCCACGTCGGTGGAGGCGTGCGTCCCGGTGGCTGCTGCGGCTCGGCGCGCTGGTCGTCCTCTTCGTCGCCTGCAACAGCGGTGGCGTGGCTGCCACGACGCTCTTCCCGAGCAGCGCCGACACCCTCAACTACGGCGCCGACCTGCGGCTGTCACTCAACCCCGGCGACGTCTCGGCCATCCAGAGCCCGACCATCTTCGGCGACATCCGGATGGACTTCGCGGGACTGGTGCCGGCACCCGGGGTGGTCGCCCAGGTGCACGTCAAGGAACGCATCACCGATCTCCTCGCGCGCCCCAACATCTCGGTCCAGTCCCTCCAACCCGGCCCCCTCGAGCTCGAGCGCGCCGCCCGCGGCGGCGCCATCGCCCTGGCCTGGCGGTTCGCAGCGGGCGCCCTCGCCGTCGCCCTCCTCTGTCTCGGTGGGTATGCCGCGTGGCGGCGACGCGCGCCGCGGCTGCGGTGGAGCGCAGTGGTTGCCTCCGTGTGGGTCGCGTCGTGCGTCGCGACGTTCGGCGTGATCGGGGTGACCTACCAGCCGGAACGGCTCGACAGCTTCACGACGACCGGCATCCTCGGGACCGTCCAGCGCAACGCCGACCTCCTGGAGGGGGTCGAGACCAGGGCCGAGCAGGTCACGCCCTACCTCAAGAACCTCCTGGCGCTGTCCTCCGCGCTTCAGGACAAGTACTCACCGCAGGTGCTCGACCAGCCCGTCGCCGCGCGGATCCTCCTGGTGTCGGACATCCACGGCGCCAACCAGTACGCCCTGATGAAGACCATCGTCGAGCAGGAGCGTATCGACGCCGTCATCGACTCCGGCGACCTGGTGAACTTCGGCAGCGCCACCGAGGCGGACGCCGCAGACCTCTTCCAGGGCATTGCCTCCCTCGGTGTTCCCTACCTGTTCGTCAAGGGCAACCACGACGGGCGGTCCGACGTCGACCGCGAGGTGCTGGACCGGCTCGCCGGCATCCGCAACGTCGTGCTGCTCGAGCCCGACGCGCAGACCTTCACGGTCGAGAGCATCCACGGGCTGCGGATCGCCGGGTTCAACGATCCCCGGTGGTTCGGCGACGACAACACCAACAACGCCGCCAAGCAGAAGCCGGCGGCGGCGCGGTTCAACGCGGCGATGGCCGACCAGCCCGTCCCGGACGTCGTCGTCTCCCACGAGCCGTCGGCAGCCAAGGACGTTGCCAGGGCAGGGATCCGGGTCAACGGCCACCTGCACGCCAGTCAGCTCGAGGGATCACGGATCGGGGTCGGCACCTTCACCGGCGGTGGACCGTTCAGCCACTTCATCGCGAGCGACGACGCGGGAGGCGCCGGCAACGGCGACAAGGCGGACGCTGGCGAGCTCACGGGCCAGCCCTCCGCGTTCGACATCGCGACGTTCGGCACCGACTGCCGGCTGGCCTCACTCACGCGCTACCAGTTCCGCAACGTCATCGAAGGACGCCCCGCCTACGACGACGTCACCCTCATCAACGGGTCGCGGATCGAGGGCCGCGCACCCGACCCGGCACCGCCGGCCGGCGAGGGCGGCACCGCCGGGACCGACGGCGCCGACGGGAGCGCGAAGCCGACCCGGGTCTGTGGGCCCGACATGGAGCAGACCAGGGAACGGGTGACCGTCGCCCCACGTTGAACGTCGGCCACCCGCACCGCACCGAGGAGAACCGTGACCGCAGCCGAGTTCGACCGACAGCTCGAGACCTACCTCGAGGCCAGGTACCCCACACTCGCGGGGGTCGACGAGACGGCGTTCCTCGAACTGGTCGAACCGTTGCGAGAGAAGGCATCTCGCGCCATGGCCAGCAATGAGGACCGGATCCCGTTCGCGCTCGTCGTGTCGTCGCAGTTGGTGGGCCCGGACCGGGCGATGCCGACGATTCACTGGAAGGCCACCACCGGCTGGACCGAGTACACCGCCGACGACCTCGCCGGCTACCGCCCGATCCGCGGCGTGGATGTCCCGGAGCGCGCGGCATACCTCGTCACGGACGTCGACACCGGGAAGGCGACGCTCGACGTGCGGGCCAAGGACGCGCTGCCGCTCATCGCGGCCGAGGGCCGCACGCCGCTCACCATCGACGAGGGCGTCAGCCTGCTCGCGCTGTGGCCCGGGATCCTCAAGGAGCGCAACGCGTTCTTCGTGCCCGGCGCGAGGGACGGCAGCAAGCGGGTGGCCGCGCTCTGGGTGAGCAAGGGGCACCCGCGGCTGGGCTGGTGCTGGGAGGGGAATCCGCACACCTGGCTGGGGTCGGCTTCGTGCGGTGGACGCGTGGCCTGAGCGGGCGCGGCGGACGCGGCGGACGCGGCGGACGCGGCTGAAACGGGGCCACGTGGCCGAGATTCCTCAGCCGGCCGGGTCGGCGACCACAGCGGTCCACACGTATGCCGTTGCGCTGGCGTCGGCCCGACAGGTGAGCCGGGCGGCGGGCTGGCTGGTGCGTCGGACGGTCACCGCCGACCGCGCCGGCACCGCTCCCCGGCCCAGCACCTCGACGTGCCAGAGCTGGCCGTCCGCGACCACCTCGCCGGGCACCACGTCGTGGGCGGCCGCCGGGCCGTGTGCGCGAAGTACCGCCGCAAGAGCGGCCTGCACGGGTGGGCGATGGGCCGAGAACCCGCGCAGGTGCTCGAGATCCACCGAACCCGAGAAGTGGCCCTGCACGACGTCGACGGCGCTCGCCGCGTCGAGGCCGCCGTAGACAGTGCCGTCAGGGACGACGAGCAGGTTGGCGGCGAACCGGTCGCCGCCGATGTGGGTGCACTCCCACGTCTGCTGCGGCCAGCGGACCGCGAGCGCCTGGGCGACCGGGCGCCCCCGGACGGCACAGCAGACGTCGTGCCGGCCGTGGGTGCAGACCAGCAGGAGCGGGTCCGCGGGAGGTCCGCCGACCGAGTCAACGGGACCGCGGAGCAGCGCCGAGCCGGCGGCGAGCAGGTCCTCGGACCGCCGCCAGGTGCCCCACTGCTGTCGGCCGTCGAGGTCGAGCACGGTCCAGCGACGCTCCTCTGGTGCTGCCGGGACCGCGGCCCTGCCGGGTCGGCGGATCAGCACGACCCGGCCACCGACCTCCAGGGCGGTCCGATGCAGGCGATCCGCAACCGCGGAGGCGATCCCCGGACTGTCGAGGGCCGCCGGAGCCCAGCCGCCGGGGTGCTCCACGAGCAACCACCGTGTCGCGGGTGCGGCGGTGCCGAGCATGGGGTCGCCGCGACGTCGGGCCGACGTCGAGCACCGAGGCGTCGTCATCCGGGGACGACGATGCCGGAGCGCATGAGGGCCCGGGCGAGGTCCAGCCCGAGCTCGCCCGCCGTCGCGGAGCCGGTGGCCAAGAGGTGTTCCACAACGGCAAGGTCGGTGCGCTCGACAGGCAGCGCGCCGACCCGGCTGCGCAGCACCGTGCGTCCGCCGGCCGCCGGCACGAGGGCCGCCGCGACGTGGGCGCGCAGCGCGAGCTGCGACGACTGCGACAGCTCGTTCGCCGCCTCGGCCTGGGCCAGCGGCGCCAGGGGCGCCGGGCGTTGGGCGGCGCGGGCCGCACCGGCCAGACCGGCGCGGAGGTCGGCGGCGTCGACCTGTCCCAGGGCCTCGATCAGTGCGGCGCGGACCACCTCGACATCGTCAGGAGCCGGACCAGTCGCGACCAGGTCCGTGCCCACCGGCAGGGCCGATCTCAGCTCGAGGGACCGGCTGGCTCGGGTCACCGCGGCGCGAACCAGCTCGTCGGCCACGTGGCGTCGGGTCCACGCGTGGACGCCGACGGTGAGGTGGATACTCGTACCGCCGAGCGCTGTGGCCGAGTGGAGGTGGCCCCGAGGAAGGTAGAGGCAGTCACCGGGGGCAAAGGTCTCCTCGATGAGGGGCCGGTCCTGGGCGGCGTGCTCGACGGCAGCTCGCCGGTCCGTCCACGGCTCGTCGCGCAGCGGCAGCTCGTGCACGGGTGGCCGGATCCGCCACACCTTCTCACCCGCGATCTGCAGGACGAACACGTCGTGGACGTCGTAGTGGTCACTGAAGCCGGTGTTCTCGGGTGGGGTGACGTAGGCGTTGACCTGGACCGGATGGCCGAGCTCGGCTGCCAGGGCCTGGGAGAAGTCGATGATCGGGCGCCAGGTCCGGTGCAGGCCCTGCAGGACCAACGTCGCGCCCTCGGAGAAGTGGTGCAGGACCGCGTCGTCACTGGCCTGGTCACCGATGGCGGCGCCGATCCCTCCTCCGCGGGTGAAGCTGCGGTCCTCGAGCGTCGTCCCCTCGCGCGCCATCCGCAGGAACGGCGTCCGCAGCCCGCGACCCGAGACGAGCTCGTCGACGGCATCTGCGGAGAAGAGGTCGCCGAAGGACGTCGGCAGGTCGGCCGCCCGGCTGAGCAGGGGTTCACGCGACCAGTAGCGCTGCGCGAACTCGGCCGCAGAGACGGCCAGCAGACGTGACAGCACCGGGCGCCCACCGCTCGTGGCGGGCACCCGGTGCGGCGACGTGGTCGTCACCGAGTCACCGACTCAGGGGGTGGGGTCGCTACGCCTCGGCGTCCGCGCCGCCATCAGCACCGCCATCGGCACCACCGTCGTGGCCATCCGGGTTCGCCCCGCCATCGGCGGGACCTTCACCGGCACCGCCGTCGGCGCCACCGTCAGCACCACTGTCAGCACCACCGTCGGCGCCGCCATCGGCACCACCGTCGTCGGCGCTGCCGGGCATGCCCGCCGCGCCACCGTCAGACGGTCCGATGCCGCCCTCGTCGTCGCTTGCTTCGTTCAGGGGGGTTTCGGTCATGGCTGGTTCTCCCTGTCGTCGAGCGACGCCGTGTCACGCCGCTCCCCCTTCCTATGCCACGCAGCCCCGCCCCGCCACTCAGAACCCGACGTTTGCGCAGGTCAGGGCGTCGATCACGCTCGCGCCACCCCTTTATCGGGTTTAGGGACTCTGTTGTGCTTCACGGGACAACGGTTCTCGGGTGAAGCGCAACCTTCCTGCTAAACCCGATAAAGGGGCGGTCGGGTGCGGGCGCTGCGACGATGGTTTGAGCGCCCCACCGACCTCGACCGACTCCCAGGAGGCCCCCGTGGCCGAGAGCATCAGCCCGATCCTGCGCGTGACCAACGCCCTCGCGGCTCTGCCCTGGTACGAACGGCTCGGGTTCGAGCAGGTGAGCGCGCACCGCTTCGGACCCGGTATGCCGGTCTACCTGATCGTCCGCCGTGGCGACGTCCACCTCCACCTTTCCGAGCACCTCGGCGACGCCAGGCCGGGTGGGTTGGCCTACCTGTGGGTCGACGACGTCGACGCTGTGGCCGCCGAGTTCGGCACGGTGGTCGAGGACAACCCGTGGGCTCGCGACACCGAGCTGGTCGACCCCGACGGCAACCGGATTCGCGTGGGCACCTCGACTGGTTCGGTGGCCGAGGGGTAGTTCCTCCCCCAGGTAAGAAGTTGACAAGGGTTCGTCCCGACTTCGTGCTGGGCGGCCACGACCGCCCTCCCAGCCCTACTGTGCGTTCACCGATCCACTGGACTGCAGGGAGATGTCAATGGCGATGACCCGCACGTTCGGCGCGATCGCGGCACTCGGTGCCGCGGCCGCCCTCACCGTCTCAGCAGCACCTGCCCAGGCCGCGAACTCCTATGTGGCACTGGGTGACTCGTACTCCTCCGGCACCGGCACCCGGACCTACATCAACGACGGCACCTCGTGCCAGCGCTCGGTCTACGCCTACCCGTCGCTCATCTCGGCGAGCAAGGGGCTGACCCTCAACTTCCGGGCCTGCTCGGGTGCCACGGTCGCCGACGTCACCAACACCCAGCTGAGTGCACTCAGCACCGCGACGACTCAGGTCTCGATCTCGGTCGGTGGCAATGACGCAGGCTTCGCGGACGTCCTCACCGAGTGTGCCCAGCCCGGCTGGATGAGCGACTGCAACGGGGCGATCGACGCCGCGCAGTCCATCATCAACAACACCCTCCCGGCGCGGCTGTCGACCCTCTACGCCTCGATCAGGTCCAAGGCGCCGAACGCCAAGGTCGTCGTCGTCGGCTACCCACGGATCTTCCAGGGCGAGGACTGCAACGCCTTCACCTGGTTCTCCCCCGCGGAGGAGACGCGACTCAACCAGACCGCCGACCTGCTCAACAGCAGAACGTCGACGCAGGCGAGCGCGAAGGGGTTCAGCTTCGCCAACCCGACGAGTCGGTTCGTCGGCCACGCCGTGTGCGACGACGTCGAGTGGCTCAACGGACTGTCCAACCCGGTCGGTGAGAGCTACCACCCCAACGTCGCCGGTCATCGCGACGGCTACGCCCCCCTCGTGAGCACCCCGCTGACGGGGAGCGCCTTCAAGGTCAGCGGTGCCGCGCTGCGCACGGCCGAGCTTTCGGCCGACCGGCTGGCCACCCAACAGCGTCGGTATGCCGCCGCCGACGCCTCGATCTCGCCCGAACAGTTCCGGGCGCCCGACCTGACGACGGCTGCCGCCAAGGCGGCGGCCCAGCGGGCCGGTGTCGACCTCGGCTCGCGCGCCAGCATCGATGCCGCCGACCGGGCCTGGTCCCAGCGCCAGGCCGCGGAGCTCGCCACCCGCTGATCTCCCCTTTATCGGGTCTAGGGACTTTGTTGCGCTTCACCCGGGAACCGTTTCSGGGTGAAGCGCMCCTTTATCGGGTAACCCGATAAAGGAGGGACACGCGACGGGAGGGGTATGCCGGGTGGTGACCACCCGGCATACCCCTCCTGTCGTCGGGTGTCAGGCGCGGCCGTGAGCGGCGCGGCTCCGGCGACTCAGGGAGTCGACGATGACGGCGAGCAGCAGGACGCCGCCGGTGATCATGTAGCGCTCGGGCGAGCCGAGGTTGACCAGGCTCAGGCCGTTCGAGATCGACTGGATGACGAGGATGCCGAGCAGGGCGGAGTACGCCGAGCCGCGTCCGCCGAACAGCGACGTACCTCCGATGACCGCGGCCGCGATGGCGTTGAGGTTGACGTCTCCGCCGCCGCTGCTCTGGTTGGCGGCAGCCAGCCGACCGGCGGCAAGGAGGCCACCGAGGGCCGCGAGGGTCGAGCAGAACACGAAGACTGTCACGTAGATCCGCTTGACGTTGATGCCGGCCCGCCGGGCTGCCTCGACGTTGCCGCCGATCGCGAGCACGGAGCGTCCCCACGACGTTCGCCGGATGACGAAGTCGAAGATGACGACCAACGCCAGGAACAGCACGAACATGTACGACACCCCGCGGTCGCGGTTGAGCACGTAGACCGGGATGCCCAGGAGCAGCAGCAGCGCCACGGAACGCAGGGCCAGCGTGACCACCGGCGTGGTGGACAGGCCCGCGAGAGAGCGACGCTGGTTGGAACGAAGGCGCAGGGCTGCATAGATCAGCACCGCAGCGACGACGATCCCGTAGGCCACCGCGTCGGGCAGGAACTTGAGGGCGGAGAACTTCACGATCGCGGAGTCGAACGGGATGTTGATCGACCCCTCCTTGCCGAGCACCTTGAGCTGCAGGCCGAGGAAGCCGAGGAGTCCCGCCAGGGTGATGACGAAGCTGGGCACGCCGAACCGCGTGTAGAGCACGCCGTAGACCCCGCCGATGACCGCCCCGGCGACGAGTGCGGCGAGGATCGCGAGGGGCAGCGACCAACCGTGGCCGACGAAGCCAACGGCCAGGATCGCGGCCGACAACCCGCTGATCGAGCCGACCGACAGGTCGATCTCGCCGAGCAGGAGCACCAGCACGATCCCGAGCGCGATGATCCCGGTGGGGACGCTTTGCTGGGTGAGGTTCACGAGGTTGCGGCTGGAGAGGAAGGCGTCGTTGCGCAGGGCGAAGACACCCCAGATGACGACGAGGCCGACGACGACAGGCAGGGACCCGAGGTCACCGCTGCGCAGCCGCGACAGGAACGCGCGCAGGAAGCCGCCGATGCCCTGCGACGCGATCAGCCGCTCGTCCTGCAGGTCTGCAGGCAGCGCTGCGGTGGCGTCCACCGACTGCAGCTCGGGGGTGGGCGTGGGGGTGCTCATGACTGCTCCTCCGAGGTGGCAGCGGGACCGGTGGTGTCTGAGTCGGCGGGTTCGGCGCCGATGGGTTCGGTGCCGAGGGGTTCTGGGGTCACCGCGCGGCGGGCTGCCCGCTGCGAGACGGCGTTCGTCGTCGCACCCGTGATCGCGGCGATGATCTCCTGGCTGGTCGTCTGGCTGACGTTGAAAGTGCCGTTGTTGCGACCCAGGCGCAGGACGCTCACTCGGTCGGCGACGGCCATCACGTCGGACATGTTGTGGCTGATGAGGATGACCCCGAGTCCGTTCTCCCGCAGGCGTTCCACGAGGTTCAGCACCTCTGCGGTCTGCGCGACGCCGAGGGCCGCGGTCGGCTCGTCGAGCATCACGACCTTGGGCGCCCCGAGCAGCGACCGGGCGATGGCCACGGTCTGGCGCTGGCCACCGGAGAGGCTGGCCACCGGGATGCGCACCGACGGGATCTTGGCGCTGAGCTGGCGCAGCAACCGCCAGGACTCCTGCTCCATCGTCACCTCGTCGAGGGCCCGGCCGCGATAGAGCTCGCGACCGAGGAACAGGTTGGCGACGACGTCCAGGTTGTCGCAGAGGGCGAGGTCCTGGAAGACCGTCGCGATGCCGAGGTGTTGCGCCTCCGCCGGGCTGGCGACGCTGGCGGCACTGCCGTCGAACGTCATCTCGCCCTCGTCGGGCGTGTAGACGCCGGCGATGGTCTTGACGAGCGTCGACTTGCCCGCGCCGTTGTCACCCACCAGGGCGACGACCTCGCCCGAGTGCACGTCGAAGTCGATGTCCTTGAGGGCCTGGACGGCGCCGAAGCGCTTGGAGATACCGGTCAGCGCCAGGACGGCTGTCGTCGGCGGTGCGAGGGTCGCGGTCATGTCAGTCCTTCGAGTGGTTCGGTGGGGCCGGAGCGGGTGCGGAGGCCGTTGCGCCGGAACGGGTCCGTCGTGTCGGTATGCCGCGTGCGCCGGCGGGTGGGAACGGCGCCGAGGCGCTGCTCCCACCCGCTGGTGCGGGGTGCGTCAGCTCAAGCCTGCCTTCGCGCAGACATCCGCGAAAGCACCGGTGCAGAGGTCGGCGATCTTGTAGACGTTGTCCTTGATGATCGTGTCCTTGACCTTGTCCTTGGTGACCGCGATCGGGTCGAGGATCGTCGAGGGGACACCGTCGGTGTCGCCGGTCGATGCAGGCTTCTGCTTGTTCGCCAGCGCGATGGCAGCCTTGGCCGCTGCCTCGGCCTCCGGCGGGACCGGCTTGTAGATGGTCATGGCCTGGTCGCCCGCGAGGATCCGCTGGATCGCGGCGAGCTCGGAGTCCTGACCCGTGACGGGCGGGAGCGGGGTGACGCCGCCGGCCTTGAGCGCTGCGATCGCGCCACCGCCGGTGCCGTCGTTCGCGGCATACACGCCGACGAGCTTGCCCTTGACGGCCGAGATCTGGCCCTCCATCCAGGCCTGCGCCTTGTCCGGGCTCCAGTCCGGGGTGTCGTACTCGGCCGCGATCTTGAAGCCGCTGCTGTCGAGGATGCTGTGGGCGCCCTTCTTGAAGCTCGCAGCGTTGGGGTCGGTCGGCGAGCCGTTGATCATCACGATGTCACCCGAGGTCTTGCCGCCGGCCTTGATCGTGTCGACCAGGGTCTGGGCCTGGATCTTGCCGACGGTCTCGTTGTCGAACGAGACGTAGTAGTCGGCGCCGGCGATGAACCGGTCGTAGGCGACGACAGGGACGCCTTGGCCCTTGGCGCTGGCGACGACCGCTGCCGCGGCCTTGCCGTCGACCGGGTCGAGGACGAGCACGTTGGCTCCCTGGGTCAGCGCGGCCTCGGCCTGCTGCTGCTGCTTGGCGGGGTCCTGGTCGGCGTTGCTGTAGATGATCGTGCAGTCGGCACAGCCCGCCTTGACGGCGGCCTCGAACAGCGGGCGGTCGAAGGTCTCGTAGCGAGTGGTCTTGGACTCGGGCAGGAGGAGGGCGATCTTCTTCCCGCCGCCCCCGGACGATGAGCTGCTGCTGCCGGAGCCGGAGTCACCGCTGCCGCCACACGCGGCGAGCGACGCGATGCCGAGGCCAGCCACGAGAGCGGCCCCGGCGAGACGAATGGAACGGGTGGGCATAGCTGAACTCCCTTGGTCAGCGCCGACAACCACGTTGGTGTGGGCGTTCCCTGAGTTAATCGCTGACCGCCCTTGACGTCAAGAGTTGAATTCAAGAAATGGACGCTGCAGTGGCCAAAACGGCTTCGCTGGCCGGCAGGAGGGCGGCGGCGCAGACCAGCGCGCCCACCACGTCGGCATCCGTGTCGAGCTCACCCTCACGGACGACGACCGACGCCGCGGCGCTCGGGATGGCGCAGCGTTCGAGCGAGGCACGCATCGGGCTGATGATGATCGAGCCCACCTTCGACAGCTGGCCGCCGAGCACGACGACCTCGGGGTTGAGCAGGTTGACCAGGCCCGCGACGGCCACGCCGAGGTGGCGTCCCGCGTCCTCGAGCACGCGCCGGCACCCGGGGTCGCCGTCGAGGGCGCGGGTGATGACATCGCGCAGGCTCAGCGGTCCGTGCGAGGAGGCGAGCGCGTCGAGCAGCCCGCGCGCGCCGATGTAGGTCTCGAGGCAGCCGCGGTTGCCGCAACGGCACACCGGGCCGTTCTCGTCGATGGTCAAGTGGCCGATCTCGCCTGCGGTCCCGGCCGCCCCGCGGAACACGTCTCCGTCGAGGATCAGGCCGGCCCCCACCCCATAGGAGAGCTTGATGTAGACGGCGTGCTGAACTCCCTGCAGCACACCGCATCTGAGTTCGCCGAGGGCCGCCAGGTTGGAGGTGTTGTCCACGGCCACGGGTGCCTGGATGCGTCCCTCCATCTCGCGGGCCACAGCCACTCCGCGCCACCCGGGCAGGATGCTCTCGCTGCCGACCTGGCCCGACACGGAGTCCACCGGTGCCGGGATGCCCACACCCACGGCACGCACGTCGGCCATCGTCTTGCCGGCCTTCTCCACCAGGTCCAGCAGCAGCCGTGAGGCGCGGTCCATCCCCTCGTCGGCTGCATGGTCGGCGGGCAGCGGCATCCGCTGCCGGCCGATGATGTCGCGGGGGCCGGTGCCGAGCGCGACCCGCACGTCGCGGTCGCCGAAGGCGATGCCGGCGATGAGGGTGCTGCCGGTCGCCAGGGAGACGAGCACGGCCCGGCGACCGTTCCTGATGCTCGGCTCGAGCTCGACCGCCCCAGAGGTGTCCAGCTCCTTGACCATGTTGGAGACGGTCGCGGGGCTGAGTCCGGTGAATCCCGCGATCTCCACCTGGGTCATCGCGCCCTGATCCCGAAGAGCCTCCAGGACACGCAGCCGGTTGGCTTCACGCAGGGACGCCTGAGAGCCCGGGGCCGCCTGGGATGGATTCACGGCCTAAACATAAAGGGTGAGGCGGTCAAACGGTAGGGATCACCGACAGGCCATGTCCGAAGGCGAACAACGGATCGTCGTAGCCGGGGACGTCCTCGCCGTGTCGGCGCACCTGTTCCATCGAGCGCGGCAGGTCGAACGGGAGCCGGCCGACCGGCGCGACGATTCCCGTCAGCGCATCGACGAGGGCTTCGTCGCTCGTGCCGTAGCTGCCGACCAGCGCACTGGCCAGGGGCAGCAGCGGCGTGAGGACGGCGGGTCGGTCCAGGACCACGTCGACGACCAACGGGCAGTGGGCGGCGATCCGGGCCAGCCGCGACACCAGGCCGGGCGGGAAGTCGAGGGAACCCTGGTGGAACCACGACTCCAGGAACAGGTCGGACCTCGGGTCGAACGGCGCCATCAGCCGCACCAGCGCGATGTCGGCGTCCTCGGGCCGGTCGACCTGCTCGCCGAGCAGCGCGACGGCCTCGGGTGACATGTTCTCGGCATAGACGCGCTGCCCCCGGGCGAACGGCAACACAGGGGTATGCCGCTCCGCGCCGTTCTGGAGGATGGTCACCGACCGTGCCTGCGCGGCATACCCCGCATCGCGGAAGTCCTTGCGCCCCACCGTCTCTGCGGCAGCGTCCTCGTCGACGAACGGGTCGTCGAACAGTCCGAGCCGGAACTTCACGGCCAACAGGCGGCGCACCGACTCGTCGATGCGTGACTCGGCCACCCGACCCTCGGCGACGAGGTCGAGCAGCAGCTCGACACACTCCTCGCCGCCGAACTGGTCCGACCCGGCCTCGATGATCAGCT
Organism: Pedococcus sp. P1_H8; assembly: GCF_056405175.1. NCBI lineage: Bacteria > Bacillati > Actinomycetota > Actinomycetes > Micrococcales > Intrasporangiaceae > Pedococcus > Pedococcus sp. P1_H8. The sequence goes on from NZ_JBFUCP010000003.1 coordinate 241,084, forward strand.
CCATCCGGCCCGCCGGGTCGAGGTGCTCGACCCCCCAGGCCCGCGCGGGCAGCACCTGGTCAGCCACGTGGTTGTCGTTGACGAGCTCCCAGTCGGTGACGACGACTCCGTCGTAGCCGAGCGTGCCGCGCAGCAGCCCGGTGATGATCTGCTTGTTGAAGCCGAAGCCGACCTCCTCGATCTTCTCTCCGTCGACCTCGAGGGCGATGGGCATCCCGTAGTAGGGCATGATCGCCGCGGTCCCCGCCGCGATGATCGGTGGGAACGGCTTGAGGTGGTCGGCAAACCGATCGCCGGGATAGACCTGTTCGCGGCCGTAGGGGAAGTGCGCGTCCTCGCCGTCCTTCTGCGGACCTCCACCGGGGAAGTGCTTGCTCGTGCAGGCGACGCTGCCGGGTCCGAGCGAATCCTGTTGGAAACCTTGGAGATACGCCGCGGCCAGCTCTGTCACGAGGTCGGGGTCCTGGCCGAACGTGCCCGACTGGCGGGCCCACCGCGGCTCGGTGGCGAGGTCGAGAGTGGGGTGCAGGGCGGCGCGGATCCCGACGGCGCAGTACTCCTGGCGCGCGATGTCACCGAACTCACGCACGAGCGCCGGGTCGCGAAGGGCCGCCAGCCCCAGGGACTCGGGCCACTGCGAGAACGCCTTGGCGGCGAACGACGCACCGGCGTTCTCGATGAACGCGTGCCGAGGATCCGTGGAGATCGTGACCGGTATGCCGTGCGGTGACCGTTCGGCGATGGCCTGGAGGGCGTTGTGCCAGCGGGCGGCCATGCGGGCGTCGTCGAGGGCGTGCACGTTGAAATGCGTGAGGTGCTTGCGGAGCACCACGTCGGAGGTGCCCGACTTGCTGATGTCGCCCGGGGCCTCCTTGACGGTGCCGTCGGCGCCCGCCTCGATGACGGTCTGGAACATCAGGCCGACCTTCTCCTCCAGGGAGAGTCGGGGCACGAGGTCGGCGACCCGCTCCTCGACGGTCAGTCGGGGGTCCTCGAACGGATCCATGCGGTCGTTCCCGTTGAGGTCGCGGTACTCGACTCCCTCGGGGCTGGTCTTCCTGACCGGGTGCATGGGGTCCTCTCAATCGTGGCTGGGTGTCGTGGCTGTGGTGCCCGGGGGGCTACGCGATGCCGGCGCCGAACTCTTCCATACCGATGACCGGACGCAGTGCCCGCTCGACGTCCGGGGTGCTGAAGGCCCGACGAATCACGTTGTCACCCAAGACATTTCCGATCGCACCCATGACCATGGCCTGGTCGAGGGCAAGGTAGCGGCGAGCGATCGTCCCCGACCGCACGGCCACGGCATCGAAGAAGCCGCCCTTGCCATAGGCCTTCAGCTCGTCCTGGATCTTCGCGAGGTTCGTGAAAGCGTGGTCGGGCTCGTGCATCATCGCGAGGAACGCCGCGTGCGGGGTCACGACGCCGTCGCCGAAGGTCGGGGTGGGGTTGAGCGCGTCGCGGCACCCGTCGTACGCCAGCTTGACGTCGGTGTTCTCCTGGTCGGAGAAGTAGCCATCGGGCTTGAGACCGAGCACGTCCACGCCGTACTCGCGGTAGCCGCCCTCGGGGTTGCTCGACGGGGAGAAGCCCCAGTAGCCGTAGTCCGCCTCGATGAGCCCGTGCTCCCGCTGTGCGCGCACGTGGAGCGGGTGGTTCAGACCCCAGGAACGCGGCGCCCAGCTCGACTCGGGCACGAACACGTCCGGCATGAGCTCCTCGAACATGCTGCCGCCCCAGCCCGGCACGATGTGCATGCCCCGGTAGGTGTAGGCGCCCTCGAAGACGTCGACGCCCAGGTAGGTGCGGGTCTGCCCGACAGGCTGCATCTCCTGCCAGTTCCAGCCGCAGTTCGCGTCGAAGGTCCGGAACATCGCGAAGTACTGCGAGGCCGGGATCTGTCCGGTGATGATGCCGAGGTAGCTCGTGATGCGCGTCTCGGAGACAGTCGTGTCGTAGTGGTGGTTCTTCGTGTACCAGACGTCCGGTCCGACGCCGATGGTGTTGCCGAGGGCGAAGTTGGTCGTATCGGGCGGCGTACCCGGGTAGAAGCCGCCGTAGATGAGCCCGGGCTTCCGCGAGGCGTTCGTGTCGTAGTACATGTCCCAGCGCATCCGGCCGAAGATCCGTCGGGCCAGGGGTGCGGCGCCCTTGTCGGCCGACATGACCACGCGCAGCGCCGCACCCAGCCAGCCGTTGTCGACCGAGGAGCAGAACGGGTAGACGCGGTTGCCGTCGGTCGGCCAGGTGGTGATGACGTCACCGGTGGCCTCGTCGTACCAGTTGTAGAACTGACCGCTGGGATCGTGGTGCTTCAGGCGCAGCACCGTGGTCAGGGTCTGGATGAGGCGCTTGCTGCACTCGGCCTTCGAGATGATGCCGAGCTCGCGCGCGACGACGGCGGACCACAGGTAGCCAGCGATGTTCGTCGGCGACGTGTAGCCCGACCGATCAGTTGCGCCAAGGGACTCCGGGATGTTGTCCGCCGGCAGGCCCGTCTTCTCGTCGGTCATCGCGACCAGGCTGTGCCAGGTGTCGGCCGCCCAGGTGCGGACGCGAACGGGGTCCGCGGCCAACGAGGTGCGTGACGGGATGAAAGCCGGTGCGGCGGGTGCCGCGGCAGGCGCCATGGCAGGTGCCGCCGCGGCGCTCGCCGAGGCGCGCGTGGCTGTGAGGCCCGCTGCTGCCACGGCGGTGGCTCCGACGAGCAGCTGTCGGCGCGAGGGGCTGGGCAGGATGAGGGAGGAGGTGCTGGCCATGGGTGAGGCTCCAATCGGGGTTGGTTCCTTGTGTTGCCAGGTGCCGTCGAGTGCTGCGGGTGCGGCTGCGGGTGCCGGTGGGCACGACCCACCGGTGACGGCGGTTACTTGATTCCGGTGGTCGCGATTCCTTCGATGAAGCGACGCTGGAAGACGAGGAAGACGATCAGGACGGGCAGCACGACGACGGTGGCGCCGGCGAGAAGGAGCCCGTACTGGGTGGAGTTCTGGCCGGTGGAGTACAGCGCGAGGGCCACCGGCAGCGTGTAGTGCTGCTCCTGCTGGGCCACGACCAACGGCCAGAGGAAGTTGTTCCAGCTGCCGAGGAACGTGAGGATCCCCAACGTGGCCAGGGCGGGCCCGGCCAGGGGCAGGAAGATCTGGCGGAAGATGCGCAGCTCCCCCGCACCGTCGACCCGGCCCGCGTCGAGCAGGTCCCGCGGCAGCCCGAGGAAGAACTGCCGCATGAGGAAGACACCGAACGGCGTCACCAGGAACGGAAGGATCAGGCCCGGGAGGCTGTCGATCAGGCCGATGTTGGCCACGAGGACGAACAACGGCACGAACGTCACGACGCCCGGGATCATGAGCGTGGCCATGACCACCCCGAACAGCGCCTTCTTGCCCTTGAAGTTGAGCATCGCCAGGGCGTAGCCGAGCATGGAGCAGAACAGCAGGTTGCCCGCTGTCACGGCGACCGCGACGACCGTCGAGTTGTAGAAGTACTGCTTGAAGTTGAGCCGGGAGAACAGCTGCGTGTAGTTGTCCAGCGTCGCCGACTGCGGCCACCAGGTCGGCGGGCTCTGGAGCAGCTCGCCCTGGGTCTTGAAGCTGCCCAGGATCATCCAGATGAACGGCGCGATGACGGCGATCAGGAGAACGGTCAGCAGGGCGTAGAGCCACCAGCGGCCGCGGGACTGTGCACTCATGACGACCTCACGTGTTGTCACGCAGCAGGCGGAACTGGATGGCGGCCACGATCGCGATGACGATGAAGATGATGTAGCTCATCGAGGCCGCGTAGCCGTAGTTGCCGAAGCCGAACTGCTTGTAGGTGTACATGGACATCGAAATGGTGCTGTTGAGCGGACCGCCGTTGGTCATGACGAACGGCTCCTCGAAGAACTGCAGGTAGCCGATCGAGGTGGTGACCGACACGAAGAGCAGGGTCGGTCGCAGCGTCGGCAGCGTGATGTGCCGGAATCGCTGCCACGCGCCGGCCCCGTCGATCTGGGCGGCCTCGTGGAGCACCCACGGGACGCCCTGCAGGCCGGCCAGGAAGATGATCATGGCGGTGCCGAAGTTGCGCCACGCCGCCATCAGGATCAGACCGGGCATCGACCAGTTCGGGTCGCCGAGCCAGTTGGGGCCGGTGATGCCGACCCAGCCGAGCACGGTGTTGATGAGCCCGAACTCCTCCTGGAGCAGGAACCGCCAGACGACGGCCACGGCAACGATCGAGGTGATCACCGGCGTGTAGAAGCCCAGGCGGAAGGCCGACCGGAACCGGGTGATGCCCTTGTCCAGCGCGATCGCCGCCGCCAGCGCGATGCCCATGGTGAGCGGCATACCGATGACGACGAAGTAGGCGGTGTTGAGGGCCGCCTTGCGGAAGACCGGATCGGAGAAGGCCTTGGTGAAGTTGTCGAGGCCCACGATGTTGACCGAGAAGGGGCTCCGCAGGTCGCGGGACTTGGTGTCCGTGAAGCTCATGAAGAGCGACTGGAGCACGGGCCACGCGGTGAAGACCAGGAAGAGCAGGCAGAACGGCAGTGCGAGCATCCAGGCCGCCCGCCCTTCACGCGGGGCGCTCCCCCCGGCGCCTCCCCGGCGGGGGGACGGGCTGGTGTTGCCCGTCTCCCCGCGCGGGGTCACCTCGGTGGTGGTGGCCATGACTACTGGCCGGTGCCGATCGAGTCAGCCTGCTGCTGCACGGTCTTGAGGGCCGCAGCGGGGTCCGCACCCTTCTTGGTGACCTTCTCCATCTCGGTGTCGAAGCTGGCGACGACCTGCTCCCAGGTGGGGAAGCTCGGCGGTGCCTGAGCCGTCTCGAGCTGCTGGCCGAACACGGCCAGCTTGGTGTCAGCGGTGAGGGCGGGGTCCTGCCAGGCGGACTTGACCGCCGGGAGGTCGGTGGAGGACTGGTACCACTTGACCTGGGTCTTCGGGTCGCTCAGCCACTGGATGAACTTCCAGGCGGTGTCGCGCTGCTTGGACTTCTTGAACACCACGAGGTCAGAGCCACCGACGAAGGACGACGACTTGGTCTTGGCCGGGATCGGCATGACGTCGTACTTGTCCTTGAAGCCGGCGCCGCCGGCCTTCTCGACCGCGGACATCATCCACGGGCCCGAGATGAACATGGGCACCTTGCCGCTGGCGAAGTCGGGCTCGGTCGTCGGGGTGGCCGGAGCCGCCTTGTCCGAGATCCCGTCGGTGAAGTAGCTCTGGTAGTACTTCACGGCCTCGAGCACCTCGGGGCTGTCGAAGTTGTAGGCCTTGCCGCCGTCCTTGGTGAGGTCGGCGTCGTTGGACCAGCCGAACGGCATGATCGACTGCCAGGAGCCGACACCGCCGGCCTGGAAGCCCATGCCGTACTTGGCACCGGCCTTGGTCTGCATCGCCTTGGCCATCGCCTTCAGGCCCTCCCAGTCCTTGGGCGGGGTGTCGAAGCCGGCCTTCTTGGCGAGGTCCTTGCGGTAGTAGACGAGGCGCGTCTCGACGTACCACGGGACGCCGAAGGACGTGCCTCCGACCTCGGTCGTCTTCTGGGCGCCCTCGAAGAAGACGGACTTGTCGATCGCCGGCGGAGTCGGGTCGAGCGCGTCGTTGCCGGCGAACTCACCCATCCACGTGGTGCCCACCATCGCGGCGTCCGGCGTGGTGCCGGCCGTGATCGCGGTGGTGAACTTCTGGTAGGCCGCGTCCCACGGGATCGCCGTGACGTTGACCTTGGCGCCCGGGTTGGCGGTCTCGAACTCCTTGGCGAGCGCGGGGAGCTTCTCGCCCTCTGCGCCCATCGCCCACACGGTGATGGTGCCGGTGGCCTTGCCTGAGCTGACGTCCTTGCCTGTCTCGCTTGCGGTCGAGCCTGAGTCATCACGACCGCAGGCCGTCAGGGTGAGCGCTGCGGCGGCAATCGTCGCGACCGCCATGGCGGAGGTGCGTCTCATCGGGTTTCTCTCTTTCATCGGGGGACGGGACTAACGGCAGTTGTGCTTCGGGGGGAGGCGTGGAGGTATGCCGCCCGGCTGGCTCAGCTGGGCGCGGCTCCGGGCGAGCAGCCGCAGGACGATCGGATGACCACGCTGGTCGGGATGACCCGAGGCGCGTCTCCGACCGGTGCACCGGTGATGCGCTGGTGGAGTCGTTCGGCGGCGAGGGCGCCGAGCTCACGGACCGGCTGACGCACGGTGGTCAGGCCGGGCTCGACGTAGCGAGCAGTCATGACGTCGTCCCAGCCGACCACCGCGAGGTCGTCGGGAACGGCCTTGCCGCCCTCACGCAGTCGCTTCATCACGGCCAGGGCGAGCTCGTCGTTCGCACAGACGAGCGCGTCAGCCGACAGCTCTCCGGACAACAGTCGGTCGGCCAGGGCGGTGCCGTCGCTCTCCCGCAAGGAAATCCGCAATGGCTCGGCGGCAACGCGGCGAGCCGCCTCGTGGGCGGCGACGAAGCCGGCATACCGGTCTCGCACGTCCGGGCCGGAGGCCGGGTCGCCGGCGAAGAGGAGCTGCTGGCGACCGTGAGCCAGCACGTGGCTGGTGATCTCCGCGGCACTCCCGGAGTTCTCGGAGGTGACCGTGTCGATGTCTGGGCGCGGGTCACCGGCAATGAGGACGACGGGCTTGGAGCCGTGCAACGCCGTCACGGTGCTCTCGGGGATGGCCGCCGAACCCAGCATGGCCAGTCCGTCGACGCGCGTTGCCAGGTTGCGGACGGATCGGGCAAGGTCGACCTTGCCCTCCGCCAGCATCAGCACGACGCTCTGCCCGAGTTCGGCCGCCCGAGACTCGAAGCCCATCAGGAGCTCGGAGTAGTAGGGGCCCGAGAGTTCGGGGAGGACCAGGCCGTGGGCTTCGTGGTGGCGCACGGCGAGGCTGCGGGCGGCGGCGAGAGGGACGTACTTGAGCTCGTCGGCCGCCTCGAGGACCCGTTGGCGGGTCTTCTCCGACACGGCGGTGGAGCCCTGCAGGACTCGGGAGACCGAGGCGATCGAGACACCGGCAAGCTCGGCGACGGAGTAGATCGTCGTCCCGCTCGTGGGTGTCGAACCGGTCGCCACAGGTCTGCCTCTCGTCGTTGAAAGCGCTTACATCCGAGATCGACCATGCCAGCACCTGACGATTAGCGCAAGAGGTGCCGTTCGCGTCGTTGGTCGGATTAGATGCCTTCTACCCGATTACCGACCCGCCAAACCCGCGGGTCCGTCAGCTCGCGAGCAGCACGTCTGCGAGCGTCGCGTCGACGACCAGGCCCTGGACCAGACCGCCGTCGAGAGCTGCTCTGACTGCCTTCGCCTTGGAGGCTCCGGCGACGACCGCAATGACCTCAGGCACCCTGGCGAGGTCGTCGGGATCCATGGTGATCAGACGCGCAGCGACCTTGGGCCGCAACGCTTTTCCGTTCCTGTCGAAGAAGATCCCGGCCAGCTCTCCGATGACTCCCCGGCTGGCGAGGTCGCGCTGCTCCGCGTCGTCGAGCAGGTCGTGGATCGTCGACTCGCCGCGCTCCCAGGCTCCGATGCCGACGACGGCCTTGGTCACGACCGACGCCCTCGCCAGGCCGTCCACCACCGCCGGCTGACGACGCAGTGCGTCGGCGCTGGATTTGGTGTCGAGGACAAAGGGGGCATAGAAGACATGGGCCTTGCCACCGGAGAGCCGGGCGGCCCGGCGGACGATGTCCACGGCGCTGCTGTCGAAGTCGGGCAGGGCGATCGCTCCGGTCAGCTGGACCACCTCCACGCGCGGGAGACTCGTCAGTGCTGCGACCACGGCATGCACGCTGCGCGACCACGGCAGCCCGAGGACGTCGCCGTCCACCAGGACCTCCGAGAGCAGGTCTGCGGCGGCGCGGCCCAGCAGGTGTCGGACCGCCCCCGTGTCGGCGTCGGCCGTGTCAACGACCACGGCGTGGGCCAGGCCGAAGCGCTCCTGGAGCCGCGCGGAGGCGTCGACGTCGAGGGAGCCCTGGCGGACGATCTCGATGCGGACGAGCCCGCGCTCGCGTGCGGCCTCCAGCATCCGGGCGACCTTGAACCGGCTGATCCCCAGCTCGTCGGCGATCTCGACCTTCGACTGGTTCTGCAGGTAGTGCCGACGCGCCACGGCAGCCAGCATCACCAGCTCGGCGGGGCCGTCGTCGATCACGTGCACATCCTTGCCGTTGACAGGTTCGCGTTGCGAGGATTTACTCGTCTTACTCGTTTGGGCATTGTGTCGCTCATATGAGCACCAGTCAAACTGACGCCGTCAATGGCGACGGAGGAGGACGCGTGCGAAGTCGAAACTCCAGGGCCCCGCTGGTCGCGGGGGCGACCGGCCTGGCGCTCAGCCTGTCGGCCTGTGCCGGGTGGGGCGGTGGCGGCGTAGGAGGCGGTGGCGCGGACAGCATCAACGTCCTCATGGTCAACAACCCCCAGATGGTCGACCTGCAGAAGCTGACGGCCGACAACTTCACCAAGGAGACCGGCATCCGGGTCAACTTCACGGTGCTGCCCGAGAACGACGTGCGGGACAAGATCAGCCAGGAGTTCTCCAGCCAGGCCGGCCAGTACGACGTGGCGTCGTTGAGCAACTTCGAGATCCCCATCTATGCCAAGGCGAAGTGGATCGCCCCGCTCGACTCCTACCTTGCGTCGGACACCGAGTTCGACCAGGCCGACATCCTCAAGTCGATGACCACCTCGCTCTCCAGCGAGGGCAAGGTCTACGGCGAGCCGTTCTACGGGGAGTCCTCCTTCCTCATGTACCGCAAGGACGTCCTCGCTGCGAAGGGCATCACGATGCCCGCCAAGCCCACCTGGCAGGAGGTCGCCGACATCGCGGCCAAGGTCGACGGGGCCGAGCCCGGCATGAAGGGGATCTGCCTGCGCGGCCAGCCCGGGTGGGGACAGCTGTTCGCTCCGCTGACGACGGTCGTCAACACCTTCGGTGGCACCTGGTTCGACAAGGACTGGACCCCCGGGGTCGACGCGCCCGAGTTCAAGGAGGCCGTGCGCTTCTACGTCGACCTCGTGCGGGCCCACGGCGAGAAGGGCGCACCCCAGGCCGGCTTCACCGAGTGCCTCAACAACCTCGTCCAGGGCAACGTGGCCATGTGGTACGACGCCACGTCTGCCGCAGGATCGCTCGAGGCGGACGACTCCCCCAACAAGGGCAAGTTCGGCTACGCCCCCGCTCCCGTGGTGAAGACCGACTCCTCCGGCTGGCTCTACGCGTGGTCCTGGTCGATCCAGCAGGCCAGCGCGAAGAAGGACAACGCCTGGAAGTTCATCTCCTGGGCCAGCGGGAAGAAGTACGAGAACCTCGTGGGCAGCAAGGTCGGCTGGACCAGCGTCCCGGCCGGCAAGCGTGCCTCGACCTACCAGAACCCCGCGTACCTCAAGGTCGCCTCGGCCTTCGCAGACCCGACCAGGGCGGCCATCGAGGCCGCCGACCCGGAGAACCCCGGAGTGCAACCCCGGCCCGCGATCGGGATCCAGTTCGTCGACATCCCCGAGTTCCCCGATCTCGGGACCCAGGTCAGCCAGGACGTCAGCTCGGCGATCGCCGGCAAGACGTCGGTGGACGACGCGTTGAAACGGGGCCAGCAGCTCGCCGAAGACGTCGCCGAGCGCTACCAGGCAAGGGGGCAGTGATGTCGTCCACGACCGCCGCCAGAACCGCGACCGGCACCGGGCCGTCGGCACCGAGCAAGGCACTCCAGCGCTCGGGCGACTGGGCCCGCAGGGCGCCCCTGCTGCCAGCGCTCATCTTCACGATCCTGATGACCCAGCTGCCCTTCGTCGCGACGATCGTCATCTCGTTCATGAACTGGAACGCCTACTACCCCGACGAGCGCGGCTTCGCCGGCGTGGACAACTTCGCCAGGGTGTTCACCGACACCAACACCCGCAAGGCGGTGTGGGTCACCATCCTGCTGACCGTCTCGGTCGTCCTGATCTGCCTGGTGCTGGGCCTGGGCATCGCCCTGCTGCTCGACCGCAAGTTCCGCGGGCAGGGCGTGGTGCGCACGATGATGATCACGCCCTTCCTCATCGTTCCCGTGGCTGCGGCCCTGCTGTGGAAGCACGCGCTCTACAACCCCGAGTACGGCCTGTTCAACGGACTGCTCAAGACGCTCTTCGGGGACAGCGCCCCGCAGCCGGACTGGATCACCAACAACCCCCTGGCCGCCATCATCGCCGCGCTGGTGTGGCAGTGGACGCCGTTCATGATGCTGATCCTGCTGGCAGGACTCCAGAGCCGACCGCTCGACGTCGTCGAGGCCGCCCGCATCGACGGAGCCAGCGGCTGGCAGATCTTCAGGTCCATGACGCTTCCCCACCTGCGCCAGTACATCGAGCTGTCCGGCCTGCTGGGGGCGATCTACGTGGTGCAGAACTTCGACCACGTCTTCACGATCACGTCCGGCGGCCTCGGCACGGCCAACCTGCCGTACTTCATCTACCAGACCTTCTACACGGCGCAGGACTACGGCCGTGCGTCGGCTGCCGGCGTCGTCGTGGTCATCGGCACGATCATCATCGCGACCGCCGCGTTGCGGACCGCGTTCAGCCTGTTCCGGGAGGATTCCTGATGAGCGCCACCACCACCCCAACGCAGGAGATCAACCACGCCAAGCCTCCACGCAGCGGCGTGATCCTGTCGGCCGCTGCGTGGATCGTGGGCATCCTGTTCGCACTGCCCGTGCTGTGGATGGTCCTCACGTCCCTGCACAACGAGAACGACGCGGCCAAGAACCCACCCGACTTCTTCGCCCCCCTCTCGCTCGACGGGTACCGCTCCTTCTTCGACGCCGGCCCCTGGCCACCGTTGCTCAACTCGCTGACTGCCAGCGTCCTGTCCACCATCCTCGTGCTGCTGCTCGCGTTCCCCGCGGCCTACGCGCTGTCGATCCGTCCGGTGAAGAAGTGGACCGACGTCCTGTTCTTCTTCCTGTCGACCAAGATGCTCCCGATCGTGGCCGGCATCCTGCCGCTGTACCTGTTCGCGCAGAAGGTCGGGCTGCTCGACAACATCTGGTGGCTGATCCTGCTGTACACCTCGATGAACCTCCCGATCGCGGTGTGGATGCTGCGCTCGTTCCTCGCGGAGGTGCCCGTCGAGATGCTCGAGGCCGCCTCGGTCGACGGGGCGAGCCTGACCAGGACGCTCAAGGACATCGTCGCCCCCGTCGTGATGCCGGGCATCGCCTCGGCCGCACTGATCTGCTTCATCTTCAGCTGGAACGAGCTGCTTCTCGCCCGGGTCCTGACCAGCACGGTGGCGGGAACGGCGCCGGTGTTCTTGACTGGCTTCGTGACCAGCCAAGGCCTGTTCCTCGCCAAGGTGTGCGCTGCGTCCTTCGTCGTGTCCCTGCCCGTCCTCGCCGCCGGGTTCGCGGCCCAGGACAAGCTGGTGCAGGGCCTGTCGATGGGCGCGGTGAAGTGACGGAATCCGCTCCGGTCGCCACCTCCCCCAAAGCACTGTCCCAGAACACCGTCGGTGAGCTGGGAGAGGAGGTGGGCCGGCCGGCATACGACCGCTCGAAGGTCACCGCGAGCATCGTGCACTTCGGCGTGGGCGGCTTCCACCGCGCCCACGAGGCGATGTACCTCGATGCGCTGATGAACAAAGGCTTGGCCCTCGAGTGGGGGCTCTGCGGCATCGGCGTGCTGCCCCACGACCGCAGGATCATCGAAACCCTGCGGGCCCAGGACGGGCTCTTCACGCTCATCGTGAAGCACCCGGATGGCCACCGCGAGCCGCGCGTGATCGGCTCCGTCGTCGACGTGATGTTCGCGCCCGACGACCCCAAGGCCGTGGTCGACCGGCTCGCCGACGACCAGACCCGGATCGTCTCGCTGACCATCACCGAGGGTGGCTACCTCGTCAACCAGACGACCGGCGACTTCGATGCGTCGGACCCGTCGATCCAGGCCGACCTGGCTGCCGACTTTGCCGGCGGGGGTTCTCCCGCAACGGTTTTCGGGTTCATCACGGCAGGGTTGGCCCGCCGGCGCAGCGAGGGGCGCGCGCCGTTCACCGTGATGAGCTGCGACAACCTGCCCGACAACGGCGACGTCGCCAGGCGGATGATCTGTGCCTTCGCCCGGCTCAAGGACCCAGCGCTCGCGGACTGGATGGAGGCCGAGGTGGACTTCCCCAACTGCATGGTCGACCGGATCACGCCGGTGACGGCCGCGCAGGACATCGAGCGGCTGGCGGAGGACTTCGGCGTCGCCGACGCCTGGCCGGTGGTGTGCGAACCGTTCACCCAGTGGGTGCTGGAGGACCGCTTCGGGCAGGGCCGTCCGCCGTTCGAGGAGGCCGGCGTCCAGATGGTCGACGACGTCGTGCCCTACGAGCTGATGAAGCTGCGGCTGCTCAACGCCAGCCACCAGGCGCTGTGCTACCTCGGCTACCTCTCCGGCTATCGCTACGCCCACGAGGTGTGCCAGGACCCGCTGTTCGCGTCGTTCCTGTTGTCCTACATGGAGCGCGAGGGCAGCCCCACGCTTCCCGGGGTGCCCGGGGTCGACCTCGACGCCTACCGCCACCAGCTCGTCGAACGGTTCGCCAACCCAGAGGTGCGAGACACCCTCGCCCGGCTGTGCGCCGAGTCCAGCGACCGCATCCCCAAGTGGCTGGTGCCGGTCATCAACGCCAACCTGCGCAGCGGCGGTGAGATCGAGCTGTCCGCGCTGGTGGTGGCCTCCTGGGCTCGCTATGCCGAAGGCGTCGACGAGCAGGGCAAACCCATCGAGGTGGTCGACCGTCTCAGGGAACGCGTGATGGTCGCGGCGGCCAGGCGGCAGGACGACCCGCTCGCCTTCCTGCGCGACCGCGACCTGTTCGGTGACCTGGCCGACGACGAACGGTTCGCCGCGGCATACCTCCACGCCCTGGACCGGTTGCACACCCTGGGGGCACGGGCGACGCTGGAGGCCTGGAGCGCCACGGCAGGCGCCGGAGAAGGGTGAGCCGATGCGCGTCGCAGTGCTGAACCGGCCCGGCGACGTGGAGGTGGTCGAGCGGCCCACACCCACCCCTGCCGCCGACGAGGTCCTGGTCCGGGTGCACGCCGTCGGCGTCTGCGGCTCCGACACGCACTACTTCGACCACGGCCGGATCGGACGCTTCGTCCTGGAGTCGCCACTGGTCCTCGGCCACGAGGCGTCGGGGGTCATCGAAGCCGTCGGCCACGACGTGGACAGCGCCCGGGTGGGCCAGCGCGTCTCGATCGAGCCCGGGGTCCCGTGTCGCGCCTGCGAGCAGTGCCTGGGCGGGCGCTACAACCTGTGTCCTGACATGCGGTTCCACGCCACGCCCCCGGTCGACGGGTCGCTCGCCGAGCTCGTGACGATCCACCACGCCTTCGCCCACGCGGTCCCCGACTCGGTGAGCGACGAGGCCGCGGCGCTGCTCGAACCCCTCTCGGTCGGGGTCTGGGCCTGCCGCAAGGGTGGGGTCGGCCCGGGTTCGCGGGTGCTGGTCACCGGTGCCGGACCGATCGGCCTGGTGTGCGTCCAGGTGGCCCGGGCCTGCGGTGCCAGCGAGATCGTCGTCGCCGACCTCAACGAGCAACGGCTGCTCGTGGCGATCGACCTCGGCGCGACGCGCACGATCGCCTCCGGCGACCAGAGCATCACCGCCGGGTATGCCGGTCGGCCGGGTCCCGAGGTGCTCCTCGAGTGCTCGGGGCACCCCGGCGCAACCGGGGAGGGCATCCGCGCACTGGCTCCGGCCGGACGGGCGGTGCTGGTCGGGATGGGTGGCGACGAGCTGCCCCTGCCCCTGTCCGTCGTCCAGGAACGCGAGCTCGTCGTCACGGGCACCTTCCGCTATGCCGGGACGTGGCCGACCGCGATCGCCCTGGCGGCCTCGGGCCGGGTCGACCTGGAGCGGCTCGTGACCGGTCGGTTCCCGCTGGCCGAGACGGCGGCTGCGCTGACCGCGGCCCGTGACACCCCCGGTGCGATCAAGTCCGTCATCACCCCGCAGCTCTGACCCTGCGGACACAGCATCATCGACCCAGCGGACGCAGCACCATCGACCGGAGGAACCCATGCCCGACGCCCCACGCACCCTCGTCGCCGGGGTCGACTCGTCCACGCAGTCGACCAAGGTCGTGGTCTGTGATGCCGCGACCGGCGAGATCGTGCGGAGCGGCCGCGCACCACACCCCGAGGGCACAGAGGTCCACCCCGACCGCTGGTGGGAGGCGTTCGGGACGGCGACGGCCAACGGGCTGCTCGACGACGTGGCCGCCATCTCGGTGGGCGGCCAGCAGCACGGCATGTGCGCCTTGGACGAGTCCGACGAGGTCGTGCGCGACGCGCTCCTGTGGAACGACACCCGCTCGGCACAGGCCTCACGGGACCTGGTCGAGGAGCTGGGGGCGGCCGCGTGGGTGGAACGCACGGGGTCGGTGCCTGTGCCGAGCTTCACCGTCACCAAGGTCCGGTGGCTGGCCGAGCACGAGCCGCAGAACGCCGCCCGCGTCGCCCGGGTGGTCCTGCCCCACGACTGGCTGACCGGTCAGATCCTCAAGCAGGGCAACGCTTTCGACGCTCACGTGACGGACCGCGGCGATGCCTCTGGAACGGGGTACTTCTCGCCGGCCGAGGGGGTCTACCTGCCTGACCTCCAGCGGCTCGCCTTCGGACGCGAGTTCGGCACGCCCCGCGTGCTCGGGCCGTCCGAGGCAGCCGGCACCACGGAGGCTGGCGTGGTCGTCGGACCGGGCACGGGTGACAACGCCGGCGCCGCCCTGGGCCTCGGGTTGCGTCCCGGGGACGTGGTGGTGTCGTTGGGCACGAGTGGCGCCGTGTTCGCCGACTGCCCCACCCCGGTCAAGGACCCCCGCGGCGACGTGGCCGGTTTCGCCAGCGCCTCGGGAGGGCACCTCCCCCTGATGTGCACGCTCAACGCCGCCCGGGTCCTGACAGCGGCAGCCCAGCTCCTGGGCACTGACCTGGCCGGCCTGGACCGGCTGGCCCTGAGCGCCGAGCCCGGCGCAGGCGGGCTGACCCTCCTGCCCTACCTCGACGGGGAGCGCACGCCCAACCTACCCGAGGCCACGGGCACGCTCGGCGGCATGACTCGCGCCAACACGACCCCGCAGAACCTCGCCCGGGCCGCGGTCGAGGGGATGCTCGCCAACCTCGTCGCGGGGGTCGACGACCTGCGCAACCTCGGCATCGCGGTCCGGCGGGTGCTGCTCATCGGCGGGGCCTCCGCCTCGGAAGCCGTGCGTGCGGTGGCACCCGGCCTGTTCGGCGTGCCGGTCGCCATCCCCGCGCCGGGTGAGTACGTCGGGCTCGGCGCCGCCCGGCAGGCCGCGTGGGTCCTCGGCGGCGCACCGGAGCCGCCCTCGTGGGAGGTGCGGACAGAGACGACCCTGGACCCACCATCCGACGGCCGCGGCGCCGAGGTCCTGGCCCAGTACGCCGCCCTGCTGGGGGCCCTCCACCAGCGCTGAGCCCCGTCGCCGCTCAGCCCCGATGCGCCGCCGCAAAACGGTGGTTGCTCGGGGAAACGGGTCCCACAGACCCCGTTTTGTCGAGCAACGGCCGTGTTGCGGGGCATCGACTTAGTTGCAGGCGCGGATTGTTGCATGTGCGGGCTATGATCGGTCCATGGGAATCGCAGACGACGCCGTCGAGATCCGCGCCCAGGGCTGGCGGACCCTCGCCGCGCTGCACGGGCTGATCGAGTCCTCCCTCGAGCGTGAGCTGACCAGCTCCCACGACCTGTCCGTCGTGGAGTTCACCGTGCTCGACGCGTTGTCGCGCCAGGACGGCTGGCACATGCGGATGTCGCAGCTGGCCAGGGCCGCCGCCCTGTCCAACAGCGCGACCACCCGGCTGGTCAACCGGCTGGAGGACCGCCAGCTGATCCGGCGCATCCTGTGTGCCGATGACCGGCGCGGCATCTACACCGAGCTCACCCCAGCCGGCGTCGCGCTGCGTGACGCGGCCCGGCCGACCCATGACCGCGTGCTCGAGCAGGCCCTCCGCCAGGCCGAGGGGACTCCAGAGCTGGCTCCCCTCGTCGACGCGCTGCACCGCCTCCCCACCCCCGTCACCGTCTGACCTGCGTCCGCCATGACGACGGGGCAGGATGCTGGCATGAGCTATCCACCGCCCCTGTACGACGGCAGCACCGGCGAGGTCAGCGCGACCATCCGACTGAACGACGCGACGCCAGATGTCATCTACCCCAACGGAAACCGGGTCCACTACCTGTCGACCGGCGACTCGACCGGACGGCTCTTCGGCCTCTACCGCTGGGAGTTCGCGGGTCCGCCGAGCGGCCCGGACTCGCATTTCCACAAGACCATCGCCGAGTCGTTCTACATCCTGTCCGGCGAGGTCAGCATCTTCGACGGAGCCCGCTGGAACGTCACCCGGGCAGGCGACTACGCGCACGTCCCACCGGGCGGCCTGCACGGCTTCCGGAACGAGTCAGGGCCGGCGTCGATGCTGTTGCACTTCGCTCCGGGCGCGCCTCGGGAGGGCTACTTCGAGGGACTGGCCCGCGTCGCCGCCGGCGAGACGATGACCGAGCAGGAGCGCGACGAGTTCATGCGGTACCACGACAACTACTGGGTGGACTGAGGCGCCGCCAGCTTGCCGGCACCCATCAGCGCGGCCAGCTGCAGGCGGGTCGCGAGCCGGACCGTGGCGTCCTCCAGGTCGAGCCCGGCGAGGTCGGCGATGCGGGCCATCCGGTAGCGCATCGTGTTGGGGTGCACGTGGATCGACCGCGCCGCCGCGGTCGGTGACCCGGGGTGGTCGAGCCAGGCGGCGAGGGTGCGCAGATGGTCGCTGTGGTGCTCGGTGTCGTGGTCGCGGAGCGCCGCCAGTGGTCCGAGGAGATCCCCCGTCAGGGTGCTCGCGGCCCGCGCCACGGTGACCTCGGCCCACACCTCCTCGTGCGCCACCACGGAGTCGTCCGCACCCACGCCACCGCCCCGCCCGCCCGAGCCGCGCAGCCCTACGACACGGTCGGTCTCCTGCGCCTCGCCTCGCGAGCGCTCCAGCTCCCCCGGCCCGTATGCCGTGCGGCCCGCTCGCGCCGTCAGCGCCACCGCCTCGTCGCGCGCCTGGGCGACCACGGAGCTCAGCCAGACCCAGGTACCCGGGGAGCCGTCCTCGGTGTCTCGGACCACGGCATACCCACGCCCGTCGAGGTCGGCGAGCAGCGGCTGGTTCCACGCGTGCCGACGACAGACCGACTCCCACAGGTCGAGCAGGCGGACGGGGTCGCCCTCGCCCCCGAGGGCGACGACCCGCCACGGGCCGGGGGGCAGCCAGTCCTCCGCGCCGGCGACGTTGCCGGACAGGACACCGCGCAGGCGGTCCGCCGCCACGCGACGTGAGAGGTCTGCCTGGGCGCGCAGGCGCAGGAGGTGCAGTGCGACCACCGAGGAGGTCTGGACCAGCTCGCTGACGAGGGCTGCGGGCGGGCGCTCCTCCACCACGGCCCAGATGGAGCCCAACCACTCGCCGCCGGCGCGCACGGGGATGACCAGCCGAGGTTTCGTGCCTCCGGAGGCCGGGACGTAGACAGGGTCCGCCGACCGGGCCAGCCGCCGGAACACGCCTTGGGCACGCAGGGTCGCGAGCACCTCGTCCGGCACCCGGCGGCCGACGATGGTCGACACCCGGGCGGGGTCCGCGAGGTCCTGGCGCGAGGAGTAGGCAAGCACCCGCGACTGGGCGTCCTCGATCGTGACGGGGGCGTCGACCAGTGCAGCGGCGGCGTCGGCAAGGGCGAACAGGTCGTCCTGCACGGGTGCGTCGTCGCGCCTCCCGGGTCCGACCGCCGCCCGGTCGATGACCCCGCGCAGCAGCCAGACGAGGTGGGCCCAGGACGCCTGCTCGGCGAGCTCCACCAGGGCGATCCCGCTGCGCCGGGCCCGGTCGCGGACGGTGCGTCGGCGGGCGATGCTCCGTCGCAGCACCACACCTCCTGCGCCGGCCGACGCAGCACGGCGCACGAGGTCGGCTGCGGCCTCCGCCGACTCCACGCCCACCCCCAGCACGAGGTCACCGGGCTGACCCACGATCCCCTGACCCGGTTCGGCGATGGTGAGGTCGTCGACCTCGGCGCCGTCACGCTCCACGCCGAGGGCGAGGAGGCCACCGAGGGTGGCCACGAGGTCGGTGACGGCGAGCACCTGTCCAGCCTCTCGCGGCTTGTGTCGCGGACACAAGTAGGAAGGTGAGATTCGTGCCGCTGGGACAAGGCGGCATACCCGGTGCGCTGTCACTCTCGATGCATGGCTCCCATCACCGCAGCAGGTCTCCCCGTCCCCCAGCGCGTCGCCGTCGTCGGCGCCGGCATGGTCGGTCTGTCCACCGCCTGGTTCCTCCAGGAGCACGGTGTCGAGGTGACCGTCCTCGACCGCCAGGGTGTCGCGGCGGGTTCGTCGTGGGGCAACGCCGGCTGGCTGACGCCGGGCATCGCGACGCCGCTGCCCGAGCCTGCCGTGCTGAAGTACGGCCTGCGCGCCGTCCTGTCGCCGTCTTCGCCGGTCTACGTGCCGCCGAGCGCCGACCCCAAGTTCCTCAAGTTCGTCACCGGCTTCACCCGGAACTCGACGATGAAGGCCTGGAAGAAGGCCATGGGATCGCTGGTCCCGGTCAACGACCTGTCGCTCGAGAGCTTCGACCTGCTGCGTGACGGCGGCGTCCAGGCCGACACCCGTGAGGCCAAGTCGTTCCTCGCGTCGTACCGCACCGAGGCCGAGCGGGTGACCCTGCTCGAGGAGATCGAGCACATCCACGCCGCCGGCCAGGACATCGAGTTCGACGCCCTCACCGGCGACCAGGCCCGCGCCATCGAGCCGAGCCTCTCCGACGAGATCGGCGCGGCCATCCTGCTCAAGGGGCAGCGGTTCATCGACCCGGGCTCCTACGTCCACGCCCTCGCCGACTCCGTGAGGGCTCGCGGCGGCAAGATCATGGACGCCTCGACGGTGGCCGACATCCGCGACACCGGCACCGGCGTCGTCGTCACCACGGCGCAGGGTTCGGTCGAGGAGTTCGACGCTGCCGTCCTCGCGACCGGCGCCTGGCTCGGCAAGCTGGCTCGTCAGTTCGGCGTGAAGAACGTCGTCCAGGCCGGGCGCGGGTACTCGTTCTCCGTGGCGATCGACCACGTGCCGAACGGCCCGGTCTACTTCCCGGCCCAGCGCGTCGCCTGCACGCCCATCGGTGACCGGCTGCGCGTCGCCGGGATGATGGAGTTCCGCAAGCCTGAAGCCGCCCTCGACCAGCGCCGCATCCAGGCCATCGCCGAGGCCGCCCGCCCGCTGCTGCGTGGCGCCGACCTCGACAACCGCCAGGACGAGTGGGTCGGTTCGCGCCCCTGCACGGTCGACGGCCTCCCGCTGATCGGCGCCACCAAGAGCCCCCGCGTCTTCGCCGCGGGCGGACATGGCATGTGGGGCATCACCCTCGGCCCGGTCACCGGTCGGCTCCTCGCCGAGACGATGGTCACGGGCAAGCAGGTCGAGCAGCTCAAGCCGTTCGACCCGATGCGCTGACCCCTCGCCTCCCCTCCACCCCCCCACTTCTGGCCACGGGTGTGACACGCCGACGGGATTTCCCGCCGTCCGTGCCACATCGGTGGCCAGAAGTCGTTGGCGGGGTTGACGGCATACCATAGGGGGGTATGGTGTGTGGCATGAGTGAGAGCGAAACGCACCACGGCTACCACGACCAGAAGGACAACCACCTCAAGCGGCTGCGCCGCATCGAGGGCCAGGTCCGTGGGTTGCAGCGGATGGTCGAGGAGGACAAGTACTGCATCGACATCCTGACCCAGGTGTCTGCGGCGACCAAGGCCCTGCAGTCGTTCTCGCTCGAGCTGCTGGAGGAACACCTCGGGCACTGCGTCGTCGACGCCGCCCGCAAGGGTGGACCCGAGGCGCAGGAGAAGGTCCGCGAGGCTTCCGACGCGATCGCCCGGCTCGTCCGGTCCTGACCGCCCGCGACACACATCCCGAGGAGACCCCATGAGCACCCAGAACTTCGCCGTCGACGGCATGACCTGCGGCCACTGCGCGAGCGCCGTCACCGAGGAGCTCACTGCCCTCGAGGGCGTCACCGACGTGCGCGTCGCCCTCGTGGCCGGCGGCACCTCCGCCGTCACCGTGGACGCGACGCGAGAGCTCACCCCCGCTGAGGTGGCGGCTGCCCTCGACGAGGCGGGCAACTACAGCCTCGTGCCGTGAGCGCCCCCAGCAGCGTCGAGCTCGTCATCGGTGGCATGACGTGCGCGTCGTGCGCCACCCGGATCGAGAAGAAGCTCAACAGGATCGAGGGCGTCACCGCGACGGTCAACTACGCGACCGAGAAGGCCAAGGTGACCTTTCCCGACGGCATCACGACCGACGTCCTCCTCGAGACCGTCGAACGCACCGGCTACACCGCCACCCTGCCGGTGCCCGATCCCGACGAGGCCACGAGCACGGAGCCGGACGGGACTGCGGCGCTGCGCCATCGCTTGCTGGTCTCTGTCGCGCTGGCTCTTCCCGTCGTCGCGGTGGCGATGGTCCCGGCGTGGCAGTTCCGCTACTGGCAGTGGGCTTCGCTCACGTTGGCCGCACCGGTCGTCTTCTGGGGTGGCTGGCAGTTCCACCGCGCGGCCTGGACCAACCTGCGGCACGGCCAGTCGACCATGGACACCCTGATCTCGGTCGGCACCCTGGCGGCGTTCGGCTGGTCCGTCTACGCACTGTTCTTCGGCACTGCCGGCACCCCTGGCATGACCCACCCCTTCCGGTTCACCCTCGGGCGCAGCGACGGTGCCGACACCATCTACCTCGAAGCCGCGGCGGGGGTGACCGCCTTCCTGTTGGCCGGTCGCTACGCCGAGGCGCGCGCCAAGCGAGCCTCGGGCGCCGCCCTGCGAGCGTTGCTGCAGCTGGGCGCCAAGGAGGTCGCCGTCCTGCGCGAGGACGGCGACACCAGCCGCGAGGAGCGCATCCCCGTCAACCAGCTGGCCGTGGGCATGCGCTTCGTCGTACGCCCCGGCGAGAAGATCGCGACCGACGGCACCATCGTGCAGGGCACCTCGGCGGTGGACGCGTCGATGGTCACCGGAGAGTCGGTGCCGGCGGAGGTCGGACCGGGCGACCCCGTCGTGGGCGCCACCGTCAACGCCGGCGGCCGGCTCGTCGTGCGGGCCACCCGGGTCGGCGGGGACACCCAGCTGGCCCAGATGGCTCGGCTCGTGGAGGACGCCCAGAACGGCAAGGCTGACGTGCAGCGCCTCGCCGACCGTGTCTCCGGGATCTTCGTGCCCGTCGTCATCGCGCTGTCCGCGTGCACCCTCCTCGTCTGGGTGGCCATCGGCGGCGGCTGGACCGCAGCCTTCACGGCGGCGGTCGCGGTGCTGATCATCGCCTGCCCGTGCGCCCTGGGCCTCGCGACCCCGACGGCCCTCATGGTCGGCACGGGGCGCGGCGCCCAGCTCGGCCTGCTCATCCGCGGACCTGAGGTCCTGGAGTCCACCCGTCGCGTCGACACCGTCGTGCTCGACAAGACCGGCACCGTCACCACGGGGCGGATGTCGCTGACCGAGGTCGTGCCCGCCGACGGCGAAGACGCTCAGGAGGTGCTGCGCCTTGCCGGTGCGCTCGAGGACGCTTCCGAACACCCCATCGCGCGCGCCATAGCCAGCGTCGCGCGCGAGGCCGGCGCCCTGCCGGTGGTCGAGGACTTCACGAACAGTGAGGGCCTCGGCGTCCACGGCACGGTCCAGGGCCACGCAGTGGTGGTGGGCCGGCCAAGCCTGCTCGCCGACTGGTCGGTGTCCGTCCCCGACGAGCTCGGGTATGCCGTGAGCGCGGCTCAGCAGCGCGGCGCCACGGCCGTGGTGGTCGCCTGGGACGGCGTCGCCCGGGGGGTCCTCGTCGTCGCCGACACCGTCAAGGACAGCTCGGCCCAGGCTGTCCGCGAGCTGAAGGCGCTGGGCCTGCACCCGATCCTGCTCACCGGTGACAACGCAGCCGCCGCCCGCGAGATCGCCGGCCAGGTCGGCATACAGGACGTCATTGCCGACGTGCTGCCCCAGGACAAGGTCGATGTCGTGAAACGCCTTCAGGCACAAGGCAGAACTGTCGCGATGGTCGGCGACGGGGTCAACGACGCCGCAGCCCTCGCC
Source organism: Pedococcus sp. P1_H8 (assembly GCF_056405175.1). NCBI lineage: Bacteria > Bacillati > Actinomycetota > Actinomycetes > Micrococcales > Intrasporangiaceae > Pedococcus > Pedococcus sp. P1_H8. The sequence goes on from NZ_JBFUCP010000003.1 coordinate 263,231, forward strand.
CAGGCCGACCTGGGTCTGGCCATGGGCACGGGGAGCGACGTGGCCATCGAGGCGAGCGACCTCACGCTGGTCCGCGGTGACCTCCGGTCAGCCCCCGACGCGATCCGCTTGGCGCGGCGCACGCTGGGCATCATCAAGGGCAACCTGTTCTGGGCCTTCGCCTACAACGTCGCCGCCATCCCCCTCGCCGCGCTCGGCCTGCTCAGCCCGATGATCGCGGGTGGCGCCATGGCGCTGTCGTCGGTGTTCGTCGTGACCAACAGCCTGCGCCTGCGCGGGTTCCGGCCCACTCCCTGAAGCCGTCGGCGCGCCCGCGCGAGTCTGAACGATCGTGGGGACCCTGACCCACAGGATCCTTCAGACTCGCCAGGGAGGTCAGGCGGCGGGGACCGGGCGGCGGCGCAGCGACCAGGCCAGCATCGACAGCCCGCCCACCGGGATCTCCATGCCGAAGATGAACGCCCGATAGAGCAGTACGCCCGCGGCGGCAACGGAGGGTTCGCCGTGGAAGGCCACCAGCACCCCGGTCATGCCGAGCTCGACGATGCCGGTCGCACCGGGCGTGATCGCCACCATGGTCAGGATGCGCTCCACGGCGAAGGCTGCCCCGACCACGGCCGGGTGCACCTCTGCCCCGACCACGCGCAGACAGGCCCAGAGGAGCACTGCCTGCAGCGCGGCATACGCGAGCTTGGCGCCGACCATCCGACCCCAGCCGGCGGCAACGAGCCCGGCGCTCTCGCGGCGGAACGACGCCGCCCGCTCGGCATACCCCTCGTCGGCAACGGGGAGGAACCGCACCCGCGCGACCACACGGTCGGCGCCACGGCCCAGCCAGCGCACGGCCCGGTCGTCGCGCGCGACGAGCCACACCATGGCGACGCTGCCCGTGAGCAGACCCAGCCCGATGTAGGCCGCGGTGCTGACGTTGCTGGACACCTCGACCCCGGCGACAGCGAGCCAACAGAGCGCGATACCGGGCAGGACGAACTTGAGCAGCGTGTCGACGAGGTTGGTCAGGACGGCCCACCGGGCGAAGGCGGGTGACTCGAAGCCCCACGACCGGGCCATCCGCCAGTTGGCCACGGTGCCCGCTGCGCCGCCCAGGGGCAGCAGGTTGGAGACGAAGGAGCCAGTCAGGTTGAGCATGAGGGCCCGGCGGTGCGACAACCCAGGCATGGCGGCGGTGAGGGCGGGGGTGTGCACCCACAGTCCAGCGATCCACAGCAGCGCGAGGACGGCGAGCTGACCGATCGACAGTCCCTTGAGCGCCGTGGCGATGTCGACCCACTCGGCACCAGCCACCTTGGGCAGGGCGATCGCCACGATGCCGGTGGCGAGGGCACCGGAGACGAGCAGCTTGGCGGCCCCCCTCCCGCCGCGACCGCCCCCCGGCGCGCGGCGGGCGACCCGAACCCGCGCGGTCAACGGCCGCAGTGGTGCGGTCATCGCCGTCGGCGGGAGCAGCTCGGTGTGGAGGGCCATACCTGAACCGTCCCGTGAACGGGCCGCCCCCCACATCCGGCAACGTACCTAGATGACCCCCGGAACCTGACTAGTCATCTCAGGGTCAACCCTGAGCGGGCCGACGCCTTCGGGCCGACACCACAGCAGCCCGGATCGCCTAGTGGATGTGCTGCTGCCAGTCGGCGGGGACCGCGCCCGCAGGGCCGGGAGTCGGCTGGTCCAGCGGGTGGTGAAGGGGCTCGGACAGTCGCGGACCCACGAACCCCCGGCCCTCACCGAAGTCCCAGAACCAGTCCTCCCCGGGTTCGAACGACCGGATCACCGGGTGGCCCGTCTCCTCGAAGTGGTGCGACGCGTGCTGGCTCGGTGAGGTGTCGCAGCAGCCGATGTGGCCGCACTGGGCGCAGCGCCGCAGGTGCACCCACCACCCTTGTGCTGCAAGGCATTCCACGCATCCGTCGCCGCTCGGGGCGACGCCCGGGTCGATGCCCGTCCGCTGCTGTGCCATCCGCCACCTCCATCTGCCATCGCCCGTCCGCCCAACGTACCTGCGGGCGCCCGGCTCCGCTCCCCGGGTAGGGGCCTAGCGTGAGGCCATGGCCCGACCCACCCCTGAACCCACCTCGCCCGGCCAGGAGTCGGCCTGGGACTACCCGCGGCCACCTCGGATCGAGTCCAGTGCGGAGACCGTCGAGGTGTGGCTCGGCGGCGTGCGCATCGCACGGACGACGGCGTCGTGGCGCGTCCTGGAGACCAGCCACCCGCCGACCTACTACCTGCCGCGCGACTCCTTCGTCGACGGGGCACTGCACCCGGTCGAGGGATCGTCGTGGTGCGAGTGGAAGGGTCAGGCCTCCTATCTCGACCTCGCCGGCGGCGGGGTGGTCGCCCCGCGCGCCGGGTGGTCCTACCCGCGGCCGACACCTGGCTTCGCCGTGATCACGGATGCGGTGGCGGTGATGCCGGGGCAGGTGGACCGGTGCGTCGTGGACGGCGAAGTCGTCCGCGCCCAGGCCGGAGGGTTCTACGGCGGGTGGATCACCGATCGCGTCGTCGGCCCCTTCAAGGGCGGACCGGGCACGCACGGGTGGTGACGGCTTCGGCCCTTGGCTGAGGGCCGGTCGCCGGCCACTCGTCAGTCGCGCCCCCGCGCCTCGTCCACCGCCAGCTGAGCGGTATGCCGCGTTGCCTCGGCCTGCTTGCGCGCCCGGACCGCGTCGGTGACCGCCTCCAACGCCCGTTCGTCGGCCTCGCGGGCCTTGGTGAGCTGGCGTTCGACGACGGCCAGCCGCTCCCGCGTCTCCTCCGCCCGTTCCCGTGCCGCGTCGACGGCGGCCTGTGCGTCGGCGAGCTGGCGCTCGGCAAGAGCCAACGCCTCCTCGAGCTCCTCTGCGGACGGCGCCTCGTCACTGTCACTGCGTGCGCTGCCCTCGCCGTCGTCCCAGTCCTGTCCCGCGCCGTCGGTGGAGTCGGCGTCACCGGCGCCCAAAACCCGGCCCGGGCCTCTGCCCGGACCCCTACCCCCCGGGAGGATGGTCAGGATCGCTCCCCCCGTCGTGCGCGCCACTGCCTCGGCAAGGTCTACCTCGCCGAACCCGCTGTAGGACAAGGCCCGCGTGAGCTGCCCCGACGTCACGGCGGCGGAAGCGCGCTCGTCGGCGAGCGCGGCGATCGCCGTCGAGCGGACGTCCTGCTGGGCCGCCGCGCTGAGGGTGCGGCCCGACCCGCCGACGGCCTCGGCGGCGGCGCGGACGAAGGAGTCCACGGCCGAATCTCGATCACCGCGCATGGCGGTGAGGGAGCCCGTGTCCATGCGCGACTGCGCCGCCCGCATCTGCACGCCGAGGTCGGTGAGTGCCGACACCACGTCCGGAGCCACGCGCGCCGTGAGGTTGACTGCCCAGGCCGCGAGGCTGGGTTTGCGGAGCTTGCCGATCTCGGCCGCGGCCTCGGCCTCGCCGCCCGCCTTGGCGGCGGCGACCAGCGCGGACCTCGCAGCCATGAACTCGTCGGGCGTCGCGGCATACAGGCTCTGCATGGCGGTGGCGAGCCGATCGGTCACGGGTGTCTCGTCAGGCAACCTGGTCCTCCAGTCCGAGCAGGCGGGCACCGTTGTGCCACAACACTTTGCGCATCCACTCGTCGCCCAGCCCGAGGCGGTGAAGGGCCTCGATCTGGTGTGCGTACGGATAGGGGATGTTGGGGAAGTCCGTGCCCAGCACGACGCGGTCACCCAGGGCCGCGAGCCGCCCGACGTAGGCCGCCGTCAGCGGCGCGAACCGGTTGCTGAAGTCGGTGCCGGCCATCGTCGTGTCGAGGTGCACGCGCGGAAAGGCCTCGACCAGGTCCGCGAACGCGTCGTACTCGTCCATGCCGAGGTGCGCGACGACCAGGGTCAGCTCGGGGTGCCGGTCGAGGACCGCCGCCACCGCCTTCGGGCCCGTGTAGGCGCCCTCCTTGGGCGCCGAGCCGGCGTGCAGGACGACCGGCGCGCCAGCCCGCTCCAGCGCGTCCCAGGCCGGGTCGAGCAGCGGGTCGTCCGGGCTGTAGCCACCCACCTGGACGTGCATCTTGAACAGCCGGGCTCCCGACTCCAGCGACCGCTCCACCTGCTCGCCGACCCCTGGCTCGGGGAAGAGCGTGGCGCAGTGGACTGCGTCGTCGACCCTGGCCGCGAAGTCGGCGCACCACTCGTTGAGCCAGGCCGCCATCCCTGGCTTGTGCGGGTAGACCAGCGCCGGGATGGCCCTGACGCCGAGGGCGCGAAGGGTCTCCAGGCGCGTCGGCTCGTCGTCGCGGTAGTGGATCGGCCACGCCTGGCCGTAGTTGCGCTCGGCCTCGTCGAAGTAGGCCCACACCTTGGCGAGCATCGGCTCGGGCAGGAAGTGCACGTGGATGTCGGCCAGACCGGGCACCCCGAGCGCCTGCCAGTAGGCCGGGACGTCCGCGTCGGCGCGCGGTGCGGTGAGCAGCGACGGAGGTGACGGGGTCACGGTGGCGACGCTACGGCATACCCGCCGATGAGTTTGCGCGCCGGCGGCGGTCAACACCTGCAGGACACGAACACACGAAAGGAGCACGTCATGCCACGCCAGTACGTCTGCCTGTGGTTCGACCGACAGGCCCAGGACGCCGCGGAGTTCTACACCTCGGTGTTCCCCAACTCGACCATCGGCACGATCGCCCGCTATCCGGAGGGCAGCGGCGATCGGGCCGGTGAGGTGCTGACGGTGGGCTTCGAGCTCGACGGGGTGCCCTACGTGGCGCTCAACGGCGGGCCGCAGTTCACCTTCGACGAAGCCATCTCGATCACGATCGACTGCAAGGACCAGGCCGAGATCGACCGCTACTGGGGGGCACTCAGCGCCGACGGCGGGGAGGAGGGTCCCTGCGGCTGGCTGAAGGACCGGTTCGGGCTGTCCTGGCAGGTCGTCCCCGAAAACTGGGACGAGATCGCGAGCGGTGACCCCGACCGCGCCGCCAAGGTCTTCGCCGCGATGATGACGATGCGCAAGCTCGACATCGCCACCCTCGAGGCAGCCGGCAACGCCTGACGGTCGGCCGCCAGCGCCCCTCAGGCCCTCCCACCTGCAGCGATGCCGCACCCGCCGAAAAGGGCGTGTGGGCTGTCAGTCCGCAGGTCTAGGATTTTTCCTGCGTCACGCACCGTTGCGGGGGAAGCGCGACGACTCACACCCGTTTCCGAGAGGACTCCCAGTGTCTGCACCTGCCACGACACCCGTGCTCTACCCCGAAAAGATCGATGCCGCCGTCCTGAAGGTCGCAGGCGTCGTCGTCCTCGGGGCCATCATGTCGATCCTCGACATCACCGTCGTCAACGTCGCGCTGCGCACCTTCCAGACGGCCTTCGGCGGCGAGCCGCTCGCCTACTCGACCGTCGCCTGGACGGTCACCGGCTACACGCTCGCCCTCGCCACGGTCATCCCGTTGTCGGGGTGGGCGGCCGACCGGTTCGGCACCAAGCGCCTCTACATGCTGGCGATCCTGCTGTTCACCCTCGGCTCGGTGCTGTGCGCCGCGGCCACGTCGATCGGCATGCTGATCGGCTTCCGGGTCCTGCAGGGCCTCGGCGGCGGCATGCTGATGCCGCTGGGCATGACGATCATGACTCGCGCCGCCGGTCCCGCCCGGATGGGCCGCCTGATGGCCATCCTCGGCGTGCCGATGCTGCTCGGCCCGATCTTCGGCCCCATCCTCGGCGGCTGGCTGATCGACCACTTCAGCTGGCACTACATCTTCCTGATCAATGCGCCGATCGGGCTCGTCGCCCTGGTCTACGCCGGGTTCGCGCTGGCCAAGGACAACCCGCAGCCCTCCGAGTCGTTCGACTTCGTCGGCATGCTCATGATGAGCCCCGGCCTGGCCTTGTTCCTCTATGGCGTCTCGTCGATCCCCGGCGAGGGCGGCATCGGCCACGCCAAGGTGCTCGTGCCGGGCTTCATCGGCCTGGCGCTGATGGTCACGTTCGTGTTCTACAGCTTCCGGCCCAGGCACCCCCTCCTCGACCTGCGGCTGTTCAAGAACCGCAACCTGGCCGTCTCGACGATCACGATGTTCATCTTCGCGGCGTCGTTCTTCGGCGGGCTGCTGCTCGTGCCCCAGTTCCTCCAGCAGGTGCAGGGCGAGACGCCGCTCAACGCCGGCTGGCTGGTGGCGCCGCAGGGCGTGGGCGCCATGCTCACCATGCCGATCGCCGGCACGTTGGTGGACAAGTTCCCTGTGGGGCGGATCGTGCCCTTCGGGTTGGTGCTCATCATCGGGGGCATGTTCGCCCTGACCCAGATCGAGGCGGACTCCTCGCACTGGGGCTTCCTCATCCCGGTGCTGTTCGTCATGGGACTGGGCATGGGCGGCACGATGATGCCCATCTTCACCACCGCCTTGAAGACCCTCACCCACCACGAAGTGGCCCGTGGGTCGACGCTGCTCAACATCACCCAGCAGATCGCGAGCTCGGTCGGCGTGGCGCTGTTCTCGGTGGTCCTGACCAACGCCCTCAAGGACAACCCGCCGTCCAGCCCGGCGCAGGCCCCGGTCGCGGCTGCGGGCGCGTTCGCGCACACCTACTGGTGGGCCGCGATCCTGGTCAGCCTGACGCTGATCCCGGCGTACTTCCTGCCACGCAAGCAGGAGAAGTCGCACCTGCTCGACGAGCAAGGCGTGCCGCCTGTGGTGGTCCACTGACGCCGACTTCACGGCCCCCGTCCGCGGGCCTTAGACCGCCAGCGCATCGGCGTCCGACCCCACCGGGTTGGGCGCCGATGCGCTGGCGGCGCCGTGTTCTTGGCGACTGGCACCGCCGGACCAGCCCCGGCGGACCAGCCCTGTCGGAAGCAGCTCCGAGCCACTAGGTTCAGCGTGTGGCCGTGGACCAAGAGCCGTCCCCCTGGTGGCGCTCCGCTGTGATGTACCAGGTGTACCCGCGCAGTTTTGCCGACGGGAACGGCGACGGCGAGGGTGACCTGCAGGGCCTCCGGGCCAAGCTCCCCTACCTCGCCGACCTCGGCGTCGACGGGCTCTGGATCTCGCCGTGGTTTCCCTCGCCGATGGCTGACGGAGGCTACGACGTCAGCGACTTCCGCGGCATACACCCGATGTTCGGGTCCCTGGAGGACGCAGACGCGGTCCTGAGCGAGGCGCGGGCGCTCGGCCTGCGCGTCATCATCGACCTCGTCCCCAACCACACCTCCGACCAGCACCCGTGGTTCCTCGCGGCTCTGGCTGCGGGGCCGGAGTCGTCGGAGCGCGCGCGCTACTTCTTCCGCGACGGCCGCGGCGACCACGGCGACGAACCCCCGAACAACTGGATCAGCGCGTTCGGCGGTCCGGCCTGGACGCGGATCGCCGAGGCGGACGGTTCGCCGGGGCAGTGGTACCTGCACCTCTTCGCCCCCGAGCAGCCCGACCTCGACTGGAGCAACGAGGCGGTGCTGGACGACTTCGACGACGTGCTGCGGTTCTGGTTCGACCGAGGCGTCGACGGGCTGCGCATCGACGCGGCGCCCGCCATGTCCAAGAAGGCCGGACTGCCCGACGCCGACTACGGCGGGGTGCTCCAGTTCCGCACCGTCGACTGGGACGACAACCCGCACTGGGACGTCGACACGGTGCACGACATCTTCCGTCGCTGGCGAGCCATTGCCGACACCTACGACGGCGACCGGGCGTTCGTGGCCGAAGCCGTCGTCAGCACCCCGGAGCGGCTGGCCGCCTACCTGCGCCCCGACGAGATGCACACCGCGTTCAACTTCCCCTACCTCAAGGGACCGTGGGAGGCCGGACCGCTGCGCCAGGTCATCGACGACACGTTGTCGTCCTTCGCGCCGATCGGGGTGCCGTCGACCTGGGTGCTCACCAGCCACGACGAGACCCGCCCCGTCACCCGCTACGGCCGCCCGACGACCAGCTCGTACTTCATCAGCGACGGCGAGGGCGAGGTCTCCGACCCGGTCCTCGGGACGCGACGCGCGCGGGCAGCTGCGATGGTCATGCTCGCGCTGCCCGGAGGTGCGTACATCTACCAGGGCGAGGAGCTCGGGCTACCCAACGTCGACGACCTGCCCGACGAGGTGCTGCAGGACCCGATGTTCCTGCGCAGCGGCGGCGTGATGCGCGGGCGCGACGGCTGCCGGGTGCCGTTGCCGTGGAGCGGGCAGGAGCCGCCCTTCGGCTTCTCCCCCGACGGCGTCACGCCATGGCTGCCGCAGCCGCCGTCGTGGAGCGCCCTCACCGTCGAGGCCCAGGATGGCGACCCCGCGTCGATGCTGGCGCTCTACCGCGAGGCGTTGCGGCTGCGTCGCGAGATCGACGGCCTGCATGCCGCGGGGCTGGCGTGGCGCGAGTCCCCACCAGACGTCCTCGACTTCGACCGCGGTGAGGCGCTGCGCTGCGTCGCCAACCTGTCGGGGACGCCGGTCGAGCTGCCCGTGGACCGGGTGCTGCTCTCGAGCGTCCCGCTCGAGGACGGGCTGCTTCCCACCGACGCGACGGCCTGGCTCCGCCCCTAGGCAGGGGTCCCGGCGATGTTGACCATCCAGCCGATGCCGAACTGGTCGGTGCACATGCCGAACTCGTCGCCCCACATCTGCTTCTCCAGCGGGACCGAGACAGTGCCGCCGCCCGACAGCTTGTCCCAATAGCCACGGAGCTCGTCGCCGTCGTCGCCGTCGTCGCCAGAGAGGCTGACCGAGATGTTGGTGCCCGGGGTGTAGTCCATGCCGGGCGGGGTGTCGGCGGCCATGATGGTGAAGCCGGCAGGGGTCTTGAGGTTGCCGTGCATGATGCCGTCGGCGCCCGGCTGGCTGGGGTCGCCGTACTCGCCGAAGGTGCTCACCGTCAGCTCGCCGCCGAAGGTCTCCTGGTAGAACTCCAACGCCTGGCGGGCGTTGTCCTGGAACGAGATGTAGGGGTTGAGGATCGAGGCCATGACGCGCTCCTGGGTGAGAAGGGAGGGAGGCTTCGCAGACTAGCGCCGACCGGTGACATCGTCGGGTGGCGGCAGAGCTTGGGCGGCAAGGCTTCCGACGAGCCCACTTCGCGGACGCTATGCAGTGCCCCTGAGCGTGGGGCACCGCATAGCGGCCACGCCGCGACCTCTGGTGGGTTCAGACGGCGCGGAGCTTCTCGAGCCTGGTCCGCAGGGCGGTTTCACGATGCGCGTTGCCGTGCAGGGCGAGGTAGCGCGAGCCGTAGACCGCGAGCAGGGCGTCGTCGAGGCGGCGGACCACGCCGGCTGGATAGCGGTAAGCCATCCGGGCGTTGATGCCCTCGAGGTCGATCGAGGACAGCAAACCGGAGAGCTCGTCGAGCGAGGTGATTCCGAGCTCGAGCAGCAGCCCCGAGATCCAGGCGTAGTGGTCGGTGCGCGACCAGCCGGCCTCCTGGAACTGGCCGGCGAGGAACGTCGCGAGGTCCGAAGCGCTGATCCGCGGGTCGTCCTCGTCGATCGTGAGCCGCTGCCCGCCCATCGTCGCCTGCAGGGTGTCGCGGATCTCGGAGAACTCCCGGTCGGCCAGCTCCAACAGCCCTGCCGCGAGCGTGAACCGGCGGTCGAGGTCTGGCACGTGCTCCTCGGGGATGGTGCCCTTGTAGCGCACGTCGTGCTCGAACTCCGCCCACGCGTGCTGCAGGATCGTGCGCACCTGCACCGAGGCGCTGCGCCCCTTCAACGGTTCGTATGCCGCGGGCACGCCCTTGACGGGGTCGACCGCCACGAGCAGGTGGCGGCTCGAGTAGCCGAACCGGCCCTGACGGGCCGTCTCGCGCCCCATGTCGCGGTCGTCCAGGACGCTGAACTGGTCGGACAGCAGCCCGGCCACGGCATCGACGTCGCCGTGCAGGTAGGTCACGACGCGGACCCCGACCTGGTCGGTGATCTCGGTGAGCGGGTCGGCGTAGACCTGGTCACCGTCGATGGTGCGGCCCGCCTTCGCCGCGAAGGACGCGACCGACTTGGCGCGACCGGTGACGCTGACGTAGTTGATGCCGGCGTCGTCGAGCAGCGAGGTGACGAGCGCGATGAACTGCTCCGCGTGCACCCGCAGGGCGGGCTGCAGCGCGGCATACTCCTGCACGGCGTCGTGGACGCTGACGGGCTCGGGACGTGCGGCCTGGTCGCTCACGCTGCACAGGCTATGGGGCCCGACGCAGGTCGGCGCGGAGGCGGTCACTGTCCGGTGCGGCCGTCGATCCGTTCGCGGATGAGGTCGGCGTGACCGCAGTGCCGCGCGTACTCCTCGATCAGGTGCACCAGGAGCTCGCGCAGGGAGATCGGGCCGCGGGTCGGGTGGGTGCTCATCAGCTCGAGCGACTCGGCGTGGTCGACGAACGCCTCGCCGTACGCGACCTCCTCACGCCAGGACCGCCAGGCCTCGGCGACCACCTGGTCGTCGGCCACCGCCCCGTTGAAGTCGGCGTCGCCGTCGTCGTCGTCCTTGCCCCACAACCGCGGCACCGGCTCGCCCGCCATCGTGATCCGGAACCAGGCATGCTCGACCGCGGCCAGGTGCCGGAGCAGCCCCAGCATCGACATGGTGGACGGCTCGACCGACCGACGGGCCAGCTGCTCGGCGTCGAGACCCTCGCACTTCATCTCGAAGGTCAGCCGGTAGTGCCGCAGGTAGTCGAGCAGGACGCTGCGCTCGTCGGTCGCGTTGCTGCTCGCCGCCTCGCGGGGGTCGTCGTCGGGGTCGACCCACATGTCGGGGTATTTCTGCGCCTTCGAAGTCATGGGCTCGATCATGTCCGGCCCGGTCAGCCCGCACCAACTCCATTTCGGGCGCCCGCGGATGGCACCGGGTGATCGCTCGGTTCGCGCTGGGGGGTGGTCGGGTTACCCTCGGTGACCATGCGGCATACCGTCTGGTTGGCAGCAGCCTGTCTCGCGCTCAGCGCTTGCGCGGGCGCGACCCAGACTCCGCGTCCGGTCACCGCGACCTCGACGACCACGCCGTCGACCACCACCAGCACCACCACGGCTGCGCCGACCACCACGACCACCGCCCCGAGCCACGCCGCGACGACGAAGGCGAAGGCGGTGAAGCCGAAGCCCTCCCCCACGCCCACCGCAGCCTCGCTCCGCACCAGCCTCAAGGGCGACACCAACGACGCGTTCGCGTTCGCGCCGCTCAGCAGCCCGGGCAACGTCACCGTCGAGGGGTCGGTCTCGGGCTACAAGGCCTGGTCGACGTCCAAGGTGCTGGTGGTCGCCGCCTTCCTCGACACCGTGTGCGACGGCGACCCCGCCAGGGCGACCACTCAGCAGAAGCGCTGGGTGACCGCCGCCCTCACCGCCTCCGACGCGAACGCGGTGGTGGCGCTGCGCGACGCCATCCCCGGCAGCCCTGGAGCCGCCATCAACCGGGTCCTGAGGTCCATCGGCGACACCCGCACCGTGGCCCCGGACGCCTCGCAGGGCGGGATGCAGTGGACCATCCGTGAACAGGTGCGCTTCATGGCTGCGCTGAGCGCGGGACGCGTCGTGTCCAAGGCGTCCAGCTCCTACCTCCTGTCGTCGATGCGACCGATCTCCGCACACCGCTGGGGCCTCGGGACCATCGGCGCCGGACCGTTCAAGGGCGGCTGGCTCCGCAGCGACACGGTCACCCGCCAGATGGGGATCGTCGACGGGTATGCCGTGGCGATCATCACCGACGCGCAGGGCCCGGCAGTGCTCCAGAGCGACGGCGACTCGGCCCACGTCGCGCAGATGAACTACCTCGCCAAGATCCTGAAGCGGCGACTGGCCCTGGAGTCCGGCCGGGGCTGATGGGCGACGTCGTGCTGTCCCGCGCGGAAGCGCGACGCATCGCGGTGCGGGCGCAGCTGCTCGACGCGCCGCGGCCCACGGACCTGCTCGACGTGGTGCGACGCCTGGGCGCGGTCCAGGTCGACCTGACGGCGGCGGTCGCGCCGAGCGCGGACCTCGTGTGCTGGAGCCGGCTGGGCGCAAGCTACGCGCTGGGCGATCTTGACGAGCTGTTCCAGGAGCGGGCGGTGGTCGAGCTGAGGGGCTTCCTGCGGCCCGCCGAGGACATCTCGCTCTTCCGCGCGGAGATGGACCAGTGGCCCGGCCCCGAACCGCTGCGCGACTGGCAGATGGACGTCGCCGAGTGGGTGTCGGCCAATGACGACTGTCGCCTCGACATCCTCGAGCAGCTGGAGTCCGAGGCGCCCCTGTCGGCGCGACGCCTGCCCGACTCGTGCGTGGTCCCGTGGCGGTCGAGCGGCTGGACCAACAACAAGAACACCCAGCGGATGCTCGACTTCATGGAGGCCCGCGGTGAGGTGGCCGTCGTGAGTCGCGAGGGGCGCGAACGGCAGTGGGACCTGGCCAGCCGGGTCTTCCCCGACACCAAGGCCGTGCCCGTGGACGAGGCACTCGTCGAGCGCGCCCAGCGGCGACTGGCGGCGCTCGGGCTGGCTCGCGAGAAGTCGGTCGAGGCCCCCGGTGAGCCGAACGACGTGGGGCAGGTCGGCGAGGTGGCGGTCGTGGAGGGACTGCGTGGGGCGTGGCGGGTCGACCCGCTGCAGCTGGAGCGGCTGGACGAGCCGTTCGTCGGGCGCACGGTGTTGCTGTCCCCCTTGGACCGGCTGGTGTTCGACCGCAAGCGGATGGCCGAGATCTTCGAGTTCGAGTACCAGCTCGAGATGTACAAGCCCGCTGAGAAGCGCCGATGGGGCTACTGGGCGCTGCCGATCCTGCACGAGGACCGGCTCGTCGGGAAGGTCGACGCGACGGCCGACCTGACGGCCGGGGTCTTGCGGGTGGCTGCGGTTCACGAGGATGCGCCATTCCCTGCCGCGCTGCGGGCCGCGGTCGACGCCGAGATCGAGGATCTCGCGGACTGGCTCGGCCTGGCCGTCGCCCGCTGAGGCCGGGTCACCCGCTGACGCCCCGTCACCCGCGAAGACGCTGTCACCCGCGAAGACGAAGGGGCGCGCCGACGGCGTGCAGGTGGCGGACCACGTCGGCGTACGAGGACGGCGCCGACGCCTCGACGTAGTTCACACCGTTGCGGTCGCAGAACGAGCGCACGATCACCTGCGCCCGCGGAAGGTTCGCCCGCGGCATACTCGGAAAGAGGTGGTGCTCGATCTGGTAGTTCAGCCCACCGAGGGCCCAGTCGACCACCGGGCCACCGCGGATGTTGCGGGACGTGAGCACCTGGCGCAGGAACGGGTCGGCTTCGTCGGCCTTGGAGAGCACGGGCATGCCCTTGTGGTTGGGGGCGAAGGACACCCCGAGGTAGAGGCCGCGAAGCCCTTGGTGGACCGCGACGAAGACAAGGCCCTGCACCCACGTCATCGTGACCACCACGAGCGAGACGTAGGCCACCGTGTGGAAGCCGATCAGCAGCAGCTCGGTCGAGCGGTGGCGGAAACCCGAGCGGACCAGCGTTCGGATGCCGGCGAGATAGAGGTTCGCTGCCTCGAAGGTGAGCATGGGGAAGAAGAGCCACGCCTGGTACCTCGTGACCGTCGCGGCCAGCCCCCGGCGGTCGATCGCCTGGCTGACGTCGAAGATGAGTGCGCCGGCCCGCACGTCGGGGTCGGTGTCGAGGTCGTTGGGGTGCGCGTGGTGGGCGTTGTGCTTGTCGACCCACCAGCCATAGCTGAGGCCGCTGAGCAGGTTCGCGTGGAGCAGGCCGAGCAGGGTGGCCGTCTTGGCCCGGCGCGAGACCTGACGGTGTGCGATGTCGTGACCGAGGAAACCGATCTGCACCGACACCACGGCCAGCACCCCCGCCCACGCGATCAGCCACCACGAGTTGCGCCAGAGCACCATCGCGGCCACCACGGCGAGGAGGCCGAGCAGGTTGAACGCGAAGTGGCCGGCGTAGGACCCGAGCCGCCGATCCATCAGTCCGGCAGCGCGTACCGCCGCGTTGACGTCGGCGTACAACCGTCGAGGGACGTCCGCCGTCGAGGTGACGGGGCTGGGAAGGGTGCTCATGACGGACTCCCGGTGGTGATGCGCCGTGGTGGTACGCCACCGGGTCCGGGGCAGCCTTGCTCGCCCGAGTCTACGCGCGAAGCAGCGACGCAGACAGGTGACAAATCGGCGCCGCGATGGTGTCCGAGGCGTGCCAGCCGCCCTTGTCTACGATCAGCTGATGGCATCCGGCTTCGAGAATCTGACTCCCGACCAGCGGGCGCTGCTCGACCAGTGGTTGCCTGGCGCGGTCGTCGAGCGCGACCACAGCTGGGGCCTGGTCGACCGGGTCGTGCTGGAGGTGACCCACGGGGCGCACCGCTTCATCGTCAAGGCCGGGGGGACGGACGATCACCACATGGCCCGCGAGCTGAAGGCTCACCTGAACTGGTTGCAGCCGTGGACCTCGCGCGGGCGGGCCCCGCTGCTCGCCCACCACGACGCGGCCGTGAACCTCCTGGTGACCCACTTCCTGCCCGGCCACCTCGTCGAGGGGACCGACAAAGAAGCAGACCCCGCGGCATACCGGCAGGCTGGTGAGCTGCTCGCTCTGCTGCACTCGCAGACGTCCGTGAGGGATGACGCCTACGAGGCTGCGGAGAACGCGAAGTCGCTGGCCTGGCTCGACAAGCCGCACCGGATCGACCGGGACGTCGAGGACGCGCTGCGGGCCGAGATCGCGACGTGGCCGGTGGCGCCCATGCTGCTCGTGCCGACCCACGGCGACTGGCAGCCCCGCAACTGGATCGTGAACGAGGGCCAGGTCAGCGTCATCGACTTCGGCCGGGCTGCCCTGCGGCCTGCGATGTCGGACTTCGCGCGCATGGCGGCGCGGGAGTTCCTCCGTGACGCTGCCCTCGAGGCGGCGTTCCTCGACGGTTATGGCTCTGACCCACGGGATCCGGCCGCGTGGCGGCGCAACCGGGTGCGCGAGGCCGTCGGCACAGCGGTGTGGGCCCACCAGGTCGGCGACGAGGCGTTCGAGGTGCACGGTCACCAGATGATCGCGGACGCGTCGCCGAGACGGACTAGCGTGGCGGGACACCGCCTTGCTGTGCTGGCCATCAAAGGTCACGAGGATGGTCGGGGTGCGGAGCCAGCCCGCGAGTGCGGGGTCGCGCTGGGGAGCTCCGAGAGCTCGGACTCCAGGCGTTCGCGCAGGCACAGCTCGTGCTGGCCCACCGCTCCAGCTCGAGCAGGCTCAGGCACACCCTGATCCGACGTTCGGGGCGAGTCGTGGCACGCTGGCGCACGGTGGAGACGACCCGAAGGGCGGTGAGCAGACATGGCGCAGGATCCGAGAGCGCACGACGTGGCCATCGAGCTGTCCTTGCAGGCCGCGAGCCTGGCGAAGCGGCTCGACGGAGGGGGCCGACTTGGCGAGGTGGCCGCGGCGGAGGCGGTGGCTGAGATCGCCGACACGCTGCGACGCCTCGGTGTGGCGCTCGGTGTGGATGTCGACGGCCTCGCCACTCGGCCCACGGATCCGGTGGTGACACCCCGCGGTCCGACGCCAGCGCCGCCGGTGGACGTGACCGTGCCCGTGCTCGGCGTCGACGCCTGCTCGGCCGGGTGGGTGGGGGCCATCCTCGACCCCGGTGCGCCCCGCCCGCGCATCGCCGTCGCGGCCACCATCGCCGCGCTCGTCGAGACCGTGCGCCAGACCCTCGACCTCCAGGCTGTGGCGATCGACATCCCCATCGGACTCCCCGACGACAGCACGCGACAAGCGGACGTCCTGACGCGAAACGCGTTGAAGGGCAAGGCTTCCTCGGTCTTCACCACCCTGACCCGTGCGGCTTACGAGGAGGAGACCCGGGCGGCGGCGGATGCGGCCAACCGGGCGCGGTCCGGTCAAGGAGTGGGCGCGCAGGCCTTCGGGCTGCGCGACAAGATCCTCGAGGTCGACGCGTGGGTGCGCAGCCGGCCGACCGTGGCCGTCTTCGAGGTGCACCCCGAGCTCAGCTTCGCGGTCATGGCCGGAGCACCGCTGCTCGCCGCCAAGAAGACCGACGAGGGACGCACCGCCCGCCTCGCCGCCCTCGCCGCCGCCGGCATCGCCCCACCATCGGTGCTCAAAGGCGACGGGTATGCCGCGGACGACGTCCTCGACGCCTGTGCGGCTGCGTGGACGGCAGCGCGTCGCACGACCGGAGTCGCACGATCCCTGCCGGAGTCACCGGAAACCTTCTCCGACGGCATACCCGCAGCGATCTGGGTCTGACGCCCTCGGCGTGCGCTCCTGGTCCGTCGGGCGCCGGAATGGTCTTCTGGGGCCGCTATGCACTGCCCCACAAGGGTGGGGCAGTGCATAGCGGCCTGCTCACGTCCCTTGCCGGCGCCTTCCCTTGCCTGCCGACCAGGCGCCCGTGACATCGCGGTCCCGGGCGTCGCGGCGTTCGCTGCGCGTACTGCCGGGATAGCTCCCGCTCATGCGTAGAGCGCGAAGTCGACGGAGGCGAAGCACGTTGATGAGGATGGTCAGCGCCATCAGCGCGAGGAAGCTGAGCCCGATGCCGATGCCGATCTCGGGGTCGATGTTGTCGCCTGTCCAGTAGGTCACGTCGGGTTCGGCGACCGCGTGACGGACGGCGCCCTCACCGTCGGTCTGGACGCGCACGCGCAGGGTGCCGTCGTAGCCGGTGGTCGCGGTCGGCTCCTGCCATCCCTCCTGCCAGTCCATGGTGTCGGGCAGAGTCCCGGCATTGGCGACCGCCTCGAGATCGACCAGTCCGTCGCTGCCAGGCAGTCGCGCCCGGACACCGTCCACCTCGTACCAGCCGCCACCCTTCGCTGGCTCGTGGTCCACATGGACCCGAACGTCGGACACAGTGACCCAGGAGCCGTCACGCACAACGTCGCGAGCGACGTTGCGGTCGTGGAGGTCGGTGCAGCCCAACCCGAGACCGAACGCGGCCACGATGCCGAACGCCACCAGCCAGCCGCGGGCGCCGTCGGTCGCATCCCACAGCCTCGAGACGAAGCGGTCGTTCACGTGTGCGAGTGGCTTGGTCATGAGGGCACCGACATGTTCACTGGACGCCGATATGGCACGGCCGGTTCCACCGTCACGGGGCCGACAGAGGAGGGATCAGAAGCCGTCGCGGGCCATGTTGGCGAAGCGGGAGTAGTGGCCCTGGAAGGCCAGCACGATGTCCTTGGTCGGACCGTTACGGTGCTTGGCCACGATCACGTCGGCCTCGCCCTCACGCCCTGGGTCAGCCTTGTCGCGGTGCAGCAGGATCACCATGTCGGCGTCCTGCTCGATCGAGCCGGACTCACGCAGGTCGGACATCTGCGGGCGCTTGTCGGTGCGTTGCTCGGGACCACGGTTCAGCTGGCTGATCGCGATGACCGGCACCTCGAGCTCCTTGGCGAGCAGCTTGAGCGCACGCGAGAACTCCGACACCTCCTGCTGGCGCGACTCGACCTTCTTGCCCGAGCTCATCAGCTGGAGGTAGTCGATGACGACGAGCTTGAGGTTGTGCTGCTGCTTGAGGCGGCGGCATTTGGCGCGGATCTCCATCAGCGACATGTTGGGCGAATCGTCAATGAACAGAGGGGAATCCGAGATCTGGCCCATGATGCGGGCGAGCTTCTTCCAGCCCGCGTCACCGATCGTGCCCTTGCGCAGGTCCTGCAGCTGGATCTGCGCCTCGGCCGAGAGCACACGCATCGTGATCTCGGAGCGGCTCATCTCGAGCGAGAAGACGGCGGTCGCCATCTTGTGCTTGATCGCGGCCGACCGGGCAATGTCCAGGCCCATCGTCGACTTGCCGACTGCCGGTCGGGCCGCGAGGACGATCATCTGGCCCGGGTGCAGGCCGTGCGTCAGCTCGTCGAGCTCGATGAACCCGGTCGGCACGCCGAGCATCTCGCTGGCGTCGCGGCCCGCGGCGACCTCGATCTCGTTGAGCGTCTCCTCGAGGATGTCGCCGAGCGCGTGGTAATCCTCCCCACCGCGCTTGTCGGCCACTGCGTAGACCTCGGCCTGGGCGGCGTTGACGATGTCCTCGACGTCGCCGTTGCCCTGCTGGTAGCCGAGCTGCACGATGCGGGTGCCGGCCTCGACGAGGCGGCGCAGCACCGCTCGCTCACTGACGATCTCGGCGTAGTAGCCGGCGTTCGCGGCCGTCGGGACAGCCTGGATGAGAGTGTGCAGGTAGGCCTGGCCGCCGATCCGCTGCAGGTCGCCGCGCTTGGACAGCTCGTCCGAGACGGTGATCGCGTCGGCAGGCTCACCCCGCCCATAGAGGTCGAGGATCGCGTCGTAGATCAGCTCGTGCGCGGGTCGGTAGAAGTCCGTGCCGCGCAGTCCCTCGACGCAGTCGGCGATGGCGTCCTTGGACAGCAACATGCCGCCGAGGACGGACTGCTCGGCGTGCAGGTCCTGCGGGGGGACACGCTCGTCGCTCGGCGGTGGCCCGTCGCCCCCGGTGCCGAACGCACTCGTGCTCAACTCCGCAAGAGACACTCGCGCAACTCCCCTGTCATTTCAGTTCGACCTGAACCGCATCCACCATGCTTTTCACAGTCACCGCGTTCCACGGGCACCGCCTCCGACGCCCACCCGGCCGCGACTTCCACCGGTGTGATTCGAGTACACCAGCGTCCACCGACATCGCGCGTCTGCGACACCAGAAACCCGTGACCCGGCACAACGTATGGCCGCCCGCCCCACACCTCAAACCGTCCCTGTGGACAGGGTGGGGACAACGTGTGCGCAACGCCCGACCTGCTTGTGCACAGTCGGGGGATAACCCTGTGGATTTCGCGACGCTCCGTCCCAAAACAAGGCCTTGACCTGCAGGTTCGTGATCCACCGGGTGTGGACCCAGGAAACTTTCGGGCGTGTCCATGCTGTGGCTCATCCACATGACGCGCGACACACTCGGCCGCCTCGACGTAGCCTGACCTTATGTGCCGAAACATCCGCCAGCTGCACAACTTCGAGCCCGCCGCCACCTCAGACGAGGTCCGCGCCGCAGCGCTCCAGTACGTCCGCAAGGTCAGCGGCAGCACCAAGCCCAGCGCCGCCAACCAGGCCGCCTTCGACGAGGCCGTCGCGGAGGTCGCCCACGCGACCCAGCACCTGCTCGAACACCTCACCACGACGGCACCACCGAAGGACCGCGAGACCGAGGCAGCCAAGGCCAGGGTCCGCGCCCAGGCGCGGTACGGCGCGGCCTGACCCACGCGGCATACCAACGGAGGGGTATGCCGCGTGCTCGCCCCGGCGAGCAGGTGCGCCGCCCGGCCGGGGCTGTGGATATCTCCGGGGAGGTCCCGAGATCGCTGCCATCGTGGGGGCATGACGTCCTTACCTCCTTCGCCGATCCACCCGGAGGCACCCGCGCTCACGGTCGCCGCGATTCCCACGACGGACGTCGAGGACTGGTCCACCCGGTGGTCCGACGAGGTCGACGCCATGGCGGACGGGGTCACCGCGCTGACGCGACAGCCGGGGCCGCGTGTCACCCACCTGGTGCTCGTCGACGGACTGCCGGCCGACCACTGGGTCGAGGACGGCAGCGACAGTCGGCGGAATTCCCGGCCGGGGCGACGACGCGGCCCGGCGCTGAGCACGGCGACCGACCACCGCGACCGCGAGCTGCGGTGGCTGGACTGCCTCGTCGGGGGTCGCCGGGCGCTGCTCGACCTCGACGCCCAGCCCCTGGTCACGCGACCGCTCGACCTGCCTGACCTGCCCATCGACCTGCAGGTCAGGGCGCGGGCGATCAGTACCGAGTGCGACCGGCTGGCGGTCGAGGCGTTCGGGCTCGAGGAGCTGGTGGCGGCGCTGCGCCACCTGCTCGCCGCGGCGTTGACCGCCGACCCCGCCATGCTGCTGCGCAGCACCCGTGACGACACCGCGATGGGGGCCTTGGTGTGGGCAGCGGCCCAGGCCAACGCACTGATCGGGCCCACCGGTCACCTGCTGGCGCGCGACCTGTGGACGCGTCTGGGCGTCGCACCATCCGCCGCCGGGCGCGGTGCCGCCCTGCTGGACCGGCTGGCGCCCGGCGCCGACCAGGTGGTGGCACCACCGGGCGCGCCACGACTGCGGCCGACCGGTCGGCCCGACGCGTTGCTCGGGTCGACGCGGGCCTCGCTCGTGGCGCGACGCGACGAAGTGCTCGCCACCGGAGGGTGACCCCTGCGTGGTCCCGCGCCGCTGTCCGAGCTGGACGGCATGCTGGCTCCGTGACACACCCCGTCATCGATGCCGTCCGGACCGCGCTCGCCGGTGCAGGCGACCCCCAGCGCGCGATCAGCCAGCAGGCCTACATGAAGTCGTCGATGCCCTACCGCGGCCTCACCTCTCCCGAGCTCAAGGCGCTGCTGCGACCGATCCTGGCCGACCCGGCCTACGGGTTCGAGGAGCGCGACGACTGGGAGCTCGCGGTGCGTGAGCTCTGGGACGGCGCCACCCACCGTGAGGAGCGGTATGCCGCGACGGCGCTCACGGGACACCGCGCCTACCGCGAGTGGCAGGACCCGGACGCGGTGCCGCTCTATCGACACCTGGTCGTCACCGGCGCCTGGTGGGACCACGTCGACGAGGTCGCGAGCAACCGGATCGGCCCGATCCTGTTGTCCCACAAGGCGACCATGACCCCGATCGTGCGCGCCTGGGCGACGGACGAGGACCTGTGGCTGCGGCGGACCGCGATCATCTGCCAGCTGACGTTCAAGGAGCAGACCGACCTCGCGCTGCTGCGTGACGCCATCGAGCCCAACCTCGCGGACACCAGCTTCTGGATCCGCAAGGCGATCGGGTGGGCGTTGCGTCAGCACGCCCGGACCGACGCGGACTGGGTGCGCGCGGCGGTGGCCGAGTACGGCGACAGGCTGAGCGGGCTGAGCCGGCGTGAGGCCCTCAAGCACCTCTGAGCGACCGGTGCGGGCGGACCACGAACCGCGCCACCGCCAAGGCGGCCAGCGCGGACCCCGCGGCCACGAGGAAGGCGCCACCGATCCGGCCGGAGTCCGACAACGCCCCCGCGGCCGCGGCACCTGCCGACGAGCCGACGAGGAACGCCGAGATGAGCCACGCGAAGGCCTCGGTCGTCGTGCCGGGCGGCGCCAACCGGTCGACCAGCTGGAAGACACACGTGAGCACCGGCGGCAGCCCGAGCCCACTCGCCACGGTGAGCAGCCCCATCACCAGGGCGTTCGACGGCACCCAGGCCAGGGCGGCATACGTCAGCGCGATCACACCCAGCCCGAGCAGCAGGTCACGGCGCGGATCGCGGTGCGGCGCGCGCGGGCTGTAGGCGACCCCGCCGACGAGGGCCCCGAGGGCATTGGCGGCGACGAGCCACGGCGCCAGCCCGCGGTCGCCGGTGGACTCGGCGTAGGCCACCAGCGCGACCGCCGGCACCCCGATCGTCAGCCCCACCAGCGCGACCGCGGCGTAGAGGACACACAGGCGACGGGAACGCAGTGGTCCCAGCCAGTGCCGGTCCTCGTGCACCGGTGGCGTCCACGCACCCGACGCTCGCGACGCGACGAACCAGGCCGTGCCCGCCAACCCGATGACCCCGGCCGCGACCAGCCCGCCCCCACCGCCGAACAACTGGGCGACCAGGACGACCAGCGGGCCCAGGACGAAGATCAGCTCCTGGGCAGCCGCGTCGAGCGCAAACGCCGACGGCACCTGGCGCGGCGACAGCACGGACGGCCACAGGGTGCGCAGCGCGGGCTCCAGTGGCGGCGTCGCGAGCCCCGCGACCAGCGCCACGACCAGCGCGCCCGCGGAGGGCACCCACGGCAGCACTGCGAGCGCGAACGAGGAGACCAGCCCGCCCAGGACAAGCGCGGCACGTTGCCCACGCAGGTCCATCACGCGCGACAGGGCAGGCCCGCCCAGGCAACACCCGAGGGAGTATGCCGCGGTGAGCAGCCCGGCTCGGCCGTAGCCGCTGCCGGCGTCGCGGGCGAAGAGCACCAGGGCGAGCGGCACCATGCCGTTGGGCAGGCGTCCGACCAGCGCGGAGAACAGCAGGCGCGCGACCTGGGGCAGTCTGAGCAGGGCGGCGGGGCTGAGCGACGACGAGGCTTCAGGAGCGGCGTCAGTCACCGAACGGCCAGCCCACCTGCATCTGTGGGTGCTGGGCACGGTCGACGCCGGGCTCGAGGTAGTGCTCGAGCCCGAAGAAGACTGCGAAGAAGTCCGGGGGCATCGAGAGCATCCCCTCGATGTCGGTCGCCTGGCTGCGGTGCGCCTCGAGGGAGGCCCGCCGTTGGTCGAGGTAGTCGCCCACGTCGACCTGCCAGGTGATCTCGGCCTCCGGGGTGCCGAGCGGGTTGCCGTCGTCCATCGGGCTGTCGGGGTCGAAGGCCTGGTCACCGGCCCCCGCGGCGACGGCCGCCTGGAAGGCGCCCCGCACGACGTCACGGTTCATCGTGGACTCGAGCAGTCGCGGACGGCGGGCGGCCAGCTCGGCTGCGCGGTGGACCACTGCGTGGACCTTGACATGGTCGGGGTGGCCGTAGCCGCCGTGCCAGTCGTAGCCCACCAGGACGTCGGCCTCCTCCTCGTCGAGGACCGCAACGAGCCGGCCGGCCGCCTCGTCGACGTCGGCTCCCGTGAAGGCGCCCTCCTCGGAGTTCTGGGCCCAGCCGGTCATGCCCGAGTCGCGATAGCCCAGCCACGCGATCCGCTGGACGCCCAGGGCGTCGGCGCTGGCTTGGGCCTCGCGACGACGCCAGTGGACCAGGGTCTCGCCCTCGGGCAGTCCGCCGGACGGGAGCTCACCGTGGTCGCCGTTGGTGGCGAAGACGGTGACGACACGATGGCCCTCAGCGACCGCGCGGGCCATCGCGCCGGCGGTCTGGGACGCCTCGTCGTCGGGGTGGGCGTGGAGGAAGACGATCGTGGACACGTCGCCATCATGCCAACGCCGACCGACGGTGCGCACACGGTCCTTCCCGGCAAAACGGCCGTTGCGCTGCGACACGGGAGTTGCAACCCCCGTGTTGCGTCGCAACGGCCGTTTTGCGGGGGTGGGTGTCTCAGTCCGCGAAATAGTTAGCTCTAACTATTTACTGCCTGCCGACACTCCGCTGCACTGGGAGGCGTGACCTCCACCGACTTCAGCGCCCTCGTCGCCACGCTCGACCTCCCCACCAAGGTGCGCCTGCTCACCGGCGCCACCTCCTTCACCCTGCACGGCGAGGACTCGATCGGGCTCGCGCCGATGGCCTTCTCCGACGGCCCCACCGGGGTCCGCGGCCTCAAGTTCACCGGTGGCGACCACGTGGCGCTGTTCCCCAATGCCACCCTGCTGGCGAGCGCCTGGAACGAGGACACCGCTCAGGAGGTCGGCGAGATGCTGGCCGAGGAGGCCGAGCGCCAGCAGATCCACGTCGTGCTCGGGCCGACCATCAACCTGCACAGGTCACCCTTGGGCGGTCGGCTCTTCGAGGCCTACTCCGAGGACCCGCTGCTCACAGGTCGTCTCGCGGCGGCATACGTCAAGGGCTTGCAGGGCAAGGGAATCGGTGCCTGTCTCAAGCACCTCGTGGCCAACGAGTCCGAGACGCTGCGCAACTACATGAACTCGATCGTGAGCGAGGAGGCGCTGCGCGAGGTCTACCTCCTGCCGTTCGAGATCGCCGTCGAGGAGTCGCAGCCATGGTCGATCATGGCGGCCTACAACGACGTCAACGGCGCCGCGGCCACCGAGCAGGACCACGTCAACAACGAGGTCGTCAAGGGTGAGTGGGGCTGGGACGGCCTGCTCATGAGCGACTGGTTCGCCACCAAGACCTCCGCCCCGGCTGCCCTCGGTGGCCTCGACCTCGTCATGCCAGGCCCGGACGGACCCTGGGGCGAGGCGCTGGTGGCCGACGTCGAGTCAGGTGCCGTGCCCGAGTCCGTCATCGACGAGCACGTATGCCGGCTGCTCCGGCTCGCGGAGCGGGTCGGCGCCCTGGGTGGTTCCGACGGCCCCGGTGGTTCCGATGGGCACCGGGCGTGGCCGACGGACTCGCCGGCGCCGGACGCACCTTCACGCCGCGAGCAGCTGCGGCGCCTGGCCACCGACGGGATGGTCGTCCTGCGCAACGAGGGCGGTGTCCTGCCGCTGGCTGGCCCGGGCACGGTCGCGCTGATCGGGCGGCACGCCGTGGAAACCGTCTGCATGGGTGGTGGCTCGGCCCAGGTCAACCCGCCCTACCAGGTCTCCATCGCCGAAGGACTGGGTGCCACGATCGGAGACCGGCTGACGGTGCTCGATGGCGTCGAGGTCCGCCAGCGGCCGCTTCCCGCATCGCCCACGGCGATCAGCGACCCCGCCAGCGGCGCACCCGGCATGCAGGTCGAGCACGTCGACGCCGACGGCGTGGTCATGCTCGCCGAACACGTGGACGGCGCCGACGTGACGACGGGCTGGGACGAGACCCTGCCGCGCCCGACCGACCAGCTGCGGCTGCGCGCCCGCCTGGTCGAGGGCGGTCACGTGCGCCTCGGTGTCCTCGGCACAGGCCGGTGGACAGTCAGCCTCGACGGTGTCGAGCTCGGCGGAGGAGACCTCGCCGCCAGTGGCGCCGACCCGGGCGAGGGCATGTTCAAGCCACCGCTCTGGACGACGGAGGTCGACGCCGCGCCGGGCGCGTTGGTCGAGGCCGTGCTGACCATCCTGCGGTCCGAGCCCCAGCCAGGCCCAGACGGCAAGCTGAGCACGCTGTCCCACGTCCTCGCCTCCGGCATGGGCGTCAAGTCACTCGTCGCCGGTCCGGTGCCTCCGTCGGCAGACGACGTGATCGAGGCGGCGGTCGAGGCCGCGCGCAGCGCCGAGGTCGCCGTGGTCGTCGTCGGGCTCACCCCGGAGCAGGAGACCGAGGGCACCGACAAGTCCACCCTCGCGCTGCCGGGCGAGCAGGACCGGCTGGTGACCGCCGTCGCCGCCGCGGCCCCCCGCACGGTCGTCGTCGTCAACGCCGCCACCCCCGTGCTGATGCCGTGGGCCGGCGAGGTCGATGCGATCCTCGTCGTCGGGTTGCCCGGTCAGGAGGGTGGCCACGCCGTGGCCGATGCCCTGCTCGGACTGCGCGAGCCCGCCGGTCGACTCGTGACATCGTGGCCGGCGCAGGACGGCGCGGCACCGGCGTGGGACGTCGAGCCCACCGACCTGCAGCTCGACTACACCGACGGGCTGTTCGTCGGCTATCGCGGCTTCCACGCCGGCCACGCGGATGCCCCAGCCCACTGGCTCGGCGCTGGCGACGGGTACGGATCGTGGGACTACGAGTCGGCCGAGCTCACCGAGACCGGTGTGCGGGTCACGGTGCGCAACACCAGTGACCGGACGTCCCGCGAGGTCGTGCAGGCGTACTTCCAGCCCGCCGACTCCGACCAGCCGGTCCGGCTCGTCGGCTGGGGCTCGGCCACGGTGGCCGCGGGTGAGAGTGCCGACGTGGAGATCGCGACGGACGCGCGGCTGTGGCGCCGGTGGGACACCGCGGCCGGCGAGTGGGGCAGTCCGCTCGCGGGTGGCGAGCTGCTCGTCGCCCGTGGTCTGGGCGACATCCGCACCCGACTCCCCCTCGCGTGACCAGCTTGCCACGCCCCCACCCCCCTCTCGCAAAATGGTCGTTGCTCGACGAGACGGGGGCTGTAGACCCCGTTTCGTCGAGCAACCGCCGTGTTGCGGGGGCAGGGCGGTCGCGACCGAGGGCGCGCTGGTGAGCACCGCACGGCGGGGGCGGGGCCGGCCCAAGGGTGCGGCCGGAACGGGCGAGACTCGCGAACGGATCGTCGCGTCTGCGGCTGAGCTGTTCGCCGAGCGCGGCTTCCACGCGACGCCGATGACCGCCATCGCGACGGCCTCGGGCCTGAGCCAGACCGGCCTGCTGCACCACTTCGCCACCAAGGAGGACCTGCTCGCGGCAGTGCTGGAGGAGCGTGATCTCCGCGACCTCGCGAGCCTGTCGGCCCGACGTGGGACGCCCGCCCGGGGCTGGGAGGTCCTCGACGACATGGTGGAGCTGGTGCGGCTCAACGCCGGCCGGGAAGCGATGGTCCGTCTGTTCACCAGCCTGGCCGGCGAGGCGATCGACGCCGGCCACCCGGGCCACGACTGGCTCCGGCGGCACCACGCGAGTGCCGTCGAATCGCTCACCCGCGCCCTGTCGGACGCGGTGGCCGACGGCACCGCAGCACCCGACCTGCCCGCGGCGACCATCGCGCGGCAGTTCGTCGCCCTGATGGACGGGCTCCAGCTGCAGTGGCTGATGGCGCCCGCCGACGTGGACATGGCTGCCGACGCCGAGTCCTATGTCGCCGGGGTGCGCGACCGCTGGGCGACCACCTCCGAATAGGCCGGCGGCCAACCGTTAGCGTGGCGCGGTGAGCAGGGACCTGGGAGCACGGTCGGGGCAGAGCCGCGACATCCTGCGCCTCGCAGTCCCTGCGTTCCTCGCCCTCGTCGCCGAACCGCTGTTCCTGCTGGCCGACTCCGCGATCATCGGACACCTCGGCACCGCTCAGCTCGCCGGCCTCGGAGTCGCGAGCGCCACGCTCATCACCGCTGCCAACATCTTCGTCTTCCTCGCCTACGGCACCACGTCGATCGTCTCGCGCCAGATCGGCGCGGGCAGTGAGAGGGGGGCCCTGGAAGCGGGCATCGACGGCACCTGGCTCGCGGTCGTCCTCGGTGCGGCCACCGCCGTCGCCGTCGCCTTCAGTGCCGAGCCGCTCTGCCGCCTCTTCGGTGCCTCCGACGACGCCATCGGGTATGCCGTGACGTACCTTCGCATCTCGGCGCTCGGCATCCCCGCGATGCTCGTGGCGTTGGCCGCCACCGGAGTGCTGCGAGGGCTGCAGGACACCCGGACACCGTTGGTGGCATCGGTCGCCGGGTTCTCCTCCAACGTCGTGCTCAACCTCCTGTTCGTCTACGGATTCGGCTGGGGCATAGCGGGATCCGCGTGGGGCACGGTCATCGCGCAGACCGGCATGGCGATCGGACTCGTGACCGTCCTGGTGCGCCACGCGCGCGAGGCGGGGGCCACTCTCCACGCGCATCCTGGACGCGTGCTGCGCGCCGCGCTGACCGGCATACCCCTGCTCGTGCGCACCCTGGCACTGCGCGCGATCCTGCTCGTCACCACTTGGGTCGCGGCCGGCCTGGGTGACGTCCCCCTGGCCTCGCACCAGGTGGCGGCGACGGTGTGGAGCTTCCTCGCGTTCGCCCTCGACGCCCTGGCCATCGCGGCCCAGGCACTCACGGGCAAAGCGCTCGGTGCCGGCGACGTCGCTGCGGCGCGCGCCGCGACGACCACGATGATCCGGTGGGGCATCTGGGGAGGAGCACTCCTCGGGCTGGTCGTCCTGGCGGTGCACTCGCTGCTGCCCGCGCTGTTCACCAGCGACCCCGCGGTGCGGTCGGCGTTGTCCGCCGCGCTCGTGGTGGTCGCACTCGGTCAACCCCTGGCCGGCTACGTCTTCGTCGTGGACGGCGTCCTCATCGGCGCCGGCGACGGACGCTGGCTGGCCGGGGCGATGGCGACGACGCTGGCGCTCTACCTGCCGCTGGCCGTCTGGGTGCACGCGACGAGTGACGAGCTGCTGGCGCACGGCGCGCCGCGGGCGGTGACCGTCCTGTGGGTCGTCTTCACCGCGTTCATGGCGATCAGGGCGTGCTTCTTCTGGTGGCGGATCCGCGGCGATGCGTGGGCCGTGACCGGCGCCGCCCGCTGACCCCGGGCGCTGGCGCCGTTGCACAGCCCGACGCCAGCTTGCTCAAGTCCTCTATATATACCGATGGTCGTACTATAGTCACGCTCCATGACGACATCCGCGATGCGTGAACCCACCTTCCTCGTCCTCGCCGCCCTCGCCGAAGGTCCCAAGCACGGGTATGCCGTGACGCGCGCCGTGTCGGAAGGGTCCGACGGACGGGTGACCCTGCGGGCCGGGACGTTGTACGCAGCCCTGGACCGGCTGCAGGCCGAGGGGCTGGTCCGGGCATCGGGCGAGGAGGTGGTCGACGGGAGACTGCGCCGCTACTACGACCTGACCGACCAGGGTCTGCAGACTCTCGCGCAGGAGACCCGCCGGCTGCGGGCCAACGCTGACAACGCGGCCCGTGCCCTTCGGGCGCGAGGGGTGACGGCATGACCGCCAACGTTGACCGGGCGAGTGTGGACGCGCTGGAAGCCAGTTACCGCAGGCTGCTGAGCCGCTACCCGCGCAGCTGGCGCGAGCACCGCGAGGAGGAGGTGCTCGCTGTCCTGATGGAGGGGGCGTTCGAGGAGGGGCGCACGCACCCGACCGGGCCCGAAGCCTGGGACCTGGCCAGGCACGCACTGGCGACCCGGTTGTCCCAGCTGGTGTCCGAGTCTGGTCGTCGGCGCACGGCAGTGCTCGCCCTGTGGTCGGGAGCAGCCCTGGCGCTGACCAGCCTGGTGCTCGGCGAGCTCCTCCCGTGGGTGGCACCGGCTCTCGCGCCGGATCTGATCACGTCCCCCGACGAGTCGCCCCGTCTGCCACCCTCACCGGGAACCGGGGTAGGTCTCTACGCACTGTGGCTGAGCGCCTGCCTGCTGGTCCTGATCGGCCGCGGCCGGATCGCTGGGGGCCGGATCGCTCGGGGCCTGATCCTCGGTTGCGCCGTGTTCGCCGCCAGCAGCCCGCTGCTGGCGTCATTCACTGAGACGCTCGAGCCACCGCTCTACTTCAAGGCCGTCCTGGTTCTGTTCGCACTGCTCGCCGCGAACACCCCGATCCACCAGTCCTCGCGGAGCGCCCTCGGAGCGGCTGGCGCGACCGTTGCCCTCGCCGTCGCCCTGGGAGTGCTCGCCCGCCCGGACAAGGCCGTGATGTTCGGTGAACCCGGCTACGCCTATTACCGGTCCTACGAGCTGGGTGTGAGTGCCATGGGTGCCGGTTTGCTCTGGGCCATCGCTCCAGCGGTGCTTGTCGTCGTCCTCCTGGCCACGCGTCGATCGCTGCGGGCGTGGACCGGCCCAGCACTCGTCGTCGGGCTTGCGTGGGCGCTGTTCGCTCTCCTCGCGGGGGTGGGCAACACCGCCTGGGCCGGACTGCATGAGGCCGTCGCGCTGTTCGCGGGGGCGACGGTGCTGGGTCTGGTGTGGCTGGCCGGACGTCAGGCAGGCCGCCGAGTCCTGAGTCGTGCGGGGTCGCCCGACGCTGCGTGAGCGGCCTGGCCCGCTGCCCCCCGACTTGTTGCCGGCTATTGGTCACGTGACGCCTGGTTCGGGGGTCCAGTGACGATCTCGGCGCAACAAGTCCGGGGCGCCCCGACTTGTTGCCGGCTGGTGGTCACGCGACCTCTGTTGAGGGGGTCCAGTGACGATCTGCGCGCAACAAGTCCGAGGGCTGGCGCGTGGCAGGCCGACTCAGGAGACGCGCGTCGCTGCCTCACGGCGGGGGTCGCCGGCCGCGTCGAGGGTGCCATCCGGGAGCCGGCGAGCTGCTCCCACGCCACCGAAGAACATCGACCTCGAACCGTGCGAGAACGACTGCAGCCCAAGGCTTTCGACCGCAGCTGACACGGCGTCGTCGTCCTCGTGATCCACGCGGGCGGTGCCGTCCTCGAGGATGCGCACGTGCACGCGGGTCGCGTCGATGGCCTCCTGCATCGGCAGTCCCTCGAGGCAGTAGCGACCCAGCACCTGCATCAGGGCCGTCGTGATCCGGTCGGCGCCGGGGCTGCCGATCGCGAGCGCTCCGCCGGACAGCGAACGAGCGACGGACGGGGACATGTTGGACGCGAGCCGCGTGCCGGGCGCCAGCGCGTGCAGCCCCAGCCGGTTGAGCTCGGGCTCCCCGAGACAGTTGTTGAGCATGAGGCCGGTGCCGGGAACCGTTGCGCCGGAACCGTATCCGCTCGACGCCGTGATCGCGCACAACGTGCCGTCGCTGTCGACCGCCGAGATGTGCGCCGTCGACGACGAGGTCGGCAGGCTGGCCAGCCCGTTGCGGTCGACCGACTCGAGCAGCGCGTAGCCGTCCTCCTCCAGATCGGTGGACAGGTCGTGCACCTGGTGGCGGTAGGACAGCACGCGCCGCTGGATCTCGACGATGCGCGACCAGTCCCAGCCGCCCGCGGCGAGCTCGCGCAGCATCACCGCGAGCATGGGTCCGCCCACCGAGGGCGGGGGGTTGAGCGCCAGGTCCCACTCACCGAGGGTGAGCCGCAACGGCGTGCGGACCACCGCCCGGTAGGCCGCGAGGTCGGCCGCGGTGACCAGGCCACCGCGCGCTTCACTGTCCTCCGCAATCCGGGCGGCCAGGTCGCCGGTGTAGAGCGAACGAGCCCCCTCCGCGCCGATCTGCTCGAGCGTGTCGGCCAGGTCGGGATTCGTCGCTTGCTGTCCGGCGATGACGATGGTGCCGTCGGCTCCCCTCACGAGCGGACGCGTGTGTTCATCCCACCCGAAGACCGCCTCCCCGGTGATGGCGAGATAGCTCGCCGCCGCGCCACCGATGACGAAGCCCGTCCTGGCCGCGGCGACGCTGGGGGCCAGCACGTCTCGCCACGTCGCCGCGCCATGCCGGTCGTGGGCGACCCCCAGGGCCGCGAAGGCGCCGGGCGTCGCGACCGAGCCGTGGCCGGCATACAAGGTGAGGCCGCCGCCGTAGGAGGTGGTGACCTCACGCAACCCCTCCCCGAACCGCGACGGGTCCAACCCACGCCCGGGCATCTCGACGTTGCCGTCGATCACCTCGGGGTCGCCCCCGGCGGGCCAGACACTGACGAACGCACCACCCGCGGCCGACACGATCCCTGGCTCCGTCGTCATCGCCGAGACCATGGCCGCGATAGCCGCGTCGACGGCATTGCCCCCGGCTGCGGCGGCGGCAAGGCCGGCCTCGGCAGACGCCGGTCCGGTCGCCGCGATCGCCACGCGTGGTGTCATGCGCCGATTCTGTCCCATCGCCCCTGGGGGTGCCATCGCGCCCGGCGTCCGGCAGTCAGCCCCGACGCGCCCGTCGTTCTCGTCATCCAGTCCCGGTCGCGGCCGCTTCCACAGGCCCCCTGGTCAGCCCGCTTGACCACCCCTTGGCCGGAACTATGCCGATTTGGGGGCATCCGCTGGCCCCGTGCCGGGGCACCGATTCCTAGCGTTGGCCGGGCTGCCACCGCAGCGAACCCCACCATGGGCCCGCACGCCCAAGAGGAGAAACCCCATGACTCGCACTCCACTTCGCATGACTGCGGCGGCCGCCGCCGCCGCGTTCGCCATGACCGGAGCCATCACCTCGGCCTCCGGTGCACCTCTGGACGCCACGACCGGTGCGGTCCCGTCCTTCCAGGAGTTCCTCGGCTCGAGCTACGTCGACCTGGACGGCCAGTACATCGTCAACGGTGACGAGCCCGAGGCCAGCAACGGCGGGATGCGCAAGTTCTACGACGGCATGGTCGACCCCAAGGCCCCGAGGACCGACTCCGACTCGCTCATCGTCAACACGGTGGGCGGAGCCGACGACAAGTGGAGCGCGTCGCAGGTCGCCAACCTGACCTACTGCGTGAGCACGAAGTTCGGGACCAACCACAGCGGCATCGTCCAGGCCATGGCCGGTGGCGCCGGCCTGTGGGAGGCAGCCTCCTCGAAGGTGAACTTCGTCTACGTGCCGGCCCAGGACGGCAACTGCAACACCCGCAACAACTCGGTGCTGTTCTCGGTGGAGCCCGTGTCGACCACGCAGTACATCGCGCGCGCCTTCTTCCCCAGCACCGCCAAGCGCTCGCGCAACGTGCTCGTCGACGACTCGATCTGGACGTCCGGCACCTGGACCCCGGCCAACATCCTCGGCCACGAACTCGGCCACACCCTCGGCTTCCGGCACGAGCACACCCGCCCCGAGGCCGGCACCTGCTTCGAGGACAACAACTGGCGTCCCCTGACGCCGTACGACAGCTCCTCGATCATGCACTACCCGCAGTGCAACGGCGGCTCGACCAACCTGCAGTTCCAGGCCAGCGACGGCGCCGGCGTTCGCGCACTATACGGCAGCTGACACCTCCAGCATGACGAAGGCCCSGCCCCGCGTGCAGCGGGAGCCGGGCCTTCGTGATTGAGCGGCTGGGTCAGCCGGCGACGACGTCGAGCGTCACCTTGGCCTGCACCTCGGGGTGCAGGCGGATGAGCGCCTCGTGGCTGCCGACGGACTTGATCGGGGTCGTGACCTCGATCTTGCGCTTGTCGAGCTCCGGGCCACCGGCCGCCTTCACGGCAGCGGCGATGTCGGCGGTCGAGATGGCACCGAACAGGCGACCGGAGTCACCAGCGTGGGCCACGACCTTGACGGCCTTGTTCTCGAGGTTGCCCTTGATCGACTTGGCCTCCTCGAGGGAGTTGATCGCACGGACCTCACGGCCCTTGTTGATCGAGTCGACCTGCTTCTGCCCACCCTTGGTCCACGCGGTGGCCAAGCCACGGCGGAACAGGAAGTTGCGGGCGTAGCCGTCCTTGACGTCGACGACGTCACCGGGGTTGCCGAGGCTCGAGACCTCGTGCGTCAGAATCACCTTCATGGTTCAGATCCTCCTAGCGCCCGAGCTCAGCGGGACGAGCTCGAGTAGGGCAGCAGCGCCATCTCGCGGGCGTTCTTGACCGCGGTGGCGATGAGTCGCTGCTCCTGGACGGACACACCGGTCACCCGACGCGCGCGGATCTTGCCGCGGTCGGAGATGAACTTGCGCAACAGCGCAGTGTCCTTGTAGTCGATGTTCTCGACCTTCGCCGCCTTCAGCGGGTTGGCCTTCTTCTTGGGCTTGCGCACAACGGGCTTGGCCATCGTGGTGCTCTCCTTCTGCTGAGAGTCTCAGCGGATGAGCCCTGGTCTCCCAGGGATGGTGTGTTTCACGTCTTCAAAGAAAAAGCTGTTCAAGCGGTGGGTATGCCGCGTGGCCGGCTCCCCTGCGGAAGCTCACCACCCGGTATACCGAGTGATCTGTGTCTGTGACTGATCAGAACGGGGGCTCGTCGTAGGACGGCGCGCCGCCGCCCCACCCGCCACCCTGCTGGCCGCCACCCTGGGGTGCCGACTGCGGAGCGGACTGCTGGCCACCGGACGGACCGGTCGCCCACGGGTCCTCCTGCGAGCCACCCTGGCCACCACCCTGGCCGCCACCGGAGCCGCCGAAGCCGCCGCCGCCTGCTCCGCCGCGCTGGGTCTTGTTGACCTTCGCCGTGGCGTAGCGCAGGGAGGGGCCGACCTCGTCGACCTCGAGCTCCATGACGGTGCGCTTCTCGCCCTCTTTGGTGTCGTACGAGCGAGACTTCAGGCGACCGGTGACGAGCACGCGAGTGCCCCGCTGCAGCGACTCGGCGACGTTCTCCGCCGCGTCACGCCACACCGAGCAGCGCATGAACAGCGTTTCGCCGTCCTTCCACTCGTTGGACTGCCGGTCGAACTGCCGCGGCGTCGAGGCCACGGTGAAGTTCGCGACGGCAGCACCCGAGGGGGTGAAGCGCAGCTCAGGGTCGCCGGTGATGTTGCCGATGACGGTGATGATGGTGTCGCCAGCCATGGAGCAGGTCCCCTGTTCGTTTGGGTCAGGTCGGTGGAGCTAGTGGAACGAATTCAGTTCAGTGAACAGATTCAGATCGGTGCAGCTCAGGCGCCGGGGCGCAGGAGCTTGGTGCGCATGACCGACTCGTTGAGGCCGAGCTGACGGTCCAGCTCCTTGGCCGTGGCCGGCTCTGCGGTGAAGTTGACGACGGCGTAGATGCCCTCGGCCTTCTTCTTGATCTCGAACGCCAAGCGACGGCGGCCCCAGATGTCGATGTTGTCGACGGTGCCCTTGTCCTTGGTGACGACGGTGAGGAACTTGTCGAGCGACGGCGCGACGGTCCGGTCGTCGAGCTCGGGGTCGAGGATGACCATGAGTTCGTACTGACGCATGCTGATAACCCGCCTCCTTTGGTCTATGGCGGTCACGGCGTTTCCGTGACAGGAGGGTTGCAGTGCGATCCCCTGCGAAAGCACCGTCGAGGCGCGCCGCTGGGGAACCTGACAAAGAGTACCGGCCCGCACGGACAACGCCGAATCGTCATCCACAGGCACTACTTCTCTTGCAACCTGGGCGCCCCCTGGGGTGCTCAGGTTGCAGGTCGGCCCGCCTGGTTTGGGCCCACTCCTCCCTGCGCCACTCCTTCGTCGCAGCGCAGCGAATATGTCGTCGTCGGCCCGCTAGGCGAGGCGGACGAGCAGCTGGTCGGGGGCGTCGGTGAAGTCGCCCGCGAGCTCGTCCACCACCGCGTCAGAGTCCTCGTTGCCCGCCGACTCTGAAGGATCGTCCGCACCCAGACCCGGGTGATCCTTCAGACTCCCGGCGTCGGGGTATGCCGCGTCAGGCGCCAGTTCGGGGGAGGGCTCGGGGGCTTCGGCGCGCTGGGCGGCGGTGTGCCAGACCCGCCAGACGAGGTAGCCGACGGCGACGACGCGCAAGGCGAGGGCCACGGCATACCACCCGGCCGGGAGACCCCGGTCGGGCTTGGACAGGCCGCCGACGTAGAGCCAGACGGCGACGAAGTGGAGGGCCTCGGCCCCTGCCCACAGCAGGTGGTCCCGCCAGCGCAGCCCGCACAGCGCCACCAGCGGCAGCAGCCACAGCGAGGACTGCACCGGGAAGGTCTTGCCTGACAGGAGGGCGAGGGCGACGAGGACGAGGGCGACCTCGGCCAGCGTGGGCCGACGTCGGGTGCTCAGCGCGAACAGCGCGCCGGTCAGCACCGCCAGCACCAGGCCGACCACCGCGAGCAGGGTGCTGGCTCCGTTCGGCAGGGGATGACCGACCAGATCGGGCACCATCCACACGGAGCCCAGACCGGCCGCGCTGTCCCACCACCTCTCGTACGGGACCACGATGGCGCCCGGGTTCGCGACCAGGAACGGCAGCAGGACCACGCCAACGGCCCCGGCCGCGGCCACCAGGGTCCGGCCGACCGCCTCGAGGCGACCGGTGCGCAGCCCCAGGACGACCAGCGCGAGGAGGATGAGGGCGGGGTAGGTGCGGGCGGCGACAGCCAGACCCAGCAGGGCGCCGGCCAGCGCGGGGCGGCGCCGGCTCCAGGCCCAGATGCCGGCGCTGGCCAGGGCCACGCCGAAGATGTCGGGCGACAGCATCGCCGTGAGCAGCAGCACGGGGCTGAGCGCGACCTGCGCCGCGTTCGTCGAGTGCAGCGGCCGGGAGGCGGCGGTGAGGTAGACGATGGCGACGGCGAGGGCCGTGCCGAGCAGTGCCCACAGGGCGAAGTACCACCGGGTCTGGTCGAGGAAC
Source organism: Pedococcus sp. P1_H8 (assembly GCF_056405175.1). Lineage (NCBI taxonomy): Bacteria > Bacillati > Actinomycetota > Actinomycetes > Micrococcales > Intrasporangiaceae > Pedococcus > Pedococcus sp. P1_H8. Next base: position 298,415 of record NZ_JBFUCP010000003.1, read on the forward strand.
GACCCGTCCGGCACCAGACCTCCCACCCAGGCCATTACCGAACCCGTGAGCACCGGGTGGTCGGCCCGTGCGCCGTCGCCACCGAGGTAGGACGCCAGGCCGTCGTCGAGGTTGCCCAGCTGGTAGAGCGCCGGCAGGTCGGAGAAGCAGGCGTGCCAGAACTGGTCCGAGCCGCTCCAGCCCTTTTGGATGCAGTGGGCGCGCTCCGCCACCGATAGCGCCATGGTCGCAGCCGTGGCGACGAGCAGCGGCACGACGGTGGCGGCCCACGAGACCGCCCGGGCCGAGGCGTGCCGGCCCAGTGGCCCGCCGGCGACCGCCAGCGCACCACTGGGCAACAGGTCCGACGTCGACGCGACGGCCGGCGCCTGGTCGTACGGCCCGGTCACTGTGTCGTCGGGGGTGGTCCGCCGGCGCCGAGCGTGATCGTCGTCGGCGCCGGAATGGTGGCCGTCGGCTTGCCGGTGCCGTTGGTCTTGGTCTGGGTGGGCGTCGTCGTCGTGGTCGTCGGCGGGGTCGTCGTGGTGGTGGTCGTCGTCGTGGTCGTGGTCGTCGGTGTCGGGGTAGGCACCTGGTCGTCACCGAGGCCGGCGCGCTTGGGGAAGTCGACGACCTTCTGGCCCTTGAGCGCTGCGGTCATGAAGTCGGTCCAGATGTGCAGCGGCACGGTCGCGCCAGTGAGCTCCCCGACGCCGGGGACGTCGTTCATCGACAGCTCCTCGCCCTTGGGGCCGGTGCTGTAGATGCCGACCGCGGTGGCCAGCTGCGGGGTGAACCCGTCGAACCAGGCCGCCTTGTTGTCGGTCGTGGTGCCGGTCTTGCCGGCAACCGGGCGGCCGAGGTTCTGGGCATAGACGGCGGTGCCGTCCTTGACGACCTGCTCCATCGCATCGACGGTGTCGGCCATGACGTCCTTGTCGAAGGCCGCCTTCTTGACCGGCTTGGCCTTGTAGCTCAGGTCGCCGGGTCCACCCTTCACGGTGCGGATGTAGTACGGCGTCACCCTGGTGCCCTGCGACGCGATCGTCGCGTACGCGTTGGCCATGTCCGTCACCGTCACGTGCGACGTGCCGAGGACGTTGGCGTAGTTGGTTCCCAGGCCCTTCTCCGGGAGACCCGCTGCGACCGCGGCGTCGCGCGTGGCCTTGGGCCCGACCTTGATGTTGAGCTGCGCGTAGACGGTGTTGACGGAGTGGCCGGTGGCCGTGCGCAGGTCGATGTTGCCGAACTGCTCGCCCGAGCCCGGCCCGAAGTTGCGGACACCCCCGCGGCGCAGGAAATCGGTCTTGGCCTTGGAGTCCTCGAATTCCTTGAAGTACTGCGGGCTCCGGCCGTCGAACTTGGTCTTGGTGCTGATCGGCTTGTCCTGGGACAGGGCGGCCAGCAGGCTGAAGATCTTGAACGTCGACCCAGCCTGCATGGTGGCCTGGGTGGCGGTGTTGAACTGTTCCTTCTGGTAGTCCGCACCGCCGTACATCGCGACCACGGCTCCGTCGCCGGGCTTGATCGAGGTCAGCCCGACCCGCAGCGAGGACGTGCCCTTGCCCTTGGGCATCCGGGCCTTGACGGCGTCGACCGCGGCTTTCTGCGCCTTCTGGTCGATCGTGGTGACGATGCGGTAGCCACCCTTGTCGATGTCGGTGTCGGTGAGCTTGAGCTTGGCCTTCAGCTCACGCTTGACGGCGTCGGTGATGAAGCCGTTGGGTCCGGCAGCATTCTTGTTGGGCGCGTACTTCACCAAGGACTTGCTCGGGAACGTCGCCTCGGCCCGCGCCTGAGGCGTCAGCCAGCCCTCGGTGACCATGCCGTCCATGACGTACTTCCAGCGGGCCTCGGCGTTGGCCTTCTGGGAGTCCCCGAGACCGGGGTCGAAGAAGGACGGTCCCTTGACGACCGACGCGAGCAGTGCGCCCTCGGACGGGGTCAGCTTGGAGACGTCCTTGTTGAAGTAGGCCTTCGACGCCGTCTGGATGCCGAACGCCCCGCGGCCGTAGTAGATCGTGTTGAGGTAGTTCTCGAGGATCTGGTCCTTGGACTGCTGCTTGGCGATCTTGATGGAGATGATGATCTCCCTGCCCTTGCGCGACAGGGTCTGGTCCTGGGTCAGGAAGTAGTTCTTGACGTACTGCTGCGTGATCGTCGACCCGCTCTGGGCGGTGCCGCCGCGCAGGGTCGTCCACGCACCACGGAGGATGCCGGTCGGGCTGATCCCGGAGTTCTGGTAGAAGTTGCGGTCCTCCGCAGCCAGGTGGGCCTCCTGCACTGCCTTGGGCACCTGCTTGAGCAGCACGGACTCGCGGTTGACCTCACTGATCCGGTCGATCTCGGTCTTGCCGTCGGCGTAGTAGATGATCGAGGCCTGGGCAGCCGCCAGGTCGTTCGGCTTGGGTGCGTCGATCATCGAGTAGGCGACGAAGAAGCCGATCGCGAGGAGCAGGAACCCCGCCAGCGCCGTGATGCCGAGCCATTTGGCCCACCGCTTGCCGGCGCCACCCTTGGGCTGGGCCGCCTTGGCTGCCTTGGCGCGGCGGGCCTGGCCGGCCTTGGCCTGGGCTCGCGTCTTCGGACGTGAGGTACTCATGTGACCTTCCCGATCGGCATACAGCTGGCGCAGGCCACGGCCCTCGGGCCGCCCTTGCGCGCAGTCAAGTGGCCCTCAGTATGACTGCCGCCGATCTGAATCGTGCATTCGGTGCCCCGGGTATGCCGCGGGGCCCGCTCGGCGCGGAGCGTTCCCCAGATATATCGGCTCGATATATCTGGTGTACGCTGTCCCTGTCGTCGAACACCCGGTGACCACCACGGACGAGGTCCGTCTGCCGATCGCGAAGGGGAGGTGCTGACCAGTCATGAGCCGTCGATCCGAACTCCTCGAGTTCGCCGTCCTCGGGCTGCTGCACGAGAGCCCCATGCACGGCTACGAGCTGCGCAAGCGCCTCAACGCGGCGCTCGGCGTCTTCCGCGCCCTGTCCTACGGCACGCTCTACCCGTGCCTGCGCGGGCTGACCGACCAGGGACTGATCGCCGAGGCGACGGGCACCCAGCACGCGGCGGCCACCTCCGGCTCCCGGCGGGCACGCATCGTCTACGAGCTCACCGCGGACGGCAAGGAGCACTTCCAGGAGCTGGTCAAGGAAGCCGGGCCGACCGCGTGGGAGGACGACACCTTCGACGTCCACCTGGCCTTCTTCGCCCGCACCGAGGCCGAGGTCCGGCTGCGCATCCTCGAGGGACGCCGCAGCCGGCTGGAGGAGCGGTTGGACAACATCCGCACCAGCTCGGCCAAGAACCGCGAGCGCTTCGACACCTACACCACCGCCCTCGAGCGGCACGGACTGGACTCCGCCGAGCGCGAGGTCCGTTGGCTCAACGAGCTGATCACCGCCGAGCGCAACGTCCCCGCCTCGGCGACCACGCTGCATACCGCTGCACCTGCACCATCTCTCGACCAAGCACCACTGCCCCAAACCCCCCTAGCACCACCCTCGAGCATCACCTCTAACAACTGAAGGAGTATTCCCATGGGATCCGTTCGCGTCGCCATCGTTGGCGTCGGCAACTGCGCCAGCTCGCTGGTTCAGGGTGTCGAGTACTACAAGGACGCCGACCCGGCAGGCAACGTCCCCGGGCTCATGCACGTCACGTTCGGTGAGTACCACGTCAAGGACGTCGAGTTCGTCGCCGCCTTCGACGTGGACGCCAAGAAGGTCGGCTTCGACCTCTCCGAGGCCATCGGCAACTCCGAGAACAACACCATCCGCATCGCCGACGTGCCGCCCACTGGCGTCACCGTGCAGCGCGGTCACACCTACGACGGCATCGGCAAGTACTACGCCCAGACCATCGAGCAGTCCGACGCCGAGCCCGTGGACATCGTCCAGGTCCTCAAGGACACCAAGGCCGACGTGCTCGTCTCCTACCTCCCGGTGGGCTCCGAGGTCGCTGACAAGTTCTACGCGCAGTGCGCGATCGACGCGGGCGTGGCCTTCGTCAACGCCCTGCCCGTCTTCATCGCCTCCGACCCCGAGTGGGCCGCGAAGTTCGAGGCCGCTGGCGTCCCGGTCATCGGTGACGACATCAAGTCGCAGGTCGGCGCCACCATCACGCACCGCGTGATGGCCAAGCTGTTCGAGGACCGCGGCGTCACGCTGGACCGCACCTACCAGCTCAACGTCGGCGGCAACATGGACTTCAAGAACATGCTCGAGCGCGAGCGCCTGGAGTCCAAGAAGGTCTCCAAGACCCAGGCCGTCACGTCCAACCTGACGGGCGCCCTCGCGGGTCTGACCGACAGCCGCAACGTCCACATCGGCCCGTCCGACTACGTCGCGTGGCTCGACGACCGCAAGTGGGCCTACGTCCGCCTCGAGGGTCGCGCGTTCGGCGACGTGCCGCTGAACCTCGAGTACAAGCTCGAGGTCTGGGACTCCCCCAACTCGGCCGGCATCATCATCGACGCCATCCGTGCGGCCAAGATCGCGAAGGACCGTGGCATCGGCGGCGCGCTCATCAGCGCCTCGTCCTACCTCATGAAGTCCCCGCCCGTGCAGCGCGAGGACACCGAGGGCCGCACCAAGCTCGAGGCCTTCATCGCCGGCACCGAAGAGCGCTGACCCCAGCGCCTCACGGCATACGAAAGGGGCACCTTCCGCACCACGCGGGAGGTGCCCCTTTCGTATGCCGCGGGGGCACCATGCTGCCGCGACTTGTTGCCCGCGGATTGTCACGGGACCCCGCAAATGCGGGTCGGGTGACCAGCAGGAGGCAACAAGTCCCGACCCTCTTCGACTTGTTGCCCGCAGATTGTCACGGGACCCCGCAAATGCGGGTCGGGTGACCAGCAGGACGCAACAAGTCGCGAGCGGTCGGGTCAGCGGGTGACGCGGGCGGACGCGATGACCTGCTCCACGAGGGCCAGGTCGGTCTCGCCGCCCTGACCGCCCGCCGACCCGGTGATGTGCACGAAGTCCTGGACGGCCTCGTCGCGCTGGAGGCTGGCGAACGCGTGCACCTGGTGGATCACGCCGAACTGCGCATCGGTCCACGACAGGTCGACGCGGTGGAACTCCAGCCCGTCGAGCTGGATCGGCCGCGCCTCGGCGATCTGGGCCCCCGGCCGGTTCTCGGTGCTGGCCCGCAGCTCCATGACCGCGTCGGAGACCTGGTCGAGAGCCGGCCGGGTCCCCAGGCGCACGATGACGTTGGGCGTGAAGTCGGCGTTCTGCTCGGCCTGCCGTGCCGCGAGGGCTACGGCGGGGACCGAGACCGGCTCCCAGGTGTCCGGGACGTCGAGGCTGACCGACGGGGGTGCGGGGAAACGCTCGGAGGGGTAGGTCAGGGTGGTCATCTCGTCGGGACCTTTCGTTGCGTACCGCAGGGAGAGTGTTGCGTACCGCAGGGGGAGAGTGTTGCGTACCGCAGGGTGAGGAGTGGGGTCTGCCGGGCGGGTGCTGCCATGCCATCACATCGTGCGGGTGGGGCTACCACGGCGGGTCGAACCCGATGTCGAGCTTGATGCCACCACCGAGGCCGAGGGTGGCTCCGATGTCCACCGAGACACCGATGTTGTCGCTGCTGAACTCGGCGTCAGCCTCCGCGTGGGCACCGATGCCGTAGGAGATCTCGCCCCCGACTCCGACATCGACCGGGCCGAGGTCCTGGCTCACGGACCCCTCGGCCTTGCCGCCGGCGAAGGCCTCGCCACCCAGGGTGGCCTTGGCCCCGTCGGCGCCCAGCGTGAAGCCGGCGTCAGCGTTGCCCTCCGCACCGACGAAGGCCTTGCCCTCGGCGGCGGTGCCGTAGCTGTTCGAGTAGGCACCACTGACCTTGGCGACGTAGGCGCCGGCCGTGACGCCGCCAGCGAGCACGAGCCCGTCCTGCGAGAAGCCGGCCTGGTAGTCCGCGCTGGCGTCGGTGCCCAGCGCCTCGACGGAGAGGTGGTTTCCGTCCTCGTCGCCCCAGGTGTGACCGGCGAGCTGTTCGTCCCACAGCTCCTGGTCGCCCTCGGCGAGCGTCATGCCGACGTTCACCTCGACCGCGTCGAACGGACTCGGCGTGTCGTCCCGGTGCTCCGGGTCGTCCTCGTCGGGGATGCCGTCGTTGTCGTCGTCGGTGTCCTCGGTGTCGGGAGTGCCGTCGCCGTCCTCGTCGAGCGGGTCGCCGCTGTAGGGAACGCCACCGTCCTCGTCGCCGGGGAGCGGGTGACCCTCGCCCGGCACCACGTCGGGGTCGCCGTCGAAGTCGTGGAAGTCGGGATCCTCCTCGTCGGGGACCCCGTCGTTGTCGCCGTCGTCGTCCCGCTCGTCGGGGACACCGTCGTTGTCGTCGTCGCGGTCGTCGCGGTCGGGGATGCCGTCACCGTCGCTGTCGCCGCCGGTGCCCGCGACTCCAGAGGTCAGCTCTTGCTCGCCGACCTCCTCACGCAGCTTCTTGGCGAGCTCGTCGACGCCCCCGGTGCTGAGGTCCAAGGTGTTCCTGGTCGTGGGCCAGGCGTTGAAGAACGTGGTCGCGTCGTCGCCCTCCCACACCCAGCGCAGCTGTCGCACGGCCTTCTCGGCGTTGGCAGTGGCGTCGGTCAGGTCGCGGTGCACTCGAGACAGCTGTTCGGCGATGGAGCGAACCTTCTGGTTCTCCATGCCCTTCTTGTCCGTGCCGCCCATGGTGCTCTGCCTTTGCGCGAGGTGCCGTGTGGGGCACGTGGTGGGTCGAGGTCACGCCGGCGGCCACCCCTGTGAACCAAGGGGCGGCCACCGGGTGCGTGGCTCTAGTTCGAGGTGGCCTTCTGCTCGGCGAGCTCGGCCTGCAGCCGCTTGTGCATCTCGGTGACGTCGAGGACGCACTGGTCGATGTTGTTCGAGTCCGACTTCCACGAGGACTGGAACCGGTTGGAGTCCGGGCCGTGCCAGGCGCTGTGCAGCTTGTTGGCCGCCTGGTCGGCGTCCTGCTTGGCGTGCTGCAGGTCGGCCTTGGCCTTGCCGAGGCGCGAAGCGATGTCCTGGACCTTGGCCGGGTCCATTCCCTTCTTCTCGCCGCCGCCGCCGCCGCTGCCACCATCGGGAGTGGGAAGCATGGTTGTTCTCCTTCTACGAAGTTCGTGGTTGGTCAGGGCTGGTTCAGTTGGAGGTCTGGTCCTGCTGCTTGGCCTCGGTGCGGATCTGGTCCGCGGCCTTGCTCAGGCCGGTCGAGGCCTTGGTGAGGTCCGCGGCATACGCGCCGTTCCACTTGGTCTCGAACTTCTTCTGGTCCTCACCCCACCAGCTGCTCTTGAGCTGGCCGATCAGGTCGTCGATCTCGGTCTTCGCCTTCTTGATCTTCTGCGCGGAGTCGTCAAGGACGCCGGCCTGCGTGCGGGCGACGCCCGTCTGCATGGACAGTTCAGCCATGTCAGTTCCCCTCTTCTCGGTGCGAGTGCCTGCTGCGCTCGCCGTCGTGTGTGATGTGGTGGTGATGCGAAAAGCCTTGGTGCGCACAAACTATGGGTGGATCGTCAGTGGGCTCAATGGGGAGGACTCCCCACCGACAGCGGCAGGGCCACCTGCAGAAGTCCCGGGTTCCCCCGCCGGACCAGGAAGCCACGGCCCTCCAGGAGCTGGTCCCGGCTGACCCCGCGGTAGTCGGTGGCGAAGGCCGACGCCTCGTCGCCACTGGGTTGCAGCGACAGCCCGGAACGAGAGGTCTTGAGCGAGCCGGCCATGCCGTAGTTGGAGTTGTAGAAGCCCGAGTCCGCCTCTGTCACAACGCATTGCTCAGAGTTGATGAGTGCCTTGAACAGCTCGACCAGCTCGTCCTCGGCCATCGACCCGTCGAAGTCCTGGGTGCGCTCGACGACGACCAGCATGGAGGCTCCACCCGGTCCGGCTTCGACGACCGCGTCCTTGAGCCGCTTGGCCAGGGCCCGGCATTCGTCGACGCCGACCGCGGTCTCGGTCCACAGTCCCGTCGCCCTGGTGAGCAGCGACCGACGCGGGCTGAACAGCCAGCACCGCAGCCCCAGCTGGGCCCGCAGGGCGGCCTGCGCCATCGTGAGGACGGCGGTGGTGCGCCCGCTGCCCGAGGGCCCCAGGACGATCTGGCTGCCGCGCAGGTCGAAGCCGATCGGGCGCATCGTCGTGGACGACAGACCGATGGCGGGACGGCCGGACTCGTCGGTGGCCGGCAGTGAGGACAGCGACAACGACTCGGGCAGCGACAGGATCGGCGGCGCCTGCGGCACTCCGGCCCTGCGGACCCCTTCGGCGAAGCCGTTGATGGCCCGCGCCTGCACGGTGGAGTCTGCGGAGCCGCCGAGCACCGCGATCTGGACCTCCCGGCCGTGGACGATGGCCCGTCCGGGGGCGGAGTGGAGGGAGAGCACGTCCGGGGCGACGTCGAGCGACAGGTAGTCGTCGACCGTCGCCATGCGCAGCACGACCCGGCTCTGGATCGCCGAGGAGAGGCCACCCCAGAGACCGTTGCGCTGGTCCGCCGTCACCACGAAGTGGACGCCGACGGGTCGGCCGTCGCCGGCCAACGAGGTGAACAGGTCGAGCCACCGCTGTCCCGCATGGCTGTCGTAGGCCGCCTGGAAGCTGGTGAGGCCGTCCACCAGCACCAGGATGCGGGGCTCGTCCGGCGCGTCGGCGAGACGGCGGAAGTCGGTGATCGTGGCGGCGTTGACGGCGGAGTACCGCAGCGCGCGCTCGTCGATCGTCTCGCGCAGCATCGTCAGCAGCCGGACGACCCGCTCGTGGTCGCTCGCGTAGATGACGCTCCCGACGTGGGGCAGCGGCTCGAGCATCGCCAGCCCGCGGTTGCCGAAGTCGAGGCCGTAGACGTGGCACGGTCCGCCGCGGACGGTGAAGCCGGCGGCGACGGCGACCGTGCGCAGGAAGGCACTCTTGCCCGCACCGGAGGCGCCGAACACCGCGAGGTTGCCCTCGATGTCGGGCCGGAAGCTGATCGGCGGCTGCGTCTGGTTGTCCGGGTCGTCGCTGATGCCGATGACGAGCTCGTCGTCGCGTCGCCTCGTCGGCAGGTCGGCCAGCTCGTAGACCGGCGCCATCTCGGGCAGCCACGGCTTGCGCGGGGCCGGGATCTCGGCGGCCTCCCGCGCGGCGCCGATCTGGGCCACGATGCGCTGGATGTCCGTGGGCCCGAGGTCCTCCTGGACCACGTCGTGTGAGTCCTCCGCCACCGGGAGCTCCCACGAGGTGCCGATCCCGAAACCGAGCGTCTCGACGTCCAGGGACGCAGGCGGCGCTTCGCCGGTGGTCCACCCACCGGCATACCCCGTCTGGAAGGGCGTGAGCCGTCCCGGACCGGACTTGGACACGGCGCGCCCGGGGAGCGCGGGGTCGAACCAGGCGGCCACGGGCGTGCCGAGCACGTCGTCGCTGTCGGCTTCGTCGGCCATCCGCAGCGCCATCCGCAGGTTGGTGTTGGCGCGCAGGTTGTCCTTGATGACGCCCGCGGGGCGCTGCGTGGCCAGGATGAGGTGCAGCCCGAGGGAGCGTCCGCGCTGCGCGACGTTGACGACCCCGTCGACGAACTCGGGCACCTCCTGGGCCAGGGCGGCGAACTCGTCGACCACGATGACCAGGCTCGGCGGAGCGGCCACCTCACCGCGGCGCTCGAGCTCGGCGAGGTCCTTCGCCTTGTGCTGGGCCAGGATGTGCTCGCGGTGCTTGAGCTCGGCCGACAGGGAGGCGAGCGCGCGACGCACGAGGTGCGGCGAGAGGTCGGTGACCAGGCCGACGGTGTGCGGCAGGTTGACGCAGTCGCGGAAGGCCGAACCGCCCTTGTAGTCGACGAGCAGGAAGGTGAGCCGCTGCGGGGAGTGGGCCACGGCCATGCCGAGGATCCAGGCCTGGAGCAGCTCGGACTTGCCCGCACCTGTGGTGCCACCGACCAGCGCGTGCGGGCCGTCGGCACGCAGGTCGATCGAGAAGGTGCCGGCGGCCGACTGGCCGATCACGGCGCGGAGGTTCCCCGGCTTCGGGCGGGCGACGGGGGCTGCGGCGTAGGGGCCGGTGAGGATCGACCTGCTCTCCCCCCACCGCTCGATGACCGGCCCGGGGGCCTCGGCGAGCTCCTGGCCGACGACGGCGAGGAACGACACCGACCTGGGCAGGTCGCTCTCGTCCTCCACGGGGACCCCGGAGTCGATGAGCGGCGCCAACTGACGGCCGAGTCGCTCGACCTCCTCCGCCACCACGGCGTCGGCAGTGACGGGCAGGCGCACCACAGCCTCGCCGACGTAGCCGACGACGGCGTCGCCCGGCTCGGGACCCTGCTCGACGAACGTCCGGCAGGCCGCCGGCAGCGTCGCGGTCGTCGGCGACAGCCAGAGGACGACGATGCCGTGGCGCCAGCCGCGCTCGGCCAGCTGGACCAGCCGGCTGCGCTCGACCGGGGCGTCGTCCTCGACGATGAGGAGGATGACCGGCCGCCCGACCGGCAGGCGCGGCGGCTTGAACGCACCCTGCACCGGGCCGGTCGCGTCGTCCTCCAGCTCGCGGGCCGGCTCGGTGGTCGCGATCAGCTCCTCGAGCTCGGTGACGAGGGACAGGCTCGCGGGGCCGGTGTTCGCCAGGTGCCGAGCGTCGACCGGGCTGTGCGGTGACGCGGTGTGGGGCACCCACTTGAGCCAGTCCCAGTCGCGGGCCGTGGCAGGGGATCCGACCGCCGCCACGACCAGGTCGGCCGGGGAGTGCAGGGCCACGGCCTGGACGACGACGGCCCTGGCGGCTTCGAGAGCCCGCTGGCGCGGACCAGAGATGCCGATGGAGCCGCTGCGCAGCGGCTCGGCGACGACCGGGACCGGGTCGACGGCACCCCTGCCCTCGACGGCGCGCGACGCCTCGAGCCACGCCTCGGCCCGTGAGCGGCCCAGCTCGGGCAGCTTGAGCGTGTTGCGCGAGGGCAGGGCGCCCAGGCCGAGGCGGAACTCGCAGAACCCGGGGTCACCCGGGCGCCTCGTCCACAGCAGGCTCGAGGCGCTGCCGACCGCCTCGACCGCCTCGCTGCTCGCCGGGTGTTCGGCCTGCCGCCCGACCACCTCGCGCTCCTGCTCCTCCGTGAGCCGCTCGACCATGATCCCGAGGTCCTCGCGGAACTCGACCAGGGCCTGCTCGTAGTCCTTGCGGGCGGTGCGGCGGGCCTCGAGGTAGTGGCCGAACAGCATCGCGGGGGTGAGCAGGATGAACAGCAGGAACATCGGGTTCGTCAGTGCCACCGCCAGGGCCACGCCCATGAGCATCGGCACCGCGGCCGCGATCCACGGGGGTCGCTCCGGCTTGGGCCGCTCGGGCAGCGCCGGCACCGGGAACTCGTGGCCGACGTAGAGCGGCGCGATCCGCGGCGAGCGCGAGAACGGAAGGGAGGTGCCCCGCGCGGCCGCCAGGCCGGTGTTGCCACCGGCGATGCGCACCTCGACCTCGGTCTCGCCGATCGTGAACCGGTCGCCACTGCGCAGCACGGCCCGGTCGACCTGCTGCCCCTGCACCTGCACGCCGTTGGAGGAGCCGAGGTCGATGACCTCGACGATGTCGGTCACCAGCAGCCGCGCGTGGCGGCGCGACACCTGGGCGTCGCCCAGCTGGATCTCGCAGCCGCGACCGCGACCGAGGTATGCCGTGCCGGCACCGAGCGGGACCTCGCGGCCGGCGTCCGGCCCCGCCACGATCACGGCGGTGGCCACGGACTGGCCGCGGTCGGCATATCCCTCGGTGCGTCGGGTGACCGCGACGTGGGCGCCGGAGCGCAGTCCGCTCTCGGCGATGGTGGCGCGCGCGTCGACGGCGCGGTAGCCGTCGGCCACGTGGGACAGGGTGAGGTCACCGAGGCCCTGCCCCTGACCATGCCCCTGACCCGGCACCGCGGCGTCGGCTGCGCGTGACGGGTCGGAGAGGACGAGGTACTCGGCGAGCTGCCCCACCGTGGTGGTGCCGTCGACGGTGGCCACGAGGTCGGTGTCGACGTCGCCGGGGGATCGCAGGGTGAACTTCAGCTTCACGGGGTGGCAGTCCTCCGGGTCAGGGTGGCGAACGTCGGGAGCGAGCGTCTGCCCGCGCCGGGGATCTCCGGCCCGCGGGCGAGCAGCGGACGGGGGTCGACATCGGAGCGCAGGCGTCGCCAGAAGTCGCAGTTGGCCCGCAGGTCACGGCGGGCCTGGTTGGTCGCGGTCCAGTAGCCCTCGGCATCGGCGACCTCGGGGGTGCCGGGGCCGAAGATCAACGCATTCGCCTGCACGGCAAGGGCGTTCGCGGTCGGCAGTCGGTGGAGGGCAGCGGCCTGCTCGAGTCGGGTCGACCGCTGTGGCAGGGAGTGGCCGAAGGACTTGGCCGAGTTCATCAGGTCGTCCCACGCCCACGCGACCCGCGCGGTCGCGGTGCCCCGGGTGGCGTGCCGGCGCCGGCGCCAGGCCTTGGCCCCGCGGATCCCTCCGTAGAGCGCGACGAGGACCAGGAGCGGCAGCACGACGTAGAAGACCAGGAACCGCAGCCAGGACGGCCAGGCCGAGGGGTCGAACAGCTTCTTCGGGGGCTTCTTGAGGTTGACGGCGTTCTGGGCCTGGTCGGGACCCTGCAGCACGCTCGGTGGGTTGACCCCTGCCGGTGGTGGCACGAGCGCACCGACCTTCTGCTCCTCGGTCTTGGACTGCAGCTGGTTGGGCTTCTGGTTGCGGTCGGGCAGGAAGGTCTTGGACAGCAACGGGATCCACACACCGGTGTTGTCCTGCACCTCCACCCAGGCGTGGACGTCGCGGCCCCTGACGACGCCGCCCTCGGGCAGTTCGGCACCCATGACCACGCGGGTCGGGATGTCGAAGCGGTTGGCCACCAGCGCGAGCGTCGCGGCGTACTGCTCGTCGTTGCCGGCCAGCTGGGTCGCACCGACGAAGCGGGCGAGGCGTCCGCGGGAGTGCCCGGGCAGGTAGTAGCTCTCGACCGAGTTCTTGGTGCCTCCGTCGGTGTAGGCCCCGTCGCCCCGCATGGCGGTGGCGACCGCCCGCAGCTCCTCCCACGGGCTCGCGGCATTGCCGGTCCAGGCGTCGATCTTGGAGTCGAGGAACCCGAGCTCCTGGCTCTGCGCGAGGTTGCCGCTGGCAGGCGACAGACTCTCGGGGAGCTTGTCGCGCACGACCTCGGTCGGCAGCAGCACGTCCATCGTGTAGCGGTCGCCAGGGCTGACCCGGTCGGGCACGATCGCGGTGCTGGTGTCGGTGTTGAGCCACAACCGCGACGCCAGCAGGTCGGCCCGGACGCCGCCGAACTGCACCCCCGTCACCTGACCCACCGTGGGCAGCCAGACGTCGGAGTAACCACCCTCGGGGATGGTCACCCGCAACGTGGCCGGCGTGCCCTCACCCTGGGCGCTCACCCGCTCCCCCACCTGCTGGAACGCGGTGCCCGGATCGGGCGAGTCCTCGCCGGCCCGCGAGCCGGCGCCCCACACGCTGCCGTCGTAGTTGTCGAGCGTGGCGAACCGCACCGGGGTCCCGGCGGGGGCTCCGGTGATGCGCATCAGCGCGGTGTCCCAGAGCTTGGCCTCGTTGGGCTCGGTGTACTTGCGGAAGCCGGCCAGGGGACTCGGGAAGGCAGCGATGTCGAACGGCGGCACCACCTCGGTGCGGGCGACCCGGCGCAGCTCCCCGTCGGTGCCCGGCAGGTGCGGACCCGCGACCAGTCCCGCGACCGCGGCCAGGGCGAGCAGCCCGGTGCCGATGCCCAGCCGGGCCCCGCGCCCCGCGCCGTTCTGCAGGGGCGGGCGCGACCGGGTGCTGCGCACGATCATCCAGCCGATCGCGGCCAGCCCGAAGGCGGCCCCCTGCGCGACCAGGGAAGCGGGCTCGAGGGTGCCGAGCGCGATGGTCAGGGCGAGGGCGGCCAGCGGAGGCAGCACGACGGCATACCCGTGGCTGCGGCGGCGAGCCACGGTGTAGGTGACGGCCGCGCCGACCAGGCCGACGATGAGCGGGAGGGCGAGCAGGGTGACGGTGGCATCGACCGGCGGGAGCAGGGTCAGCAGGCGCTTCCACCCGTGCACCGCGGCCGCTGCGAGGTCGTGGACCGTGCGCCCCGTGGGGAACACCCCGAGGGCGAGGTGGTCACGGACCGCGAGCGGCCCGCCCAGGACGAGGTATGCCGCGGCGAGACCGAGCATGGTGACCACCGCCGGCAGCCGGAAGGCCGTCACCACGTGGGCGACGAGCAGGCCGAGCAGCAGGCCGCCGACGGCCGCGAGGAGCCACTCCCAGCCGAAGAACACGGTGCGGAAACCCCACAGCGCCAAGGCGACCAGCAGCGCCGTGAACCCGAGGTCGACGAGGTCGTCACGCGAGGGGAGCAGGGTCGCGCGCAGGCTGGCCCGGCGGTCGGCGCCGGTGCGCTCGGTGGGCAGCATCGACTCGCGGGGAGGGGCGAGGGGGTTGGCACTCATGCCGCCATCACCCCCATCAGGACGGCAGGCAGGTCGGCCAGGCCGTGGATGTTCATGAGGGTGATGCCTCCGACGTTCTTGACCCCGACGCGCTGGTCGCGGTCGATGGTCAAGGCCACCCGCAGGACCTCCGTCTCGAACCGGCCCAGGGCTCGCTGGACCTGGATGAACGGGGTGGCCGATCCGGTGACGAGCACGACCATGGAGGTGTCGGGGGCGAGGGACAGGCCTTCGCCGGCCATGGCGTAGAGGTCGCTGCGGCCGAGCTCGACGCGCGCGAGCGCATCCATGGCCAGGGGCGCGCTCGTGCGGGAGGCGGTGGAGTCGCGGCAGACGATGGTGAAGTCCTGCTCGTCCATGTGGGCGCGCTTGCCCACCGAGGCCGCCACCGAGATCGCGGTCTCGGCGTCCTCCTCACCGGCGGCGTACTTCTCGGGATCGACGTCGACGACGATCGTCAGGTGCGAGCGGCGGGTGTCGAGGAACTGGCGCACCAGCAGGCGACCCGCCTTGGCCGACGAGCGCCAGTGGATGTAGCGCCGGTCGTCGCCCGGCTGGTACTCGCGCAGGGCGTGGAAGGCCAGGTCGGACATCGACATCTCCTGGGTGGTCTCACCCTCGAGGTCGCGCAGCAGCCCCGCGCCGAGGCTCTCCAGCGACACCGTCCGGGGATGCACGAAGAGCTCGGTGACGTCGGTCCAGCGCAGGGCCCGTCGCACGATGCCCAGCGGGTCACCCTGGATGGTCGAGGCCGGCCCGACCGGGATGACGCCACGGCGCTCCGTCGGGACGACGAACAGCTCCTCGTGGGCCTTGCCCGACCCCAGGGGCGGCAGCGTGAAGCGGGCCGCCGTGATCCCCACGGGCAGCTCGACCAGCAGGGGCAGCATGCCGCGCCTGGACTCGTTGGTGACCGAGATGCGGCCTGTGGCCGGCTCGCCGACGGTGACGCGCAACGGGTCGACCTCGGTGTCGATCCGCACGCGGGTGCGCCCCACGGCCATCAAGGCACAACACACCACGAGGGCGATCGCCGCCGCACCGATCATGGCCCACTCGTCCCAGTCGGTCAGGGCAGCCACCAGCCAGCACGCCAGTCCCAGCGAGAGGATGCTCCAGCCCAGCGAGGACACCCACCCCAGGAAGGCCGCCACGGGGGCCCACCCGGGTCGGGTGGCGCTGCGGATCCCTTCGGTGCGCCCCGCCAGCGCGCCCGAGGCACGCGCCCCCGCACGGGTGAGCGACGTCGGCAGCTTGGGCCGGGTCACGGTGATGGAGGGCAGCGTGGGCAGCCGGCGGGGACGAATACCGCTCGCAGCTGGCCGACCGCCCGACTGAGCGGGCGACCCGGCATACGGAGGAGGCGCCAACGGCGACGGCGTCACCAACGGCGAGGCAGGCGCCTGGGCAGGTCCGGTCCGCCGACCCCGCTTGAGGTCGGCTCGGCGGGTCGTGTGGCCCACGTCCTCCGGGAGCTCCGGGGCGTCCGGCCCCGGAGCCGGCCCTGGCTTCTGCACCGTCATGCTCAGGCGACTCGCTCGGCGGGCGGCGCGACCTCGGACAGGATCTGGGTGATGACCTGGTCGACCGTGATGTTGGCGAACTGCGCCTCGGCGGTGAGCAGCAGGCGGTGGCACAGGATCGGGTGGCTGATCAGCTTCACGTCGTCGGGGATGACGTGGGTGCGTCCCTGGCTGGCCGCCCAGGTCTTGGCGCAGCGCACGAAGGCGAGGCAGCCGCGGACCGACAGGCCGAGCTTGATCGACACGTGGCGACGGGACTCCTCGGCGATGCGCGAGATGTAGGCCAGGATCGCCGGGTCGACGTGCACCTCGTCGGCCAGCGCGGCCATGTCGGTGACGACGTTGCTCGTGACGACGGGTTCGAGGGCCTTGGTGCGGTCCCGGGTCTTGGCGTCCGCGAGGACGGCGACGGTCGCCTCGTGGTCGGGGTAGCCCAGGCTCGTCTTCATGAGGAACCGGTCGAGCTGCGCCTCGGGCAGCCGGTAGGTGCCGGCCTGCTCGATCGGGTTCTGGGTCGCGATGACCATGAACGGCTCGCCCACCGGGTGCGGCACGCCGTCGACCGTGACCCGGCCCTCCTCCATCACCTCGAGCAGCGCCGACTGGGTCTTGGGCGAGGCGCGGTTGATCTCGTCGGCCAGCACGATGTTGGCGAAGATCGGACCGGGGTGGAAGTCGAACGTCTGCTTGGCCGGGTCGTAGATCGTCACCCCGGTCACGTCGCTGGGCAGCAGGTCGGGCGTGAACTGCACCCGGCTGTTGGTGCCCTGCACCGTGCTGGCCATCGCCCGCGCGAGCTGGGTCTTGCCCGTGCCCGGGAAGTCCTCGAGCAGCAGGTGCCCCTCGGACAGCATGCAGGTCAGCGCCAGCCGGATGACGTGCTGCTTGCCCAGGACGGCCTTGTCGACGTTCTCGACCATCTGGGTGAACGCCTGGGCGAACCACTGGGCCTGGTCATTGGTGACGGTCATCGGTGCCTGTTCCTTTGGTGTGTTCGTGTGGGGTTCATGGGGGGTATGCCGCGTGGTCAGAAGTTCACGAAGCCGGACGTGGCCGTCCCCGACGGACCGCCGGTGATCGTGATCTTGACGGTGTTGGCCAGGTTGGGGTCGACGGCACACCAGGCACCGCTGTGGCTGCCGTTGGCGTTGACCGTGACGGCTCCGCTGTAGAACTCGCTGCCGCCGTTGTAGTAGCAGTGCATGGTGTAGCCGCCGGGCTTGACGTCCTGGGCCGTCCAGTTGATCTCGCGGCAGTTGCCGCAGGCACTGGTCCGGAGCTGGCCGCGACTGATGCCTCCGATGGTGGGAGTCGGGTCGGGGATGGTCACCGCATCGGGACCGGCGACGGGGCTGGTCCACCAGTTCGGTGAGTTGGCGTCGCCCGACCGCTGGTTGGCGATCGTCCGCACCTCCAGCTGGTAGCGGCCCGGCTGCCGGTTGGTGACGGTGAAGACCTCTCGGGCGCCGCCGAGCGACTGCCACCCGCCGTTGTTGAGAGAGACCTCGACGTCGGTGATGGCCCGCCCGTCGGTCTGGTTGTTCCACCGCCAGGTGATGTCGTTGCCGCTGCGGGTGCCGCTCAGGCCGGTCGGTCGCGGCGTCGAGCCATAGGGCCGGAAGTTGTTGCTCGCCCCCGACCAGTTGGACCAGCTGGTGCCGTTGTAGGCCCGCACCGAGAGGGTCTGGTCGACGGAGGTGCCCAGGGCGGTCAGCGTGAACGTCTTGGTCGATCCCTCCGGACAAGCGCACGCGACGGTGCCGGTGGGCCCGTTGCTGCTGCGCCACTGCAGCTGCGTGAACCCCGTGGACCTGGAGTCGCCCACGCTGACCCGGACCACTGCGTCGCGGTTCGGGTTGGGAGTGGTCACCGTGGGAGAACCCGGAACCTCCGGGATCCCGACCGACGAGAACGGCGTGGAGTTGGCCTTGGGGCCCTCGATGTCGGCACCGTTGGTGGCCGTCACGACGTAGCGGTAGCTCGCACCGTCATACACCGTCGTGTGGCCGAGCGACCGGGTGCTGGGCGAGGTGGTGCCGATCGCTGCCCACGCGCCGCCATTGCGGCTCTCGTAGACGGTGTACTTGGTCAGCGGCGGACCGTTGGGACTCACGGCCGACCACGAGATGGTCAGCCTCGACGAGCCTGCGGCCGGACCGGTGCCCGCGTTGGAGACGCTCGGCGCGGCGACCGCCGGTGGGGTGCCGGCCGACTGCATGCTGACCGCCGGGCCGAACGGTCCGTAGCCCAGCTTGTTCTTGGCTCGCACCTGGACGGTCTGCTCGTTGTCGTTGACCAAGCCGGCGACAGTGGCCTGCAGGGTCGGCGCCGCGACGGCCTGCGACCTGACCGTGCCGCTGGTGGTGTCGGTGACGCGGACGTCATAGGCCGTGACGTCGCTGCCCTTCTTGGCCGGCGCGCTCCAGGCGATGTCGAGCGAACCGTCACCCCTGCCGGCCATGCGCACACCCGTCACCGGGTTGGGCAGGGTGTCGGGGACCACGGCGTTGCTGGTCGCGCTCTCGGGACTGCGGCCGATGGCGTTCACCGCGGACACCGTGAACGTGTAGGACTCGCCGTCCTGGAGCCCGGTGATGGTGCACGGCGAGGCCGAGCAGCTCTGCTCGCGACCTCCCGGGCCGGCGATGACGACGAGGTAGCCCGTGATGGGGCTACCGCCGTCGATGGCCGGGGGGAGCCAGCGCACCCGGGCGAAGCCTCCGCTGACCCGGTCGGCCTCGGCGGCGACGCCGGTCGGCGCGTCCGGCTTGCCGAGGATCTCGATGGTCCCCCGGCCCGCGGCAAAGCGCCCCGGACCGTCGGCGACCGAGACGTTCACCGACGCCTGCCCCCGGGCCGTGGCCGCAGCCGTGACCGTCAGGTCGCAGCCGGAGTAGCTCACCGTCAGGCCGGAACCCGCCGGCACGGTGGCCGACGAGATCGAGCACTCGGGCTTCTCCAGCGGGGAGTCGATGTAGGACCGGAGGCTGATCGTCTGGGACGAACCGGCCTTCAGCCCCGCGATCGCGAACGGACGCAGCCGGGGCGGCCCCAGGTTGGCAAGGGGGTTCCCGTTGGCGTCGGTGCCCACGGTGCCCTCGGCAAACCCGACGACGGACACCTTGACGACGGATTCCGGGCCGCCCCGAGCCTTGACGACGAGCCGCCCGTCGATGCTGCTCGGCGCGTCCTTGCGCGCCTTCAGCCCGATGGTCCGGTCTCCCGAACCGCTGCGGGTCAGGTCGACCCCCCGGGGTTCGGGCCGCCAGGAGCTCTCGAACGCGACGTCGTCGAGGGTCATCCCGATCGGGACCCACGCGTGGCACAGGGTGGGGATGTCGACGGTGCGCGCCAGACCCCCGGCGTTGAGCGACACCGCATAGTCAGGGCAGCGCAGCAGGGGGATCTTGGGACCGATCTGCACAGGGATCGAGACGTACGCGGTCTTGAAGTCCTTCTGGTCGACGGTCTCCTGGTCGCTCACCTCGAGCATCACGGCGCCCGGCCCGATGTAGCCACCCGAGGAGGTGAGCGTCAGTCCCGAGCGGCCGTCGGCCTCGACCCGCAGCCGGTCCCTGGGCGAGGCGCTGAGGTTGTCGCCCGTGGTGATGCTGACGACCCGGGCGCGCGGCGACTTCACGTAGTCGGACAGCGTGACGGACCTGGTCGAGTCCTTGTCCATCTCGATCAGCGCGCCGGAGACGACGAACGGGACCCCGGACCCACCCGTGGGGACGTAGATCAGCGCCATCGCCGTGAGGCCGTCCTCGTCGGTGATGACGTAGGGCACGGTGTAGGGGAACGGCTTGACGTTGACGCGGACCTGCCTGCCCTCGATGGCGCCGTCCGGCGACAGCACCGCCGACACCTTGAGGGAGTCCCGGCTCCCATCGATGTCGCGGTCGTTCGCGAGCACGTCGACGACGGCACTCGTCTCGCCCTGGGTCGGCTTGGCCGTGTCGTCGACGGCGACGGGCGGGTTCTTGGCGGTGGGGTCGGGAACGACCGCGATCGTCGACCGCGACGGGTCGAAGAGGCCGTTGCCGATGCCGTAGGTCAGGTGCTGAACCCCGGCCTTGACGTCGGGGACCTTGGTCGTGAAGTAGGTGTTGGCCTCGTCGACCTTCCACTTGGCCAGCTCGGACTCGGGGTTCAGCGGCGCCTTGTACTCGAGCTCGACGCTGTCGCCCCGCGCGATGAGGTCGTTGAGGGTGGCGTCGACCGTGACACTCCTGCCCGGCTTGGCGCGGACCTCGTCCTCCACGGCCACCGGTGGCTGCGGGTCGCCGGGCTGCACGACCCCGATGCGCACGAAGCCCCGGCTGGTCGCGCCGAACCGGTCACGGACCTCGTAGTTCAGGACCTCGGTGCCCGCGGCCGTGGGGTAGGCCTCGTACTTGATCGTCGACGGGCCGAACCCCGTGACCCGGCCGTACCGCAGGTCGACGGCGCCGCCGTCGTCCCCGACCAGACCCACGACGGTCACGCTGTCGCCGTCCGGGTCGACGCCGGACGAGGGCACCGTGATCGTGAGCGGGTCGCCGGCGGTGACACTGGTGGAGAAGCTGCGCGCGACCGGCGGCTGGTTGGGTGTGCCGGTGGAGGGAAGTGGCATGACGGTGATGGCGATCCGACCTGTCGTCGCCTTCTGCTTGTCCCCGATGGGGTAGACGGCGTACTCGACCGTCACCGTCTCCTGGACCTTGGGACTGCGGTTCCGGGGGACGAAGCGCACGACGTTGCCGGAGGCGAACGCGTCGCCGGCGCCGCTGATGACCGTGACGCTGGCGGGGTCGAGCACCAGAGGTATGCCGTCCGCCATGCTGTCGTTGTCCATCACGGGCACCGTCACGGTGTCCTGGGCGCGGACCACGGCCTGGTCGTCGCCGACCACCGGCACGTTGCGGTCGTTGGCCGGGAACTGCGACACGGCGACCTGGCCGGTGGTCGACTTCACGCCGTCGCTGATCGTGTAGGAGACGGTGCCCGTCCGGGGACGTCCGCCCGGGCTGGCGGGGTCGAGGGCCTCGATCCGCACCCAGCGGCCCTGGTAGATCGAGGGGCGCAGCCAGGCGTTGGCCGAGGTGACCGTGACCGAGCGGGTGACGAGCACGTCGGCCCGCGGGCTGTAGTCGTTGGCCAGGACGTCGGTGAGCACCGGCGTCTGGTCGCGCAAGGTCGCCGAGTCGGGCACCGCCACGGGAGGTGCGTCGGGGCTCGGGTCGGCGATCAGGTCGACGCGCACCCGACCCGCGGCGATGCCGCCGCCCACCTGGGCGCCGTAGCTCAGCTCGAAGGTCCCGGCGCTCGCACCGGTGACCGTGACGACGCCGGTGTCCAGGTTCGTGGTGACGTCCACGGTGCTGGACTGGAGTTGGCGGCTCAGGCGCATCCTGGCGTCGGGCTCGGTGGGGTCGGCCCCCGGGATGTCATTGCCGAGCGGCTCGAGCTGCAGCGGCTTGCCGACGACACCGCGCACGACGTCGGGCTGCGTCTTCGGCTTCTGGAGCGGTTCGTCGGGACCCATCACCTTGACCGTCACGCTGCCCTTGGTGCTGTCGCGCCCGTCGTTGACGGAGTACTCCACCCCCTGGGTGCCCGGCTTCATCGGCGCCAGCACGTTGAGCCGGCCGAGGCCGTCGACCGACGAACCGTCCGCCGCCGCCTCGAGGCTGAGGGAGTCGCTCTCGGGGTCGCGCCAGTCGCCGATGACCTGCACGGGCAGCAGCTTGCCCCGGATGACCGGATAGACGGTGCGGGACAGGTTCGCCGTGCCCGGTCGCAACGTCGGCGGGCTGTTGACCTCGTCGGGGACCAGGGTCACGGTGACCTTGGCCTCCGACTTCTGGGGCGCCTTGCCGTTGTTGATCTTGTAGCTGAAGGTGAACGACTGGCGCTCCGGCCTCGCCGGGATCGCCACGTCGATGCTCTGACCATCGGCGGCCACGCTGGCCGAGACCCCGCCCAGATCCGGGCGGCTCAGGTCTGCCGGGTCGATCGACAGCACCGAGCCGGCCGCGTCGGTGTCGTTGTCGAGGACGTGCAGCTTGGACGTACGACCCGGACGGGCCTTGAGGTTGTCGGGCTTGGCTTGCGGGGGTTGGGCCACCGACGTCTCGTCGATGAGGTTGGGGTCCTTCTTCTTGGTGGTCTTGTCGGTCTGCGGCGGCGGGATGAGCGAGTCCCACTCGTCGAGCTTCTTGGGCTTGCTGTCGAGGTCCCAGACCTCACCGCCGTCGAGGTCGTTGAGCACGACGAGTCCGTGGTTGGTGCGCAGGGAGACGCCCGACCGCACGGCTTCCTTGGTCTCGCGCACGATGGTCACGGCCGGACTCGGCCGGCCGGAGCCGCAGTCCTTGCCGTAGTAGTTGTTGACCACGCTGGCCCAGGCCGCGTGGATGCAGGCACCGGTGCGCAGGGGACGTGACGGCAGCGGCGGCGTCTCGTTGTCGCCGATGGTGACCTGGACACCCCCGCCGGCGCCCTCGCCGCCCATGCCGATCAGCCGCAACGTCGTCGAGTCCTGGAGACCCACGGAGTCGGCGTCGGGACCGGGCTGCTGCAACGCGGCATACGCAGGCTGTCCCTCGGCGCGCGCGGTGCCGCCGTCGACGGCCTTGTCGCTGCCCTGGGTCCAGAGCTTGTCTTCTCCCGCGCTGTAGACGACCCAGCGGGTGCCCACGGCGGTGATGTCGACGACCTTGGCGTCCTTGAGCGTGACCGACTCGACCACCGGCTTGGCGAAACCCGTTGCGGTGCGGGCGATCGACACGACCTTGCCCGTCGCGCCGGAGACCGCGTGGACGCCACCCTTGACGTCCACCGCGACCGCCGCGACAGCGCCCACCGTCGCCAACGGCTTGGCCCCGGTGGTCAGGCCCTCGAGCGTGACCAGGCCCGCCTTGGCGTCGTAGGTCTGGGCCCAGACCTTGCCGCTCTTGGGGTCGACCATGGCGACCGTGCCGCCGCGCAGGTCGACGGTGCGGGGAACGAACACCTGCAGGTTGGTGCCGACCTGCGCAGCAGGAGCGGACACCCCCGTGCCCTCCTCGAGCCGACCCGACTTGGGCTCGATCGGGGTGAGCGACCCGGACCCCACGACCAGGCCGGCCACGGCGTTGTCGTCCTGGAGGATGTCGACGGGCTCGCCGGAACCACTCGAGGCGGCAACGCCACCGTCGAACTGCCCCACGGCCTTGTTGACCCGCGCGAACCGGGCGTCCTTGGCAGACGACACCCAGACCCCGCCGTCGCTGAGCTCGGTCTCGTGCACCGTCTCGCCCTTGGACGTGACCGCGAAGAACGTCAGGCTCGTCGCGGCAAGCGCCACCACGAGACCGGACGCCACCCCCACCCGTCGAGTCGACATCGGACTCACCACTATCTACTCCCCCTGGTTCCCCGTGTTGCCGTCCGTGCCGTCCGTGCCTTCTGTGCTGCCGTCGAGCAGCACCAGGTCGGAGTCGGTCACCAGACGGGTCGACAAGGCGTGCTCGACGAGCCTGGCCTTGCGGTTGCTGGCCAGCTTCCCCGGTCCCCCGTGCAGTCCACGTGTACCAGCATCAGCGACCTTCTGGCATACATTGTCCAGTTTTCGGTTGAACTTCGTGACCTTCCAGCCCAGCCGCGCGGCGGCATCGGCCGACGAGGGGATCTGGGCCGTTCCGGCCTGTCCCCGGCGCAGGAACGGCTCGGCGAGGGCCACGATCAACAGCTTCTGGTCCGGCGTGAACGACACCCGCCCCACGGTGGTCTCGCCGGTCGCGTCGTCGTCCGCCCGGTCCTCGGTGCCTGTGGACGTGAAGGCGGGCGAGTCCACGAGGATGTCGAAGTCATAGGTCGTCGGCCCGGCGGTGAACCAGACGGTGAGCCGTTCGAGGGCCAGCGGGATCCGCGCGCCCGGGTTGAGCCAGGCCTGGAACAGCCCCTTCTTGTCGGCCACCGTGGCCGTGAGCGTGGTGCCGACGTTGGCCAGCCACCAGAGCCCGCCCTCCTCGACGATCTGGAGGAAGTTGCGGTGCAGGTAGGGGTTGTCGTCGATCTCGATGTGCCCCACCCGGCCGATGGTGAGCGGACCCGACCCCTGCGCCACGAACAACTCACCGCAGAAGTCCACGGTCACCCCCATGTCAGGTCCCGCCATCTCATCCCCCACGTCATCTCGCCCATCACTAGCCCGCCCTCTCACACGTCGGAGCGGACCAGTTGGACTCCGCACCGCCCCTGACGACACGCGCCTCACCACACACCTGGGTCCCCTTGGCACCCTTGATGACCCTGGTCGAGGTCGGAAGTGACGGGGACGGGCCGGCCTCGGAGACTGCGTCCACGGTCGCGGCGGAGCGGAATTTGAACGTGTCGCCCTTCTGGGCACCGGGGTAGCTCCACGAGAAGGCCACCCCTCCGACGACCGGTTTCACGCTCATCGTGGGGACTTCCGGGGCGTCGAGCGGGCTGTCGTCGCCCGGGCCGGCCACCGTCCTGGCGGTCGTCGGCGTGGCGGCGTCGCCGTCGCTGCGACCGAAGACCGCCCACAGCGCCACCGCGGCGAGCAGCGCCACGACCACCCCGACGAGGGTCAGCAACGCCGCCGGGCTGATCTCGTGCCGGCCGTCGCTGCCACCGTCGCGGTCCACGGGGACGGTGGCGGGGGCGCCTGCCGACGTCGCCGTGGGCGAGTGATGGGGCGAGTGCGCGACATCGCGCGAACGGTCGACCCGCACCGTCCCCTCCTCGGCGAGGTCGTCGGGGATCCCGGCACCCACCGCCGCGCCCGCGCCTGCCACGCCGGCGCGGGAGGAGCTCACGGTGGTCTGCCCCGCCGCCGGGATCGAGGTGGAGCCCCGCACCGACGGGTATGCCGTGGGCGCCGGACGCGGCTGCGGCAGGACCTGGGCGCTGCGCACCGCCTGAGGGCTGCGGACCCGGGTGCGGTCCTCCTCGTCGTCGTCGACCGGGGAGGGCGTCTGGTCGGCCAGCGTCGTCTGGCCCTGCTCGTCGAGGACGACGATCGCCGTGCGCGGGAAACGTTGCTCCTGCTCGATCTCCTGCAGCGCCCGGGCGAACGCGAGGGCGGTGGCCGGGCGGTTGCCGGCGTCCTTGGCCATCGACTGCCCCAGAAGCCGTTCGAGCGAGACCGGCACATCGGCCCGACCGGTGCTCGGCACCGGGTTGGAGCGGATCCGGGGCATCAGGGCGTAGGCCGAGTTGTCGCCACCGGCGACCTCGAACGGCGACCGACCGACGAGCAGCTGCCAGAGGGTTGCGGCCAGGCTGTAGACGTCGGCGCGGGCATCACCGTTGGACTGTCCGAACAGGACCTCCGGCGGGGCCCAGGGCACCGAGACCCCGACGTCGTCGGCCTCCTCCTCGGCGGCGGCCCCACCCCGGCCGGCGATGCCGAAGTCGGTCAGGCCTGGGGCGCCGTACTGGCTGACGAGCACGTTGGCCGGCTTGATGTCCCGGTGCGTGATGCCCGCCCGGTGGGCCGTCTCGACGGCGCTGGCCAGCTGGATCCCGATGCGCAGGACCTCTTCGACCGTGAACCGCTCCGACCGTGCCCGGACCGCCATGTTGGGCGGCGGGTAGTACTTCATGACGAGGTAGGGCCGACCGTCCGCGGCGGTCTCGGCGCGGAACACCTGGACGATGTAGGGGTGGTCGGCCAGCTGGGCCATGGTGTCGGCCTCGTCGGCGAACTGGCGCCGGATGGCCGGGGTCAGACCCTCGCCCTTGAGGACCTTGACCGCGACGTTCATCCGGGGCATCTGCTGCTCGTAGAGGAAGACGTCGGCGTACCCGCCCGAGCCAACCGGCTGGACGTAGACGAGGCCGGGAATCTCCGGTGGCGTGGACGTGCTCACGAGCCGACCTCGTAGGTCAGGCTGACCTCGTCGGCGAGGGTGATGACGGTGCCCGGCTCGATCACCTGCTGGTCGCTGGGACGCAGGCGGACAGGGTGCTGTCCGGGCAGCGCGACGGTGGTGCCGTTGGTGGAGCCCAGGTCGCGGATCAGGACGTGCCATCCCTCGAGGACGATCTCGACGTGGTTGCGCGAGATGTCGTTCTGGGCCGAGGCCACCCGGACGAGGTGCGGTCGGTCGGCGGCACCGAGCTCCGCGTTGACCTTGGGTGAGCGCCCGAGCAGGACTCCTCGGTCGAGCTGCACCACGTCGCCGGACGCGAGGCGGAGCAGACCGAGCGGCGGACGGGCCGTCTGGAACGGCTGCTGCGGCGGGACCTCACGCCCACACAGGCGGCAGACGCCCGAGTGCGGCGGGCTGGAGTGGCCCGCCGGGCAGAGAACGGCGAGCACGGTCGGACCGCTCACCGCGGCGCGTCCAGCGAGGAGGGCACTGCGGTCGACGGTGGCGTCCGAGTCGCCGCCGGTGTCTGGGTCGTCGGAGCTGCCCCTGCTGGCATCGACGGCGGGGGTGACCGGCGGGGCGGGCAGGAGCGGGGCGGGCGACGGGGCAGGTGCGGCAGGTGCGGCTGGTGGCGCGAGCGCGGCGGGTTCGGTAAGTGGAGCGGCCGCGGCGGGTTCGCTACGGGGCGCCGGGGCGGGTTCGGTAGGTGGCGCGGGGGCGGGAACGGCGGCGGGAACGGCGGAGCCACCGCTGCGCCACGGCACCGAGCTGATCAGGCCGCCCTGTGGTGGTGCAGGAGTAGGGCGCCCGGTGTCGGCAGGCGGAGCGAGCGTGTGGTCGGGGTGGCGCTGAGCGGGCTGCTGCTCGACGGCGTCGCGGGGATCGAAGCCGCCGGCCGACTCGATGGGGGCGTGGCCGATGGGCGGTTCGAGGATGCCCTGGGTGTCGTGCTTCTCGATGTAGGCCGGCCGGTCGTGCTGGGTGGCGCCGAAAAGGTGGTCATAGCTCGGCAGCTCCTCCACCTCACCCCCATCACCCCCATCACCCACCTCGTCACCCACCTCTGCGACGGTCGCCGCGGGCTGAGCGGGCTGAGCAGGCTGAGTGGGCTGAACCGTGGGGGCAGGCTGGGAGGGCTGGGCCTCGGGTACCCCCTGGTCACGGGTGCGACCGAACACGCTGGGCAACCTCCACCCGGCGCCCCCGCCGCTCGCCGTCGGCTCGGCCGGGGGTGGCGTCGTGGCCTCGGGGGCCTCGGGGGCCTCGGGGACCGCCGGAGGCGTCTGAGCCGAAGGAGCCGCAACGGCCTGCGACCCGGTGCACAGCACGAGGGCGGTGACCTCCGGCTCGGCGTCCTGGTCGGCCCAGGGACCGCGCCCGGTGGCGCGCAGCTCGGAGGGACCATCGGGAGCCGAGCCCACGGCATACGCGCTGCCACGGGTGACCACCCGCAGCGGCGACCCCTCGAGCACTGCCACGAAATCAGGGGTCGCGCGCACCCCGTCGGCGGACAGCGCGTCGAGCACCTCGTCGAGGTCGCCGTCGCCGGCAGCGGCACGGACGCGTTCCACGAGGGCGCCGCCGGCGCGGACGAGGACGTGGATGCGGCCGACCGACAGCGTCGACCATCCCGGCTCGTCGGGCAGCTCGACGGGGACCGCCGTCATCCGCGTCCGCCCGACGCTGCGGCGCTGCCGCGCGGAGCGGTGTCGATGTCGTCGAGGTCCTCGTCACCGGAGTCGAGCGCGACCACGATCACCGACACGTTGTCACGGCCGCCGGACTCGACGCCCGCGGTGACGAGGGCTTCGGCGCAGGCCTGGGGGTCGTCGTGCTCGGCGACGAGCTGACTGATGCGGTCCGTGCTCAGCTCGTTGGACAGGCCGTCGGAACAGATGACGAAGCGCTCGCCCGCGTGCGGAGGGAAGACCCAGATGTCGGGTGTCGGCTGCGCCTCGGACCCCATGGAGCGCGTGACGACGTTGCGCAGCGGGTGCCGCGTCGACTCCTCCTCGGTGATCAACCCGGCGTCGATGAGCTCGCGGACCTCGGAGTGGTCCACGGTCACCAGCCGCAGCTGGCCGTCGAGGAAGCGGTAGACCCGGGAGTCGCCCACGTTGAAGACCGCCCAGTGGTCCGAGCCCCCGGCCGTGACGACGGCCAGGCCCGCAGCCGTCGTGCCCATGCCGGTCTGCTCGGGGTGCTGGGCGACCGACTCGAGGATGCGACGGTTGGCCAGGGCCAGGGCTTCGACGAGGTCCTCGCGGCGTCGGTGCGGCGCCGAGGCGAGCTCCCCCAGGGTGGCCGTCACGATGCCACTGGCGATCTCGCCGGCGGCATGACCGCCCATGCCGTCCGCGACGACGAAGATCGTGCGGTCGGCCAGGAGGCTGTCCTCGTTGTGCTGCCGCACCCGTCCGACGTCCGTGGCCGCACCGGCCCGGACGGTCAGGCCGCCGCCCGGAGGGGCCGCGGGCGCGGTCACCGGGTGACCCGGACGGTCTGCATGAGCTGCTGCAGGGAGTCGTACTCGACGTCCACCTGCTCGCCGCCGACCGATCCGGTCACCTGGAGCAGGTCGACGACCTGCCCACGCCGGGCCCCGGCGAACAGGTGCGCCTGCACCACGTCACCGACCGCCTTGTCGGTCCACGAGACGTTGACCCCGACGAACGGCACGGACTCGATCTCGAGCGTGAAGGGCGCATCCATCTCGCCGTCGGTGCGCTCACCGACGTAGGCCTTCAGCTCCGCGAGCGCCCGACCGATGGTGAAGTCGCCCGAGCGGGTGAAGCCGCGCACCACGACGTTGGGGGCGAACCGGCCGCCGGTGTCGCTGCGGCGGGCGGCGAGCAGGGTGCCGGGCACGCGCACGGGGGACCAGCCCTCGGGGATGTCGACGGTGACCGACGGCGGGCCGGGGAACTGCTCGCTGGGGTACTTCAGGGTGGGCATCGGGACCTTTCGGGGAACCTCACGACAACCGGGGGTGCACCGACGAAGGCTAGGCCGGATGGTGACCGCGACCAATGGGGAGCACTCCCCTACGCCCACCCCGCCAACCCCCTGGTCGGCTCAGTCAGGGCAACACTCCCACAAGTGGGCAAACGGGCGAAACCCCTCGTCCCGTGCGCCGCAACAACACGTCGGCTAGGTGGACTCGGGCTGCTGCACCCACCACTCCCGCAGCGCAGCCACCGCCGCATCGCGGCCGATCATCCCCCGGTCGAGCCGCAGCTCGAGCAGGAAGGAGTAGGCGCGGCCGAGCACCGGGCCGGGACGGATGCCCAGCACCTCCGCGATCTCGTTGCCGTCGAGCTCGGGCCGCACCTTGGCCAGCTCCTCGGCCTCCATCAGGGCCTCGATCCGGACCTCGAGGGCGTCGTAGGTCTGCGAGAGGCGCGCTGCCTTGCGGGCGTTGCGCGTGGTGGAGTCGGAGCGGGTCAGCCGGTGCAGGCGCTGCAGCAGCGGCCCGGCGTCGTTGACGTAGCGACGCACGGCGGAGTCGGTCCAGGCGCCGTCGCCGTAGCCGTGGAACCGCAGGTGCAGCTCGACGAGGCGCGACACCGCCTTGACGGTGTCCTTGTCGTAGCGCAGGGCCTTGAGGCGCTTGCCGGTGAGCTTGGCGCCGACCACCTCGTGGTGGTGGAAGGACACCCCGCCGCCGGCCTCGAACCTGCGGGTCGCCGGCTTGCCGATGTCGTGCAGCAGGGCGGCCAGGCGCAGCACCAGGTCGGGGCCGGGCACCGAGGACTCGGGTCCGTCGGGCGGTCCCTCGAGCGCGATCGCCTGGTCGAGGACGGTCAGCGAGTGCTCGTAGACGTCCTTGTGGCGGTGGTGCTCGTCGACCTCGAGCTTGAGCGCCGGGAGCTCGGGCAGCACGTGGTCGGCCAGCCCGGACTCGACGAGCAGCCGCAGCCCCGCGCGGGGTGCCGGAGCCAGCACCAGCTTGCTCAGCTCGTCGCGGATCCGCTCGGCCGACACGATCTCGATCGATCCGGCCATCGCCGACATGGCCTCGCGCACCTCCGGGGCGACGTCGACGCCGAGCTGCGCCGCGAACCGGCAGGCCCGCATCATCCGCAGGGGGTCGTCGCCGAACGACACCTCGGGCGGCCCCGGCGTGCGCAGGCGGCGGGCCGCGAGATCGGCCAACCCGGCATACGGGTCGACGAACTCCATCGAGGGGAGCCGCATCGCCATCGCGTTGACGGTGAAGTCACGCCGCACGAGGTCGTCCTCGAGGTTGTCGCCGAACGCCACGACGGGCTTGCGGGTCTGGCCGTCGTAGGCGTCCGCCCGGTAGCTCGTCACCTCGACCGTGTGCTCGCCGTGACGCGCGCCGATGGTGCCGAACTCGCGTCCGATGTCCCAGTGGGCATCGGCCCAGGGCTTGAGGATCGCCAGAGTCTGGTCGGGAGTGGCACTGGTCGTGAAGTCCAGGTCCGGCGACAGGCGGCCGAGGAACGCGTCGCGCACCGGGCCGCCGACCAGGGCCAGCTCGTGACCCTGCGCCACGAACAGGTCGCCGAGCTCGGTCAGCAGCGGCACCACCGGCGCGAGGTGGGCAGTGGCCCGGCGCATGAGCTCGGGCAGCAGCGGTGCCCGGGTCTCGGGGGGAGGGCCGGTCTGCGGCTCGCGGGGATCGGCGGTGGACACGGAGAACAAGGGTAGGCGCTCGTTAGAGTGGCACGGTGACCTCCCCCGCTCGCGACCCCGAAAGGCTGGTGCCCAACCGGCCCCGGCTGCCCGCGGTCGAGGAGCGCTCGGCGGGGGGGATCGTCGTCGACGTGCACGAGGGCATCGCCCGGATCGCCGTGATCGCCCGGCGCAACCGCGCCGGCCGCATCGAGTGGTGCCTGCCCAAGGGACACCTCGAGAACGACGAGACCCTCCAGCAGGCCGCCGCCCGCGAGGTCGAGGAGGAGACCGGCATCGAGGGCCGCGTCCTCACCGAGCTCGGCACCATCGACTACTGGTTCGCGACCGACCAGCGCAGGGTGCACAAGTTCGTCCACCACTACCTCCTCGAGGCCACCGGCGGTCGCCTCACCATCGAGAACGACCCCGACCACGAGGCGATCGACGTCGCCTGGCTGCCGTTGCGGGAGGCCCACGAGCACCTCACCTTCCCCAACGAACGGCGCATCGCGCGGCAGGCCTGGCAGCGACTGGCCGGAGACGGGTGATGCACCGCGCATCCGTATGCCGCGTGCTCGCCGCGGCCGCGCTCGCGCTGCCCGCGTGGGCGGCGGGGTCGGGGCCGGCGTCGGCCGCGGGCGTCGACCTCACCCTCGCAGCCGTGACCCCCGCCGTCGCGATGGCCGGCCAGGACCTCGTCGTCACGGGCACGGTGCACAACGACGGCACCGCGCCGCTGAACCGGCCCACCGTGGCCGTGGTCATGCCCACCGCCGACACCGCCCTGAGGTCGACCCGCGAAGCGGTCCAGAGCTGGGCGACGGCGACCGGCCCGGCCGAGGGCACCGTCGTCGGTCAGACGCGGCTGACGGGTGCGGTCCCAGCGGGAGGGACCGCGTCGTTCTCGATCAGGGTGCCGCGGCTGGCCTCCCTGGGAGGCGCGGCCTACGGCGCCATCCCGCTCAGCATCCAGACCGGCACGTCGAGCGTGCGGACCTTCGCCGGCTACCAGCGGACCAAGCAGTACGAGCCGATGTCGATCAGCTGGGCGGTGCCGCTGACCCTCGACCCCGACCCCAACCTCTTCGGCGGCCGAGGTGCGAGCCGCGAGACCGCCTGGGGCGAGGCCCTCGCCGAGGGCTCCCGGGTCAACCGAATCCTCGACGCCACCCTGGACGCGCCGGTCACCTGGGCCATCGACCCGACCCTCCTGCCCGGGCTGCTGCCCGAGGGCGTCGACCTCGGTGACGGCTCCACCCAGGGGGACCAGGAGACGGCGCTGCGCGCCGCGACCCAGTCCCGCATCACCACGGCGGCCGCGCGGCATACCCCGTGGGTGTTGCCCGACACCGACGCCGACCTCGCGGCAGTCGCCGGAGCCAGCACGGGGCAGTCCCTGATGCGCACCCTGGTGGGGCGCTCGAAGGCGGTGGCCGAGAAGGTGGGGGGCCGCGCGGACGTGGCGTGGCCGGCCGACGGCGGCTACACCGCGAGCCGCGAGACGGCCCTGCGCAGGGTCTTCCGCGTGCCGGCGCTCGCAGGGCAGGTCACCTCGGCCGCGGTGCTCAGCACTCCGGGGGCCGCCACGACCCCGGGTTCGGCGCAACGCAGCACGACCGGGCTGCCGCTGCTGGCCTACGACGACGCCTTGAGCACCCTCCTGCGGCGGACCACCTCGGCACCGGAAGGGGTCCTGAGCACCCAGCAGTTCGTCGCCGACTCGGTGGCGCTGCTCAACGAGCTCCCCGGCACGCAGGGTCGCAGTGTCCTCGTGGCGGCTCCCCGCTCCTTCAACCCCGACCCGACTGCCGCCCGGGCCTTCTTCGCCGCCGCGGGCAGCATCCCGTGGCTCACCCCGACGACGACCGACGCCGTGCTGGCTAGGGCCCGGCGGGCCGTGGGCACGCCAGCCGCCCTGGTGACCCGTCCCACGGTCGCGCCGAGCGGTGGTCGGGCAGTCCTCACCAGTGCCCGCATCAGGCAGCTGGAGCAGACCGTGCGCACCGTGCGGGGGGTCGCCCAGATCCGCGACGACGGTGACGAGTTCCTGCGCACCTGGACCCGGGCGGCCGAGCAGCTCGCCTCCACCCGCTGGCGCGCCGCCCCGACCGCCTGGGACACCCTGAGCGGCCGGGTCACCGAGGCCGCCAAGCAGACGACCACGTCGGTCAAGGTGTCGGCCAGCACGATCAACTTCCTGGCCGACTCGGGTCGGCTGCAGATCACCGTGACGAACGACCTGGCCGTGCCGGTCGAGAACGTCAAGCTCACCGTGGAGGCGTCCAACCCGCGCCTGCGGATCGACAGCCAGCCACCCATCCTGCGGATCGGTCCCAAGAGCAGGGCCACCGTGTCCGTCAGCGTCACGGCGCTCGCCGCCGGCCCGGTGCCGCTGCGGACCACCCTGACCACGCCGGACGGCACCGTCATCGGACAGGGTGCCGACGTGCAGGTCCGCGTCACGCCCACGGGCAACTGGGTCTACTGGGGGCTCGCCGGGGTGGGTGGCCTGATCCTGCTGCTCGGTATCGTGCGCACCGTCCGACGTCGCCCCGGCGCCCGGCTCCCCCGAGAGGCCATCCCCGCATGAGCGACGCCACCACCGGCTCCGAGCGCAGCCTTGCCCGCTCCAGCGCCGTCATGGCCGCCGGCACGGTTGCCTCGCGACTGCTCGGGTTCGCGCGGGCCTCGATGCTCGCGGCCACCGTGGGCATCGCCCTGGCGGCCGACACCTTCCAGGTCGCCAACACCCTGCCCAACCAGTTCTACCTGTTGCTGGCCGGCGGGGTCCTGAACGCCGTCCTGGTCCCCCAGATCACGAAGGCCGCCAGCCACGACGACGGCGGTCACGAGTTCGTCAACCGGCTGCTCACCCTCTCGATCGCCCTGCTGATCGGCGCCACCGTCATCGTCACGGCGGCCGCGCCACTGCTCGTCCGGCTGTTCTCCAACCGCTGGGACGACACGACCCTGGGGCTGGCCACCGCCTTCGCCTTCATCTGCCTTCCCCAGGTCTTCTTCTACGGCATCTACACCCTGTTCGGACAGGTGCTCAACGCGCGAGGTCAGTTCGCGGCATACATGTGGGCGCCTGCCCTGGCCAACGTGGTCGCCATCGGCGGCCTGCTCTGGTTCGGTGCGGCCTACGGCAAGGACATTCGCGTCGAGAACTGGTCGGGCGCGATGGTCTGGCTGCTGGCCGGCACCGCGACCCTGGGCGTCGCCGCCCAGGCCCTGGCGCTGTGGTTCCCGCTCCACCGCAGCGGCTTCCGCTACCGGCCCGTGTGGGGCTTTCGCGGTGTGGGGCTGCGGTCGGCCTCCAAGGTCGCGCTGTGGACCTTCGCGGCGGTGGCCGTCAGCCAGCTCGGGTTCATCGTCACCTCGAAGGTCATGACCAGGGCCGGTGACCTGCTCGACGAGCGCGGCCAGGTCGGCGCAGGCGTCACGGCCTACGGGCTGGCGTTCCTGCTGTTCATGCTCCCCCACTCCCTCATCACGGTCTCCCTCGTCACCGCGCTGTTCACCCGGCTCTCGCAGGCGGCGCACCGCGATGACACCGACGAGGTGGTCGCCGACCTCGGCCGCGGCATCCGGATGCCCGCGGTGCTCCTGGTCCCCGGCACCTTCCTCGCGCTCGTCCTCGGTGCCCAGGCCGTCCGCGTCGCCTTCCCCGGCAACGACCACGCCGAGAGCCTGGCGATCGCGCACGTGATGATGGCGATGATGCTGGGACTGGTGCCGTTCGGCTGGCTGTACCTCGTCCAGCGCGTGTTCTACGCCTACGAGGACGCCAGAACGCCGTTCCTGCTGCAGGTGGTGGTGACGGTCGTCGCCACCGCGGTGAACGTCGCGGCACTCACCGTCGATCCGGGGCGGGCCGGCATCGTCGTCGGAGTGGGCCAGACGGTGAGCAACCTCGCCGCGGCCCTGCTGGGCTTCCTGCTGCTGCGCCGACGGCTGGGTCTGCTGCGGCTCGGATCGAGCATCCGCACCTACGTCAGGCTCGCGCTGGCGGCGATCCTCGCCGCGGGTGCCACGGCCTTCATGCTCGTCGGCCTCGAGGGTTTCGGCATCGACGGCGAGCGCTGGTCCGGGGCCCTCGTCGAGATGGTGCTGGGTGGGGTGTTGTTCCTCGTCCTGTGCTTCGGGACCGCCCACCTCCTGCGCGTGGAGGAGGTCGGCCAGCTGTTCGACCCTGTGCTGCGGCGTCTGCGGCGCCGCCCGTCCTGAGCGGGCACGCCCTAGGATGAGCCCGCACCGAGCTGGTGCAATAGGGGCGACGCGTCCATCGACACCGTAGGAGGCAGCGTGCACGGGGTAGGCCCATCGACGGTGCTGGGCGGCCGCTATGCCGTGCAGCGTCGGCTCGAGCAGCTGCCGAAGGCCGAACGCTGGTCAGCCCACGACACGACGCTCGAGCGCGACGTCGTCATCGTGTGCTTCTCGGAGCACGAGTCGCACGCCGATGCCACCCTCGACGCCGCCCGTCGGGTCGCCGGGCTCGACAACCACCGCCTCGTCCGCGTGCTCGACGTCGGCCGGTCCGAGGGGATCGCGTTCTTCGTCGAGGAAGCCATCCACGACGCCCACTCCCTCGCCCAGATCCTCGAGCAGGGCGGACTGCCCGCCGAGGAGGTCCGCCGGGTCGTCGGCGAGACCGCCACCGGCCTCGAAGCCGCGCGTGGCCGGGGGCTGCACCACCTGCGCCTCACCCCGCACTCGGTCCTGCGCGCCCACGACGGCACCATCAAGGTCCGGGGGGTGGCCACCCTCGCCGCCATGGCTGCCGAGGACGACCTCGACGCCACGCAGGCTGCCCGCCTCGACGCCGTGGGCGTCGTGGCCCTGACGTATGCCGCGTTGACCAGCCGCTGGCCGCTGCCCGGTTCGGTCGCCGGCCTGGAGTCCGCGCCGCACGTCGTCGGGGGTGTCCCCGCCCCGTCCGAGATCGCGGCCGGTGTCCCCGGTGACCTCGACGCCCTGTGCCGCCTCACCCTCAACGAGGACCAGGGCCCACTCACCCCCGGTGACTTCGCCTCCCAGATCGCGCCGTGGGCCATGGCGCAGGTCAGTGGTCTCGGCGGGACGACCCCGGTCGACGACGGCACGACCCGCACCATCCCGCTGGCCATGGACCAGCTGCGCGCCGAGCTCGCCGGGGTGCCCCTCCCTCCGGTGCCCCCCGCATCGGGGCCCGCCACCGCATCGGGGCCCGCCACGGCGTCGCCGACGAGTCCGAGCAGCCACGCCACCCAGGCCACCCCGGCCACCCCGGCCACCCCGGCCACCGCCGCCCTGCCGACCGGCCCTGAGGACCCGTCGGACGGGCAGGACCAGGGGACCGGTGCGGACGTGGACACGGCCCTGCTCCCGGTCGCGGGTGGTCCTCGTCCAGCAGGCGGCGGCAGCCCGGCGACGACCCCGACCACGACGCGGTTCGACCCGGCTCGCGCCACCTCCCCCGCAGAGGGGTCAGCCGATCCTGGCGAGCCGGGCGCCGGCGCGGCGGCAGCCGCCCAGGCCGCGGCGGCCGCGAGCGCGGTCGGATCCGCTCTCGGCACCGCCGGCCAGGCAGCCGGCCAGGCGGCCGGCGCCGCCGCCCACAGGGTCGGCAGTTTCGCTCGGGCCGCGGCGGACAAGGCCGCGGCGCGGCGGGCGCAGCGCCAGGCTGCCGAGGAGCGGGCCGAAGACCGTCGAATCTCCCTCGACCAGGCCCTGGTGGAGGGACAGGAGCCCCTGGGCCCTCCCCTGCCCATGCTCCCGGCCGACACCGGCGCGGCCCCCACCCGCGACCAGTCGAAATTCGTCCTGGCCGTCGTGGCGGCGTTCCTCATCCTGGCCATCGTGGTTGGCTTCTACGGAGCGTCGAAGATCGGTTCCAACACCGACCTCGGTCTCGGTACTCCCCCCACGCCCAAGGGCACCGTCAAGGTGACCGCGCCTGCCGTGACCGTCACCCCGACCCAGCCGGACGACTCCGGCAGCCAGAGCTTCGCCGTCCTCAGTGCCACCGGCTTCGACCCCGAGGGCGACGGTGCGGAGCGCAACGGCGAAGCCGCCCGGGTGTTCGACGGCAAGGACAACACCTTCTGGAGCTCGGAGGGCTATGCGTCGGCCAACCTCGGTGGCCTCAAGAAGGGCGTCGGCGTGCGGCTCGACCTCGGCCAGAACCGCGACGTGTCCACGGTCAAGCTGGTCCTGCCCAACGCCTCCGACGTGACGGTCTACGTCGGCGACGACCGCGACAACCTGGGCGCGGCGCAACAGGTGGGGTCCTCGAAGGACAAGGACGGGGCCATCACGCTGACCGCCCCGGCCCCGGTCAAGGGCCAGTTCGTCTTCGTCTGGTTCACGAGCGTGACCCAGGTCAGCGACGGGCGTTTCCGCGCCACGCTGGCCGAGGTCACGGTCAGCTGACCCGGAAGGTCGGCAGGGCGGCATACCCATGAGCACCCTCCCGCTGCGCGAGCGCGACGACCGCGACCTGCTCCGCGCCCACATCGCGGGCGATCCGGACGCCTTCGGTGAGCTGTTCCGCCGGCACCGCGACCGGATGTGGGCGGTGGCGCTGCGCACCACGCGCAACCGCGAGCTGGCCTCGGACTGCGTGCAGGACGCCTTCATCTCGGCGTTCCGGAGGGCCGAGTCCTACCGGGGCGACGCAGCGGTGACGACGTGGCTGCACCGCATCGTCGTGAACGCCTGCCTCGACCGGCTGCGGCGCGACAAGCCGACCAGCCAGCTGCCCGAGTACGAGCTGTCCGACAAGCGCGACGCCCAGGCCTCGGTCGACACCAGGCTCGACGTGCGGGAGGCGCTCGACCGGCTGCCGGAGGGTCAGCGGATGGCGCTCATCCTCGTCGACATGCACGGCCTGTCCGTGGCCGAGGCCGCCGCGGTCCTGGAGGTCGCCGAGGGCACCGTGAAGTCGCGTTGCAGCCGGGGCCGTGATGCCATGGCCGAGCTGCTCAGGGAACCATCGGGGCAGCCGTGACGTCGTACACATGTCGCCCCTGCCGTGTGTCCACCGGCATCTGCGCGTCCCGAAAGCTGGTCCCCGACGTCTGGAGGTTCTCGTGGTGAGCACCCCACCCGTGCCCCCCGCGGACAAGGGGGCCCCCGAGCACGACCCCACCGGCATCCGCGAGCTGCTGTCGGCCCTGCCGGACCCCGGCCCCATGCCTGCCGACCTCGTCTCCCGGATCAACGCCTCCATCGCCGCCGAGCAGTCCGCCCGCGAGCAGTCGACCACTGGTGGGGCCACCGTCTTGCCCCTGCGGCCGCGCCGCTGGGGCTGGCAGCACGTGGGAGTCGCCGCCGCCGCTGCCGCGATCCTCGGTTTCGGCCTCCCCGCCCTGCTCACCGGCACGGGTCCCGGCGACGTGATGGCGTCCCTCAGCGGCGGATCCGCCGCAGACAGCGCGAGCAGTGCCGCAGGCGGGGCCGACGGCGGGTCGGAGGCGAACTCCGGGCCGGGCGTGGCACCACGCACGCAGCCGTCCCCCAGCGCGGACCAGCGGGTCAGCGGGTCGCTCGGCCAGGTCTCGCTGGCGGCCAGCGGCACGGCATACACCGCGGCAGCGCTGGCCACCCAGGCAGCCGCCGCGCCCTACGCCGCCCACGACAGCGTTGCGGCTCCCAAGGCCAGCCGCGGGGCCGCGGACACCGAGAGCGGACTGCGCGCGTGCCTCACCGCGATCGGCGTGCAGGCCTGGATGCCCGTGCGCGGCGACCTCGCGACCCTCGACGGCGCCCCCGCGGTAGTGGCCGTGGTCAGCAGCGACACCGGACGGACCGTGTATGCCGTCTCCCCGGCCTGTGACGCCGCGCACCCCCTCGTGCTGGCCGGGCCGCTCGCCGTCCGCTGAGCGTGCGTGCAGCGCCCCACGGCGCGTCGTGGCACAGCGCACCGGTGGGGAACATCGAGGGCCTACGATCGGTTGCAGACACAGGCACCGTATGTAGCGGTGCACCGCCTTCTCGACCACAAGGGGCTGTAACCGCGTGAGCACCACCGCACCTGCCGACATCCGCAGTCTGATCATCATCGGCTCCGGTCCAGCGGGCTACACCGCCGCCGTCTACGCGGCCCGCGCCAACCTCCAGCCGCTGCTGTTCGAGGGCGCTGTCACCGCTGGTGGCGCGTTGATGAACACCACCGACGTCGAGAACTTCCCCGGCTTCCGCGACGGCATCATGGGCCCGGACCTGATGGAGAACATGCGCGCCCAGGCCGAGCGGTTCGGCGCCGAGATCATCACCGACGACGTCGAGTCGGTCGACCTCGAGGGCGAGGTCAAGACGGTCGTCGACGCCGAGGGCAACACCTACCGTGCGCACGCCGTGATCCTCGCGATGGGTTCGGCCTACCGCGAGCTCGGGCTGCCCGACGAGAAGCGGCTCTCCGGCCACGGGGTCTCGTGGTGTGCGACCTGTGACGGCTTCTTCTTCCGCGACCAGGACATCGCCGTCGTCGGCGGTGGCGACTCGGCCGTCGAGGAGGCGACCTTCCTCACCAAGTTCGCCCGCTCGGTGACGATCGTGCACCGCCGCGACGAACTGCGTGCCTCCAAGATCATGGCCGAGCGCGCCCTGACCAACGACAAGATCAAGTTCGCCTGGAACTCCGCCGTCGACGCCATCCACGGTGACGCCAAGCTGACCGGGATCACGCTGCGCGACACCGAGACCGGCGAGACCCGTGAGCTGCCCGTCACCGGCCTGTTCGTCGCGATCGGGCACGACCCCCGCAACGAGCTGGTCAAGGGTGTCGTGGAGCTCGACGACGAGGGTTACGTCCTCGTCCAGGGCCGCACCACGCTGACCAACCTGCCGGGCGTCTTCGCCTCCGGCGACCTCGTCGACCACACCTACCGCCAGGCCATCACCGCGGCCGGCTCCGGGTGCGCCGCGGCCCTCGACGCCGAGCGCTTCCTCGCCGACCGCGAGCACGCCGGCACCCCCACCAGCGACGCCGTCCTCACCGATGAGCCGGCCTTGACGCACTGACCTGAGACCCCTGAACCGCGGATCCGCCTGTCACACCCCGCTGGGATCCTGACAGGCAGCCCCAGCCGCACGGCATACCCGAGTCACCACCCATCCAGCCCCAACCGCAGCACCACCGAAAGGAGCCCCCGAGTGGGAGCCATCAAGGACACCACGGACGCCACCTTCGAGGTCGACGTCCTCCAGAACGACAAGCCCGTCCTGGTGGACTTCTGGGCGCCCTGGTGCGGCCCGTGCCGCGCCGTCGCCCCGGTCCTCGAGGAGCTGGCGATCGCGCACGCCGACAAGATCGACATCGTCAAGCTCAACACCGACGAGAACCTCGCGGTGAGCAGCCGCTACGGCATCACCGGCATCCCGACCCTCAACGTCTACGTGGGCGGCGAGGTCGTCAAGACGCTCGTGGGGGCGATGCCCAAGCCCAAGCTGGTGCGCGAGCTCGCCGACTACCTCGGCTGAGCAACCAGTGACCGCATGCCGGTCGCGCCCCCCGTGGGTGCGGCCGGCATCGTCGTCTCGGACGTGCGAACCACGCGTGCGAGCCGGGCGCCCGGAGGAGACCTCTCGACCAGGCATTCGGAGCACGCGTCCGGTTGGTCCGCGGCCGGGTTCTGACTTAGGCTCGGGCGTCGGCCACGATGCCCGCCCCACGGACGCACCCCGCTGACCTGCACAAACACGCCACGGACAAGCACGCGAACAGACAGCACGCGAACAGACAGCGCCCGCCCGAACAGACAACCACGCGCGCACCGGTCAGGACCCTGGCCGGGAGCGCCGATCACCAGAGGAGGCCGAGTGTCCGACAGCAAGAGCGGCCTGCTCGGCCTCGGCAGCCACGGACCGGCCGTCGTCGACGTGCGAGCCCGGCTGGCCGCCCTCCCCCTCGACCAGCTGCCCGAACCTCCCCACCTGGGTGCCCCCCAGGGCGAGACCGGAGGCGGCAGCCAGGGCGCGCCCGGTGACCAGGGCGACCAGGGCGACCAGGGCGACCAGGGAAGGTTCGACCCGGCCCTGTTCGACGCGTCCCTCGAACGCGCGGTGCGGGCCTTCCAGCAGCACAAGGGCCTGATCGTCGACGGGGTCGTCGGGGTCGAGACGTTCACGGCCATCGACGGTGCCCGCTGGGTCCTCGGCGACCGGATCCTCATGCACACGCCGGGCCACCTGCTGCGCGGCGAGGACGTCGTGACTCTGCAGGAGCGGCTCAACACCCTCGGCTTCGCCGCGGGGCGGGTCGACGGCCGGTTCGGGCCCGAGACAGAGCGGGCGGTCCGCAGCTTCCAGCGCGCCTACGGCCTCTCGGGTGACGGGTCGGTCGGTCCCGACACGCTCCGGGCCTTCAAGGACCTGCGTCGCTCGGTGTCCGGTGGCTCGGCCAACGTGCTCCGCGAGCAGGAGCTGGTTCGCCGCTCCGGGCACAGCCTGAGCGGTCGCACCGTCGTGCTCGACCCGGGCCACGGTGGCAGCAACACCGGCGCGGCGGCCCACGGGCTGGTCGAGTCCGAGCTGGTCATGGACCTCGCGCGCCGGATCGAGGGTCGGCTCACCGCCATCGGCGTCTCGGTCGTCTACACGCGCACGGAGCACACCTGCCCCACCGAGGATGAGCGGGCAGCCCTGGCCAACGACGCCGGCGCAGACCTCGTGCTCTCGCTGCACTGCGACTCCCACGACGCGGGCGAGGCCAGCGGCGTCGCCACCTTCTTCTTCGGCCGCGACCGCAAGACGTCGTGGTCGGCCGTCGGCGAGCACCTCGCCGACCTGGTGCTGCGCGAGGTCGTGGCCCGCACCGGCCTGGAGAACTGCCGCTCGCACGGCCGCTCCTGGGCCCTGCTGCAACAGACCCGGATGCCGGCCGTGCGGATCGAGGCCGGCTACCTGTCGCACCCCAGCGACGCCGCCCGCCTGGCCGACCCGGTGTTCCGCGACACGCTCGCAGAGGCCGTCCTGGTCAGCCTTCAGCGGCTCTACCTGGGCGACGACGACACCGCCACCACGGGTGTCCTGAGGCTTGGCGACCTGCGCGCCTACCTCGCCTCGCACAGCTGACCCCCGCCACGAATCGGCTACTCCCCCAACGCAATTCCCCCCGCGCCCCCCCGCGTTTTCCCTAACCTCTGCTAGCAGACCTTAGCTCGCTCAGCAGAGGTTGCAACGTCTGCTGAGCGAGCCAACCTGTGCTGAGTCGCGTGCTGAACTCAGGCCCGGCGGTCGAGGCCGAGCATGTCGACGATCCGGTTGAGGTCCTCGACGGAGGCGAACTCGACCGTCAGCTTGCCCTTGCGCTGACCCAGGGCGATGTTGACTCTGGTGTCGAACCGGTCCGACAGCCGGGCCGCCAGGTCGTCGAGCTGGGGGTGCCGGTTGCCCGCGCGTGGGCGACGCGGCTTGGCCACGTCGTCCGGGCCACCGACCGCGACGATCTCCTCGACGTTGCGGACGCTCAGGCCCTCGGCCACGATCCGCTGCGCGACGCGCTCCATCGCGGCACCGTCAGGCAGGGCCAGCAGCGCACGCGCGTGGCCGGCCGACAGCACGCCGGCAGCGACGCGGCGAGCCACGAGCGGCGGAAGCTTGAGCAGCCGCAGGGTGTTGGAGATCTGCGGCCGTGACCGGCCGATCCTGGCGGCGAGCTCGTCGTGGGTGCAACCGAAGTCCTCGAGCAGCTGCTGGTATGCCGCGGCCTCCTCGAGCGCGTTCAGCTGGCTGCGGTGCAGGTTCTCCAGGAGGGCGTCCCGCAGGAGGTCGTCGTCCTCGGTCTCCTTGACGATCGCCGGCACGGTGGCGCGCCCGGCCTCTTGGGAAGCCCGCCAGCGGCGCTCACCCATGATGAGTTCGTAGAGCACGCCCTCGGGGGCATTGTCGAGCTGGTCAGGCCCCTGACCTGCAGGAATGGGCCTGATGACGATGGGCTGGAGAACGCCGATCTCGCTGATGGAGTGCACCAGCTCGGCCATGTCGTCCTCGTCGAACACCGACCGGGGCTGACGCGGGTTGGGGCGGATCTGCTCGACCGGGATCTCGCCGTAGGAGACTCCCGGCACCGGCGCCAGGCCGTGCGGGTTGTCCGTCTCTGTCGGGTCGCTCGAGCCGCTGGCACCACCGGATCCGGTGGCACCATCGGATCCGTTCTGCCCGTTGCCCGAGGCGTCTGAGTCGGTCGAAGACACCCCGTCCTCACGGTCCGTCGCGTCGGTGGTCGGCTCCATCGTGGTGGTGGCCGTTCCGCCCCCTGCAACGGCGCCGTCACGCCCCGCCGGCGACCCGCCGGCATACGCGGTCGCGCCGGGGCGCTGGTCCGGGAAGAAGACGTCCACGGGACGGCCGTTGGGGGAGGTCGGTGCATTGGGGATGAGGGCTCCCAGGCCCCGGCCGAGGGCGCGGCGCTTCTCGCTCATGGTGTCTTCTCTCAGTTCTGCGTGGACGCGGTCGAGTGGTCGGCGGTGGCGGCGCCGCGATCGGCAAGCTCGGCAGCGGCGCCAAGGTAGGACAGAGCGCCGCTGGAGTTGGGGTCGTAGGTCATCACGGTCTGGCCGTGACTGGGTGCCTCCGAAATCCGCACGGAGCGCGGGACCGTGTTGCGCAGGACCTGCTCCGGGAAGTGGTTGCGCACCTCGTCGGCGACCTGCGCCGACAGGCGGGTCCGTCCGTCGTACATGGTCAGCAGGATGGTCGACACGTGCAACGTCGGGTTCAGGTGGTTCCGGATCAGCTCGATGTTCTTGAGCAGCTGCGACAGGCCCTCGAGCGCGTAGTACTCGCACTGGATGGGGATGAAGACCTCTTGGGCAGCAACGAACGCGTTGACCGTCAACAGTCCCAGGCTCGGGGGGCAGTCGATCAGGACGTAGTCGGGAGCCGGGCGCTCACTGGTGGGCGCCTCCTGCAGGTAGGCAGAGATCGCCTTCTGCAGGCGCGTCTCCCGAGCCACCAACGAAACGAGTTCGATCTCCGCTCCGGCGAGGTCGATCGTGGCCGGCGCACACCACAGTCCCGGGATGTCGGGGCATTCCTGGACGACGTCCACCATCGGCGTCCCCTCGACGAGCACGTCGTAGATGCTGGGCACCTCCGCATGGTGGTCGATGCCGAGGGCGGTGCTCGCGTTGCCCTGGGGGTCGATGTCGATGACCAGGACGGTCAAGCCGGCCTGAGCCAGCGCGGCCGCCACGTTGACGGTGGTCGTGGTCTTGCCGACGCCGCCTTTCTGGTTGGCGACCGTGAGGACGCGCGTCGCCGGCGGCTTCGGGAAGACGCGGCCGGTGAGGGCGATGCGCTTGCGTGCATCGGCCGCAACGGCCTGGGCCAGCGGGGTATCTCGATCGGCTCTGGGCAACGAGGAGGCCAGCTCGTCGCGTTCGTCCGTTTCACGTGAAACGACGGCGGCCAACGCCTCCTCCGCCGCAGCAGAGTCGGCGGGGTGAATGCCGGAACGGGCAGGGAGGGGTTCAGCGCGCATGCTCTCCGCGTCGACGGGGGTCGCCTCCGCGGGGGTCTCCTCCACGGGGACCGCCTGCGCGGGGATCGCTTCAGTATGGACGGCGTCGCCAGCCGTCACCCCAGCCGCGAGCTCGTCTGTTTCACGTGAAACAGCGGCTGTGTCGTCGGCCGCTGCGATGGTTTCGGTCACGGCCGCGTCCCCTGTCGTGAGCGTCGCGCCGATCACTGCAGGCTCATCGTGCGTCGCCGTGGAGGCGGTTAGCTGGTCGGTTTCACGTGAAACCGGCTCGCTGAGCGACATCCCGTCACCAACCGGCCATCCGAGAGCGCTGCTGGCCCGGCCCAGCCGTTGCGGCCACCCGAGTCCCCTGGACAGTTGCAGCGTTGCTGTGCTCACGCAGTCTCCTCGTTGGCCATGGGCATCATCCAACCCTAGTTCGCGCACGTGTCACAACGCGGGAGGCAGCGCCCTGTGGATACGGGTCGATCAAGGCCGGTTCTTGGCTCGTCGTGCAGCAGCGCGCTTGGCCGGCGGACGAGGGCCCACGGT
Organism: Pedococcus sp. P1_H8; assembly: GCF_056405175.1. Taxonomy (NCBI): domain Bacteria; kingdom Bacillati; phylum Actinomycetota; class Actinomycetes; order Micrococcales; family Intrasporangiaceae; genus Pedococcus; species Pedococcus sp. P1_H8. The sequence goes on from NZ_JBFUCP010000003.1 coordinate 342,865, forward strand.
GATCTGCAGTGTGGTGGTGGCCACGGGGAGCAACTCGGATCCGTAGGTCACGACCTGCGCCGAGCGCATCCCCAGCCTGCGCAGCACCTTCTCCTCGGCGGCCAGCTCCTGGGCGGCCGATTCGCCCTTGAGGGCCACGAGGGTGCCGCCGTCGGCGAGCAGGGGGAACGTCCAGCGCGCGAGCTTGTCGATGCGGGCGACTGCTCGCGCCGTGGCGTAGGGCGCCGTTAGCACGCCGTCAAACTCCTCGGCCCTCCCCCGGTGGACCGTGCAGTTGGCGAGGCCGAGTTCGTCGATCGTGGCCGAGAGCCACGTGGTGCGACGCAGCATCGGCTCGACGAGGTGCAGGTGCAGGTCGGGTCGCACGATCGCCAGAGCCAGGCCCGGCAGTCCGGCGCCGGAACCCACGTCCACCACGGTGGCGCCCTCGGGGAACGCCTGATGCGCGACCGCACAGTTCAGGATGTGTCGGTCCCAGAGAATGGGGACCTCGCGAGGGCCGATCAGGCCATGGGACACACCGGTGTCAGCCAGGATCGCGGCGAACCGCTCGGCCAGGGCCAGGTGGGCGCCGAAGACGGCACCCGCCGCCGGTGGCGCCGAGGGAGCCGAAGCCCCCGAGAGAGCTGAAGCCGCCGGGGGAGCGGTGGAACCGGTGGATGACGCGACGGGCGCGGTCCCGGTCTCACCGGTCCCGCGCCCGTCGTCAGTGCTTTCGTGCGACGTCATGCGCCCTGTTTCACGTGAAACACGGCCGCCCGCAGCTCCATCACGCCGGCAGGACGACGACGAAGCGCCGCGGCTCGACGCCGTCGGACTCGGACGTGAGACCGGCAGCGAGCACCTCGTCGTGCACGACCTTGCGCTCGAAGGCGGTCATGGGCTCGAGCGCGGCCTTCTCGCCCGTCGCCTTGACCTGCTCGATGACGCCCCGCGCCACCTCGACCAGCGAAGCGCGTCGCTCGGCCCGGTGGCCGGCCACGTCCAGCATCAGTCGGCTGCGCTCTCCGGTGGCTGCCTGGACGGCGAGCCGGGTGAGCTCCTGGAGGGCGTCGAGCACCTTGCCGTCCTGGCCGACCAGGCGCCGTGGCACCCGGCCCTCGTCGGAGTCGACGATGGACACGGCAGCACGGTCGCCGTCCACGTCGACGTCGATGTCGCCGTCGAGGTCGGCAATGTCGAGCAGGGTCTCGAGGAAGTCTGCAGCCACCTCGCCCTCACGCTCGAGGTCAGCCACCTTGGCCGGGCGGCGCCTCGGGGCACCGTGCTCGTGGTGGTCAGCAGCCGCGTCGTCGGTCGCGTCGTCGGTCGCGTCGTCGGTCGCGTCGTCCGAGTCGCCCGCGAGTGCAAAGGACGCCCCGGAGCCACTCGCTTCGGCGTCGAGGGGCGCGGGGTCGGTGCCTCGTTCGGCGCGCAGTTCGGCGTCCTGGTCAAGGCTCTCGTCGGTGGACGTCTCAGTGGTCTGGGTGTCGTCCACGACGGTGTTGTTGTGCTCGGTCATGGTGGTCACTCTCAGTTGTCGGTCTGGGGCTTGGGGTCTGTGGTGGAGCCAGCCGCCGGCTTCTTGGCCGGACCTGCAGCGCCCTTCTTCTTCTTGTTCCGCGAGGGCTGCACGCGCTGGCCGCTCGGCTTGGGCGCCTCGGTGTCCTCCACCTTGTCGAGCCCCTTGACGGTGAACTCCTCGATCGGCTTGCCCTTCTTGCGACGCCGCTCCTGCATGGCCTTCTCGGCCAGGGAGCCGGGGGCGGGCATCTTGCGGATCACGTAGAACTGCTGGCACATCGACCACACGTTGGTCGTCAGCCAGTAGAGGAGGACACCGATCGGGAAGTTCACACCGGAGATCGCGAAGAAGATCGGCATCAGGTAGAGCAGCATCTTCTGCTGCTTGGCGAACGGGTTGTCCAGTGCCGAGGCCGGCATGTTCTTCATCATCAGCTGGCGCTGAGTGGTGAACGTGCTGGCAGACATCGCGATGATGAGCACGACCGTGACGATCTGGACGGTCAGACTGTTGGCGCCGATGAACCGGTCGGACAGCTGCGCACCGAAGAACGTCGAGGACTCTGCCTCACCGGCGAGCTTCGCCGTGATCGGGCCGATCGGGTCGGTCGTCCCGTCGGCGATCTTCTTGAGCCCGTTGAGCACCCGGAACAGGCCGAAGAAGAACGGCGACTGCAGCAGGATCGGCAGGCACGAGCTGAACGGGTTGGTCCCCGTGCGCTTGTAGAGGTCCATCGTCTCCTGCGTCATCGCCTGACGGGAGTCCGGGTCCTTCTTGTCCTTGTACTTGGCCTGGATCTTCTGCATCTCGGGCTGGATGAGCTGCATCCGCCGTGAGGCGTGGATCTGCTTGACGAACAGCGGGATCATCGCGGCCCGCATCACCACCACGAGACCGACGATCGACAGCGTCCAGGCGACGCCCGAGTCGGACGGGATGCCGAGCGTCGTGAACACCCGGTGCCAGCCATACAGAATCCACGCAACGATCCACTCGAACGGGTAGATCAGGTCACTGAAACTCATGTCGTCCTCAATCTGGTGGTGGGCCGTCGAGGTGACGGTTCACCGGTGGTTCCGGCCGCGCAGTGGGTATGCCGCGTGGCCGGCAGGTCTGGTGCCTGCCGCTAGGCGGCGTGGGCGGCGTGCGTGGGTCGTGCTGGAACGTGGTCGACCCCACCTGCTGCCCAGGGGTGGCACCTAGCCAACCGCTTGGCGGCCAGCCAGGTTCCCTTGACCGGGCCGAAGCGTCGGATCGCGGTGAGCGCGTAGGCCGAGCAGGAGGGGTAGTACCGGCAGGTGGGGGGCGTCATCGGTGAGATGAAGCGTTGGTAGAACAGCAACAGCCCGATCAGGGGCGCCGCGGCGAGGCGTTTGGCTGAGGTCACGCGCGCACCGCCCCAAGCCGTGCGGTCACCCGGGCGAGGAGACTGTCCAACTCGACGCCAAGTGACGACGAATTCGCTTGTGCCGCAACGGGATTCGCGCGGATAACGACATCGACACCAGTCGGCAGCGAGCCCACTCGCGCAGCCATCAGCGCGCGCAGCCTGCGCTTGGTGCGATTGCGGACCACCGCTCCACCCACGGCTTTGGAGACAACAAAACCGACCCGCGGCGGTTGTCCCGCACGCGCGTCGGCCTGGTTGGCGTGGACCACGATCAGCGTGGAGCCAGTTCGGGCTCCCCCGGGCCCCCGAAAGGTGGCCGCGAAGTCCGAACTCGCACGGAGCCGGTGCCCCGCGGGCAGCACGGGGTCGGCCTCAGGCGGAGAGCTCGGTGCGGCCCTTGGCGCGGCGGGCCGACAGGATGGCGCGACCCGCACGGGTCCGCATGCGCAGACGGAAGCCGTGGGTCTTGGCCCGACGACGGTTGTTCGGCTGGAAAGTACGCTTGCTCACGAGGATCTCCGTTACTGATCAGGCCCGGGTGGCCTGCTGAGTGCATGGGCGGCTGGGTGGTCGGCCGCAATCGGAGACCCGCGCTGGTCCCTGGCGGAAGGCGCCAGCCTTGGTGGCTGACACAATGCGATCCAGGGCGTCACGGGCATGCGAAAACGGCCGACAGGCCGGTTCCAAGGTACGCGAGCGCCCGCCGCAGGGTCAAACCAGCGCCGGCCACGCGGCATACCTGCGGGCATCTGGCGGGCTGGAGGGCCCTCAATAGCACCCACTCTGGAGCATTTCCCCCCAGACACGCCGTGCTACGGGGATCAATTTCCCCGGACGAGACCCAATTTCCGTCGTTTCGGTTGCCGCGCTGCGTCGCTGTTGTTACCGTCCCTCCTCGTCCCATCCCTTGCCCACAGGTTGTGGATAACTATGTGGATAAGGCACAGTGTCGATCAGGCACAGGGTGGACCAGGCACCATGACCCTGCGACAGGGCAGCCAAACCGTCGAAAGGGATGTGGGACCGGTGAGTGACACAGATCTGGACTTCACGCGGATCTGGCAGAACACCATCGCCACCCTCGCCGCCGACGGGCTTCCCGCCCGCGAACGCGCGTTCCTCACGCTGGCCCGCCTCGCCGGCCTGCTCGACGGAACCGCCCTGGTCAAGGTGCCGAACGAGTACACCAAGGACGTCGTCGAGCAACGGGTCCGCGACGCGGTGACCCAGGCGCTGTCCTCCCAGTTCGGCGAGCAGGTGCAGCTCGCCGTGACCGTCGACACCTCCCTGGACGAGGCACACCACGGTGACGACACCACGGGTTATGTCGACGAGCAGCCGCTTTCGATCCAGCCCCTCACCGCACAACAGGGTCAGCCGCCCGCCCACCACTCACCGGTGGACAACGTCTACGCGCTGACCCCGGCCGCCGAGCCGCAGCGCCGCCCGCGCGACGAGGTCCCCAGCATGACCGACGAGTCGGCGACCCGGCTCAACCCGAAGTACACCTTCGACACCTTCGTCATCGGCGCGAGCAACCGGTTCGCCCACGCGGCCGCCGTCGCCGTGGCCGAGGCGCCGGCCAAGGCGTACAACCCGCTGTTCGTCTACGGCGAGTCCGGACTGGGCAAGACCCACCTGCTGCACGCGATCGGGCACTACGCGCGCAACCTCTACCCGCACGTGAAGGTGCGGTACGTGAACTCCGAGGAGTTCACCAACGACTTCATCAACAGCATCCGCGACGACAAGGCGAGCAACTTCCAGCGTCGCTACCGCGATGTCGACGTGCTGCTGATCGACGACATCCAGTTCCTGCAGGGCAAGGTGCAGACGCAGGAGGAGTTCTTCCACACCTTCAACACACTGCACAACGCCAACAAGCAGGTCGTCATCACCAGTGACCTCCCGCCCAAGCTGCTGTCCGGCTTCGAGGAACGCATGCGCAGCCGGTTCGAGTGGGGCCTGCTGACCGACGTCCAGCCGCCCGACCTCGAGACCCGCATCGCGATCCTGCGCAAAAAGGCCATCCAGGAACGCATGAGCGCGCCCGACGAGGTGCTCGAGTTCATCGCGAGCCGCATCTCGACGAACATCCGCGAGCTCGAGGGCGCCCTGATCCGCGTCACCGCCTTCGCCAGCCTGAACCGACAGAGCGTCGACATGGGCCTCGCCGAGATCGTCCTCAAGGACCTGATCCCCAACGAGCAGGGCTCCCAGATCACCAGCGCGACGATCATGGCCCAGACAGCGGCGTACTTCGGGCTGACCATCGAGGACCTCTGCGGCACCTCCCGCTCGCGGGTCCTGGTGACGGCGCGTCAGATCGCGATGTACCTGTGCCGCGAGCTGACCGACCTCTCCCTGCCCAAGATCGGCCAGCAGTTCGGCGGCCGCGACCACACCACGGTCATGCACGCCGACAAGAAGATCCGCCAGCTGATGGCCGAACGCCGCGCGATCTACAACCAGGTCACCGAGCTGACCAACCGGATCAAGCAGCAGTCCCGCTAGACGGATTCCGACGACTACTCCACCTGCGGCCGACGAAGGAGTGCCGCAGAGGAGGAATCCCCAAGGGGAACAGCTTGTCCACAGCCTTGTGCACAGGTGTGGGGGCCCGTTCACCTCCTCGACACCTTCCTCGAGGGTGTGCTCAGGTGAGCACGAATCCCGCAGCAGATTGCGACATTTCCGGATCGCGACCCATGGTCCACACCTGTGGACAACTCTGTGGGTATGTGGTTTGGCCCTACGACTATCCACCAAACGGATGATTTCTGTTCCGCAGCCGTTTCCCCCGGATCCACCCCTGTGGACAACCGGTGGACAACCCGTGCACGACCAGCACCCAGCTGGGGACAACAGGGGTATGCCGTGTGGAGACCGTGTGGGCGCCGCCGACGCCTCCACAGGACGACCCAGGTTGTGCAACCCGTTGTCCACCCGGCATACACACCGGACGCGCCGCGCTGACCTGCACCGATGTCCGTCGTCCACAGGATCCACACCCCCTATGACAACGACTACCCATCTCCCATCAGCATCCAGCCCCGAGTACCAATCCAGACCCAGCCCCCTGCCAAGCCCAACGCCACTACTCACCCAAATGACAGGGACAAACAGCTGGGACGGATTGCCCCATCCGGGTTGGCCGAGTGCATCGTGAGCACTAGGGTCAGTGCGCAATCACATTTGTGAAGTCACATTCTTGAAGTTCGGCGGCGGGGCCGCGTGCGAAAGGGCAGGTAGTCACGGTGAAGTTTCGGGTCGAACGTGAGGTCCTCGCCGACGCCGTGACCTGGGTGGCCCGTGGCCTCCCGGCCCGCCCTCCGGTGCCGGTGCTCGCCGGTGTCCTGATCGAGGCCAACGACGAGGGCACCCTGACCCTCTCGGCCTTCGACTACGAGGTCTCCGCCAAGATCACCGTCGCGGCCGAGGTCGCGGAGGGCGGCACGGTGCTGGTCCTGGGCCGGCTGCTCGCCGACATCTCCCGCAACCTGCCGGGCAAGCCGGTCGACATCGCCACCGAGGGCAACAAGGTCTCGGTGGTCTGTGGATCGTCGCGCTTCAGCCTCATGCAGATGCCGGCCGACGACTACCCGACGCTGCCGATCTCGCCCACCGCCAGCGGCACCATTGCCGGCGACGTCTTCACCCAGGCGGTGGCCCAGGTCGCGATCGCCGCCGACCGCGGCGACACCTTGCCGATCCTCACCGGCGTCCGGGTCGAGATCGACGGCGAGAAGATGACTCTCCTCGCCACCGACCGCTACCGACTGGCGATGCGCGAGCTCACCTGGAACCCCGGGGCCACCGACGCCAGCCACCTGGCCCTGGTGCCCGCCCGCACCCTGTCCGAGACGGCCAAGGCGCTCGGCGCCTCCGGCTCGATCGAGGTCGCGCTCGGGTCGTCGGCCGGCGGCGACGGGCTGGTCGGCTTCGAGGCCGGGCAGCGACGCACCACCACGCGGCTGCTCGACGGCGAGTACCCCAAGGTCACCTCGATCTTCCCCACGACGGTCGACACCGAGGCCGTCCTGAAGACCTCCGAGCTCATCGAGGCCGTCAAGCGCGTGGCCCTCGTGGCCGAGCGGAACACCCCGGTGCGACTGAAGTTCTCCGACGGCCAGGTGGCCATCGAGGCCGGCACCGGTGACGACGCCCAGGCCTCCGAAGCCGTCGAGTCGACCCTCACCGGTCCCGAGATCGAGATCGCGTTCAACCCGCAGTTCCTGCTCGACGGGCTCGGCGCCGTCGGCACCGACTACTCGCGGTTCTCCTTCACCCAGCCGTCGCGCCCGGCGGTGCTGTCCGGTCAGGACGAGCTGGACGGCGAGGCCGACAGCTCCTACCGCTACGTCCTGATGCCCGTTCGCTTCGCGAGCTGACCACACCCGGGCGTAGCCTGAGCACGCGCACCGCGAGGTATGCCGCGAGGCCGGCCTCGCGGCATACCGCACCACCCACACGAACGGGAGTCGTCACATGCAGCTCGGTCTGATCGGTCTCGGCAAAATGGGCGGCAACATGCGCGAGCGGATCCGCCGCGCTGGGCACGAGGTGGTCGGCTTCGATCGCAACCCCGCGGTGGCGGACGTCAAGACCCTGGCCGCCCTGGTCAAGGCACTCGACGCCCCGCGGACGGTGTGGGTGATGGTCCCGGCCGGTGCGCCGACGACCGACACGGTGGCCCAGCTGGCCAAGCTGCTCGACAAGGGCGACATGGTGATCGACGGCGGCAACAGCCGGTTCACCGATGACTTCGAGAACGAGAAGCTCCTGAAGGCCAAGGGCATCGGCTACCTCGACTGTGGGGTGAGCGGCGGCATCTGGGGCCTGGAGAACGGCTACGGCCTGATGGTCGGCGGTTCGGCGGCCAACGTCCGCAAGGCGATGCCGATCTTCGACGCGCTGCGGCCCGAGGGTCCGCGCGAGGAGGGCTTCGTCCACGCCGGCAAGGTCGGCGCCGGGCACTACACGAAGATGGTCCACAACGGCATCGAGTACGGACTGATGGCGGCCTACGCCGAGGGCTACGAGCTGCTCGAGGCCAAGGACATCGTCACCGACGTCCCGGGCGCCTTCAAGGCGTGGACCCGCGGCACGGTCGTCCGCTCCTGGTTGCTCGACCTGCTCGTCGACGCGCTGGAGAAGAACCCGCACCTCGAGGATGTCTCGGGCTACACCGTCGACTCGGGTGAGGGCCGGTGGACCGTCGAGGAGGCGATCGCCAACTCCGTCCCGATGCCGGTCATCTCGGCGTCGCTGTTCTCCCGGTTCGCCTCGCGCCAGCAGGAGTCCCCGACCATGCAGGCAGTGGCGGCTCTGCGCGGCGGGTTCGGTGGACACCAGGTCATGTCGGTCGCCGAGGGCGAGAAGCTCCGCGCCGACGGTGCTCCCAAGCACGAGGCGGCGGTGGCGGCCAAGGCCGCCACGAAGGAGAAGCCCACCAAGAGCCCCGCCAAGGCCGCCGCCAAGGGACGCAAGGCGGCTGCGGCCGGCCCGTCTTCCGGCACCGGCTCGACCCGGTCGGGGTCTGCATCGTCGGCGTCGGCGAGCAAGCGCGCAGCGCGATGAGCCTGCAGCGCGCCGAGTCCTAGCCGCCTGTGTACGTCCGGCACCTCACGGTTGCCGACTTCCGCAGTTACACCGCGGCCGACCTCCCACTCGAGCCCGGTGTCACCACGCTGGTCGGCCTCAACGGCCAGGGCAAGACCAACCTCGTCGAGGCCATCGGCTATCTCGCCACGCTGTCCAGCCACCGCGTGTCCACGGACCAGCCGCTCGTGCGGTTCGGTGCCGAGCAGGCGGTGATCCGCGGCGCCGTGATGCGGGGCGGCCGCGAGACGATGCTCGAGCTGGAGCTCAACCCGGGCCGGGCCAACCGGGCCAGACTCGGCCGCTCCCCCGTGTCGCGGCCACGGGAGGTGCTGGGCACGCTGCGCACGGTGCTCTTCGCGCCCGAGGACCTCGCGCTCGTCAAGGGCGATCCCTCGGAGCGCCGCCGCTTCCTCGACGACCTGCTGGTCGCCCGCCAGCCCCGCTGGGCGGGGGTGCGCAGCGACTGCGACAAGATCCTCAAGCAACGCAACGCGTTGCTCAAGTCTGCGCAACCGTTGCTGCGCAAGGGATCTCGGCGCAGACCGCCCCCGCGGCCGGTCGACGAGCCGGTCGACGACGCCCGCGCCACCGCCCTGCACACTCTCGACATCTGGAACGACCACCTCGCCACCGTGGGATCGCAGCTGCTCTATGCCCGGCTGCGGCTGCTGCGCGACCTGGGTCCCTATCTGGCCAAGGCCTACGACGAGGTGAGCGCCGGGCAGTCCGACGCGCGCGTCTCCTACAAGAGCTCCCTGCGCGAGGCAGCCGCCGCGTCTCTGGCTGCCGGCGAGGTCCCCGAGATCGACGCGCTGCGCGCGGAGCTGCTGGCCACCTTCGAGGAGGTGCGCGACAAGGAGGTCGAGCGCGGCATCTCGCTCGCCGGCCCGCATCGGGACGACCTCGTGCTGTCGCTGGGCGAGCTGCCGGCCAAGGGGTATGCCAGCCACGGCGAGAGCTGGTCGTTCGCGCTGGGACTCAAGCTGGCGGCATACCAGCTGCTGCGGCACGACCTCGGTGAGGACCCCGTCCTCATCCTCGACGACGTGTTCGCCGAGCTCGACACGGGCCGTCGCGAGCGGCTCGCGGCCATGGTCGCCGACTGCGAGCAGGTGCTCATCACCGCCGCGGTCGATGCCGACGTGCCCAAGAGCCTGGTGGGACAGACCTTTGCGGTGAGCCTCGGGGAGGTGACCAGGCGTGAGTGACGAGACCTTGCCGGGGCCGGGACCTGGGCCGGGGTCTGGGCAGGGACCCGAGGCGGGACCTGAACCTGACGTCGAGCCGGGCAGCGAACCGGCGCCCGGCGTGGAACCGGACCCCTCCGCGCTGGTCGACGACGCTGCCGAGGCCGCCCTGTTGCGCGCCCGGGCGGCCGCCCGCGAGAAGGGCCTGCGACCGGGCCTCAAGCCCATGCGGCGCAGGCAGATCGGCGTGCAGTCGTCAGGATCGAAACCCGACCGGCGCGATCCGCTGCTGCTCGGCGACCAGATGGACCGGTTGATGGCGGACCGCGGGTGGAAGGTCGACGTGGCGGTCGGGTCGGTGATGGGCCGGTGGCCGGACATCGTCGGTCACGAGGTCGCCCAGCACTGCACGCCGGTGACCTTCGAGTTCGGGATCCTCACCGTTCGGGCCGACTCGACCGCCTGGACCACGCAGCTCAAGCTCCTGGAGTCCTCGATCATGTCCCGGCTCGACGGGGAGGTCGGCAAGGGCACGGTGACCGCGCTGAAGATCGTCGGCCCCAGCGCACCGTCGTGGTCCAAGGGATTTCGTCGCTCCACGGGCCCGGGCCCGCGCGACACCTACGGCTGAGCTGGCCGCTGCGGGCCGCCACGGCCCCTGGAGCCGGCGCATCCCTAGGATCGACGGATGACGGCCGATGCTGACCGAACGCTCACCCGCGCGCACTTCGACCACGTGGTGCGGGTCACGACCCGCTGGTCGGACAACGACATGTACGGCCACCTCAACAACGCCGTCTACTACGAGCTGTTCGACTCGGCGATCAACGGCTGGCTGATCACCGGCGCCGGGGCCGACGTGATGGCGCTGCCCGAGCTCGGGGTCGTCGCCGAGTCCGGCTGCCGCTTCTTCCGTGAGCTCGAGTACCCGCACCCCCTCGACGTCGCCGTCCGGGTGGAGCGGCTGGGACGCAGCAGCATCACCTACAGCCTCGGGCTGTTCGACGCCCAGTCATCCGAGCTCGCTGCGCTCGGCCACTGGGTGCACGTCTACATCGACAGGGAATCGCGGGCCAGCGTCCCGATCCCGCCGGTCGTGCGGGTCCAGCTCGAGGAAGCCGTCGCCGCCCGCTGAAGTGGCCACTCGACTCTGGCTTTACCCAGGTTCGACGACTGGCTCGACGACTGGCTCGACGACTGGCCGACGACTGGCTCGACGACGGGCCGACGACTGGCCCGAACGGCGGCCAGAAACGCCAGAATCGGGCGCTCTGGGGGCGGTCCGCGTATCCCCACCCGTGAGATGGCACTTTTTTGTCCCAAATCCGCGTTCCCGGGCCTCCTGACGTGAGTTCTGACAGTCCCGACAGGTAGACTCTGAGGTGAATTCGCGACCAGCTGGGTTCCAGTCTGGTCGCGTGCCATGAGCGGGTTCAGCGAGCACACGGGGACATCCCGAGTTTGCTGTGCCACCGGAGAAGGAGCACCGTGTCCGAGGCTGACCACACGCCAGACCAGAACGCCCCCGCAGACAGCGTCACACCCGACACCCCCGCAGCCAGCGCCGCACCCAGCACCCCGGCAGACAGCGTCACCCCGACAGCCGCCCCCACCACCGAGAACCTCACGGCCGCCCAGGCCGAGGCTGCTCGCGAGGTGGTCGAGGCCGACCTCGCCGGTGCTGCCCCCGGGTCGGAGTACGACGCCAGCCAGATCACGGTCCTCGAGGGTCTCGAGGCGGTCCGCAAGCGCCCGGGCATGTACATCGGGTCCACCGGCGAGCGCGGCCTGCACCACCTGGTCTGGGAGATCGTCGACAACTCCGTCGACGAGGCGCTGGCCGGCTTCGCCGACACCATCGACGTCACGCTCCTGGCCGACGGCGGGGTGCGCGTCGCCGACAACGGCCGCGGCATCCCCACCGACATCCACCCGGCCGAGGGCAAGTCCGCGGTCGAGCTCGTGCTGACCCAGCTGCACGCGGGTGGCAAGTTCGGCGGCGGCGGCTACAAGGTGTCCGGTGGCCTGCACGGCGTCGGTTCGTCCGTGGTCAACGCCCTCTCGACCCGGCTCGACGTCGAGGTCTTCCAGAAGGGCCACGTCTTCCGGGTCACCTTCGACCACGGTGAGGCTGTCGCGCCCCTGGAGAAGATGGAGGCGTCCGACCGCACCGGCACCACGATCACCTACTGGGCCGACGGTGGCATCTTCGAGACGACCACCTACGACTTCGAGACGATCCGCGCCCGGATGCAGCAGATGGCGTTCCTCAACAAGGGGCTGCGGATCAACCTCACCGACGAGCGCGAGCCCGAGCGTGCCGCCGACGACACCGACACGGTCGACGTCAGCGAGAAGAAGCAGCGCAAGGTCTCCTACAAGTACGACAACGGGCTCGTCGACTACGTCACCCACCTGGTCACCTCGAAGAAGTCCGAGCCGGTGCACGCCGAGATCATCTCGATCGAGTCCGAGGACACCGAGCGCCAACTGTCGCTCGAGCTGGCGATGCAGTGGACCACCTCCTACTCCGAGTCGGTGCACACCTACGCCAACACGATCAACACCCACGAGGGCGGCACCCACGAGGAGGGCTTCCGCGCAGCGATGACCAAGCTCATCAACGACTTCGCGCGCAAGCAGAACCTCCTCAAGGAGAAGGACGACAACCTCACCGGCGACGACATCCGCGAGGGCCTGACCGCCGTCGTGTCGGTCAAGCTCGGCGAGCCGCAGTTCGAGGGCCAGACCAAGACCAAGCTCGGCAACTCCGAGGTCAAGGGCTTCGTCCAGCGCGCGATGACCGACGAGTTCGGCCACTGGCTCGAGGCCCATCCGGTCGAGGGCAAGGACATCGTCCGCAAGTCCGTCCAGGCTGCCGCCGCCCGCATGGCCGCCCGCAAGGCGCGCGAGGCGACGCGGCGCAAGGGCCTGCTCGAGTCCGGCGGCCTTCCCGGCAAGCTGCGTGACTGCCAGAGCAAGGATCCGGCGATCTCCGAGGTCTTCATCGTCGAGGGTGACTCGGCCGGCGGCTCGGCGGTGCGTGGTCGCAACCCGCACAACCAGGCGATCCTGCCGATCCGCGGCAAGATCCTCAACGTCGAGAAGGCCCGCATCGACAAGGTGCTCGCCAACAACGAGGTGCAGGCGCTGATCTCGGCGTTCGGCACCGGCATCGGCGAGGACTTCGACAAGACCAAGGCGCGCTACCACAAGATCGTGCTGATGGCCGATGCCGACGTCGACGGCCTGCACATCCGCACCCTCCTGCTGACGCTGCTCTTCCGGTTCATGCGCCCGCTGATCGAGGAGGGCTACGTCTACCTCGCCCAGCCCCCGCTCTACCGCCTCAAGTGGAGCAACCACCCCCACGAGTTCGCCTACTCCGACCGTGAGCGCGACGCCATGGTCAAGGTCGGGCTCGGCCAGGGTTGGCGACTGCCCAAGGACGCGGGCATCCAGCGCTACAAGGGTCTGGGTGAGATGGACTACCAGGAGCTGTGGGAGACCACGATGGACCCCGACCACCGGGTGCTCCTCCAGGTCACCCTCGACGACGCCGCAGCTGCCGACGAGATCTTCGCGATCCTGATGGGTGAGGACGTCGAGTCCCGGCGTGGCTTCATCCAGCGCAACGCCCGCGACGTCCGGTTCTTGGACATCTGACCCGGTATGCCGCGTGGTCAGGTTCCACGTGAAACCAGCCGCGCGGCATACCCACTGCTGGTGATTGGCACGGCTGGTGAACTGCACGGCTGTTGAACTGCATTGACGGACAAGGGAATTCATGACTGAGATACCGCCGATCGAGTACGACCGCACCGAAGCGGTCGACCTCAACACCGAGATGCAGCGCAGCTACATCGACTACGCGATGACGGTGATCGTGAGCCGGGCGCTGCCCGACGTGCGCGACGGCCTCAAGCCGGTGCACCGCCGCGTCGTCTACGCGATGTTCGACGGTGGCTACCGCCCCGACCGCGGCTACAACAAGTGCAGCCGCGTCGTCGGTGAGGTGATGGGTCAGTACCACCCGCACGGTGACTCCTCGATCTACGACGCCCTCGTCCGCCTCGTGCAGGACTGGTCGCTGCGCTACCCGCTGGTCGACGGCCAGGGCAACTTCGGCAGCCCGGGCGACGACCCGGCTGCCGCGCCGCGATACACCGAGTGCCGGATGGCGCCGCTGGCCATGGAGATGGTGCGTGACATCGACCAGGACACGGTCGACTTCCGCGACAACTACGACGGCAAGACCCAGGAACCCGTCGTCCTGCCGAGCCGGTTCCCCAACCTGCTCGTCAACGGCAGCTCCGGTATTGCCGTGGGCATGGCCACCAACATCCCGCCGCACAACCTGCGTGAGGTGGCCGACGCCGCCCAGTGGCTGCTCGCCCACCCGGACGCCACCCGCGACGAGACGTTCGACGCCGTGTTCGCCCGGATCACCGGCCCGGACTTCCCGACCGGCGCGCTGATCCTGGGACGCAAGGGCATCGAGGACGCCTACCGCACCGGCCGTGGCTCGGTCATCATGCGCGCGGTCGTCGAGGTCGAGGAGATCCAGGGTCGGCAGTGCCTCGTGGTCACCGAGCTGCCCTACCAGGTCAACCCCGACACCCTGGCCCAGAAGATCGCCGAGCTCATCAAGGACGGCCGCCTCTCGGGCATCGCCGACATCCGCGACGAGACCTCGGGTCGCACCGGCCAGCGCCTGGTCATCGTGCTCAAGCGCGACGCCGTGGCCAAGGTCGTGCTCAACAACCTCTACAAGCACACCCAGCTGCAGAACAACTTCGGCGCCAACATGCTCGCCCTGGTCGACGGGGTGCCGCGCACGCTGCCGATCGACGCCTTCATCCGGCACTGGGTCGAGCACCAGATCGAGGTCATCCAGCGGCGGACGGCGTTCCGGCTGCGCAAGGCCGAGGCCCAGATCCACGTGCTGCGTGGTCTGCTCAAGGCGCTCGATGCCCTCGACGAGGTCATCGCCCTCATCCGGCGCTCGCCCACCGTCGAGTCGGCCCGCGACGGCCTGATCGAGCTGCTCGGCATCGACGAGCTGCAGGCCCGCGCCATCCTCGAGATGCAGCTGCGCCGGCTGGCCGCCCTCGAGCGCCAGAAGATCATCGACGAGCACAACGAGCTCGAGGCGATGATCCTGGACTTCGAGGACATCCTCGCCAAGCCGGAGCGGCAGCGGTCCATCGTGTCCACCGAGCTGGGCGACATCGTCGACAAGTTCGGTGACGACCGGCGCACCCGGATCGAGTTCTTCGACGGCGACATGTCGATGGAGGACCTCATCCCCGAGGAGGACGTGGTCGTCACCATCACCCGTGGTGGCTACGCCAAGCGCACCCGGGTCGACGCCTACCGTTCGCAGGGCCGGGGCGGCAAGGGCGTCCGCGGGGCCGCGCTGCGCGGCGACGACATGGTCGACCACTTCTTCACCACGACATCGCACCACTGGCTGCTCTTCTTCACCAACCTCGGCCGGGTCTACCGCGCCAAGGCCTATGAGCTGCCCGACTCCGGGCGCGACGCGAAGGGCCAGCACGTCGCCAACCTGCTCGCGTTCCAGCCCGACGAGAAGATCGCCCAGGTCCTCGACGTGCGGGACTATGCCCAGCAGCCCTACCTCGTGCTCGCCACCAAGAACGGCCTGGTCAAGAAGACCCGCCTCGGCGACTACGACTCCCCGCGGTCGGGCGGACTGATCGCCGTCAACCTCAAGGAGGGCGACGAGCTCGTGGCCGCGGACCTCGCGTCCCCGACCGACGACCTGCTGCTGGTCTCGCGCAAGGCGCAGTCGGTCCGCTTCCACGCGACCGACGCCCAGCTGCGGCCGATGGGTCGCGCGACGAGCGGGGTGACCGGCATGCGGTTCCGTGGCGACGACTCGCTGCTGTCGCTGAGCGTCATCCACGAGGGCGAAGACCCCGACGTGTTCGTGGTCTTCGAGAACGGCATGGCCAAGCGCTCGCCGGCCTCCGACTGGAACGCCAAGGGCCGTGGTGGGCTCGGTGTCGCCGTCGCCAAGATCACCGAGCGCAACGGCGACCTCGTCGGGGCCCTCACGGTGAGCGAGGACGACGAGGTCCTGGTCATCATGGGCAAGGGCAACATCGTCCGTATGCCGGTCAGCCCGGTCACGCGGCGCGGCCGCAACACCCAGGGCATGAAGTTCGCCAACCCCGGCACCGGGGACTCGGTCGTCGCGCTGGCCAGGAACCCTGAGCGGGCCGTGGACGAGGGCGAGGTGGCCGACCTGGAGGCAGGCGAAGCCGTCGACCTGGAGACCGGCGAAGCGGCCGTCGCGGTTGACGGGGGTGACGCAGGTGACGTGCGTGACGCAGTTGATGCGTCCGACGCGACCACTGAAGACGCCTCGGCAGCCGCTGATGCCGTACCGTCGTCTGGAAACGAGCAGGTTGCCGGTGGTGCCGAGCAGGCGTCCGACGCACCTGAGAGCGACGCCAGTGGAGGTAGCGAGTGAGCACGGCAGGCCAGACCAGCAGGTCGGCCCTCCCCCAGGGAGGTTCCGCCCCCAGTGTGAGCCAGGGCCAGGCGGGCTCGACCCCGGGAGCCTCACGTCCGGCCGGTGCGCCGGGTCGTCCGACGGGCCCTCAGTCCGCCGCCGCGGCCGCCCGAGCCCGTCGCGTCAAGCTCACCGTCTCGCGCGTCGACCCCTGGTCGGCGATGAAGATGTCGTTCCTCATCTCGGTCGCCCTGGGCATCGCCGGCGTCGTGATGGTGGCGGTGCTGTGGATGATCCTGTCGGGCATGGGCGTCTTCAGCGAGGTCAACCGCCTGGTCGGCACGATCATCAGCGACTCGGAGAACCCGTTCGACATCATGGACTTCCTCGGCTTCGGCCGGGTGCTGTCCCTGTCGATCGTCATCGGGGTCATCGACGTCATCCTGCTGACCGCCCTGTCGACGCTCGGCGCCTTCCTCTACAACATCTGCTCGGCCCTGGTCGGCGGCCTCCAGCTCACCCTGACCGACGACTGACCCGACCCCTGCTTTTCGCAAAACGGCCGTTGCGACGCAACCCGGGAGTTACAACCCCCGTGTTGCCTCGCAACGGCCGTTTTGCGTGACGATCGGCGCCCGGGACGGCCTGCCGGAACCGTTTTGGTTGTGCGGATGCCGGTGCTGTAACCTCGTGCCTCGCGCCACCTCCTGTGGCGCAGCGGAGATTGGGCTCACGGGCCTATAGCTCAGACGGTTAGAGCGCTTCCCTGATAAGGAAGAGGCCACAGGTTCAAGTCCTGTTAGGCCCACCAATCCCGATCCCCGCGGTTGCTCAGCGAGGGAAGGCGACGGCCCATGAAGAAGCTCCTGCTCCTCATCGTGACGGCCATCGGCGCCACGGCAATCCAGCGGAAGCTCAAGGCCCAACAGGCCGAGAAGGACCTCTGGGCCGAGGCGACGGACTCCCCGAACTAGGCATCAACACCGGGCAACCAACCCAGGTGACCGGGCCGGCCTCGTGCCGGACCGCGATCCGACGGGGCCATGGCGCAATTGGTAGCGCACCTGCTTTGCAAGCAGGGGGTTAGGGGTTCGAGTCCCCTTGGCTCCACCGCGAATTCGCTCGACAACGCAAGACCAAGGCCCCGCCGGTATGCCGCGCGGGGCCTTCGCCGTTCGGCCGCCGGCCCGGCCTGCCCCGCTCGCGGAGAAGCTTCGACGAAGAGGTACTCCTCACCCCGGAGTCGGGCATCGTCTCCAAGCCCCGCCCGGACTTCTACTTCAAGCTGGCCGATGGTCAGGGAATCATTGCCGAGGTGGAGCGGGGAGGCACCGTGAACAACAACCACGACGTCCAGCACCTCTTCCTCGTCGTGCCCAATTCGAACTGGCGCGAGAACGGAGCCGCCCGCGAACGACCGTTCCTGCGAGTGACCCACCGAATCGGCGCCTTCTTCGGCGATCCGCGTCGCGAGATCGATGTCCTGACCTGCCACGTGTTCGGGTACGGCAGGGTGGACTAGTTTCCAGCTCGCTGAGCGCCCCATTCCGACTCTGCGGGCAACCCCTCCGGGTGCCATTGCGGGGGGCGCACACTTCGTCGCGGACGGAGGCGCCTCTCAAGGGACGTACAGTTAGCACATGAGCGATGACTGCCGACATGGAATGAACCCTGCATGGTGCTCTTCCTGCCTCGGTGATGACGATCGCGCATTCCCCGGCCTGAACGGCAGCGGCACCCGAGGTGGGGTCTCCGAGCAGGAGCAGGTCGACCGCCTCTGCCGGCAGCTCGGCCTCCCCTCGCAGCCCGTCGGCGAGGGAGTCCAGCTGCCCCTGGACGTCTTCGAAACAGCCGCCGCTCGTTGTGGCGTCAAGGTCGGGACCGTTCCGGCGATGGGCCGCGCCCTCGCCAAGCAGGCGGGACTCCCGTGGGGTGCTGCCTGCCACAACCGCGCAACCGCCACCAGCGGCGGCCCGACGGTCACCCGCGAGGGTCTCGACGTCATCAACCGCGCCGTCACCCAGATCCTCGCCCACGCCTAGCGGGCGCTACCTGCGCTGTGACGGTGACGGTCAACGACCGAGGGTCGCACCCTGGGTGCTCGCGTGGTGCAGGATCTGAATCGTGACCCGCACTTCATCTGACTGCCCGACCTGCTCGACGCCAGGCATGAGCGAAGGCGTTGTCGTGGGGCGCTCGCCCGGCGTGAAGTTCAAGCAGGCGCGCGGACTGGCCGGTGACCTGACCGGCATCCTGCTGACACGGGGCTTCTTCAACCACAGCGCCCCCGCGTTCCGCTGCGAACAGTGCGGAACGGTGGTCATCCCCCGGGCGAGCTGAGGCACCCTGAAGCACTCAGCGCATCCGGCGCTCGGCGTCTTCGCGGAGCTGGGTCGCGACCTGGTCGAACGGCTCCAGGCTGCGTCGCGCCCGAGCCAGCACGACCGCCCCTTCCGACGCGGCCATCACCATCGTTGCGAAGGACGCCGCGTCATCGCGCGCGAGTCCCCCGTGCTCCAACAGCTTGGCCAACCGCGCGCCCCACGAGCGGAACACGTCCGCCGCCGCGTCGAGCAGCTCGTCGGACCCGCTCGAGACCGTGACGGCCAGCACCGAACAGCCAGCCCCGAAGTTCGAGCGCTCGAGCACGGTGCGCCACAGCACCATGAACCCGTCCACGACCTCCGGCGCAGGCAACCCGTCCAGGCTGTCGAGCACCGCGACCGCCCTCGCCCCGGCCAGCTCCACCGCCGCAGCGATGAGCTGGTCCTTCCCGTCCGGGAAGTGGTGGTAGATCGAACCGCGCGGCGCCTGCGACACCTCCAACACCGACGAGAACGACGTCGCCTGGTAGCCCCCCTTGGCCAGCAGCACGATCGCGCTGTCCACCATCCGCTGGCGCGCCGAACTCCCCACGTGGCCTCCTCGTCCTTGACTATGGCGATCATCATAGTGGACTATGACAACCGTCCTACTTTTTGAATCAGGAGTCCACCATGCCCATGATCGATGTGTATGCCGCCCCCGGCACCTTCGCCGACAAGCACCAGCTCGCCGTCGACCTCGCCAGCGCGGTGAAGGAGGTCGAGCAGGTGCCGGACATCCCGATGTTCCGCAAGAACACCGCGGCCTTCGTGCACGACCTGCCGGCCGACTCAATCGCGAACGTCGACGGCGACTCCAGCTATGTCCGGGTGCAGGTGCTCACCAATGCCGGAGCCCTCGACCGCGACAAGCAGCTAGCCGTCGTCGAGCGGCTCACGGCCATCGTCGTCGCCGCAGCCGGGGACGAAGCCCTCGCGCGCCGGACCTGGGTGATGCTGACCGAGGCCGTCGAGGGTGGCTGGGGCCTCTGGGGTCACGCCCACACGAACGCCGAGCTGGTCACCGCCGCCCGCACCCAGATCGCCGAGCTGACCCAGGGCTGACCCCGCAACCTGAGCCCCCCGGAGGGCGCCCAGGTTGCGGCCGGGTCAGGGCGCCAGGAGCACCAGGGGGACGCGGCAGTTCAGGCCGACGTTGTTGAGCCGCTCGACGAGTCCCCTGCCCCCGATCGTCGGCAGCGCCATCGGCGTGGGCTTCCCGGCAGCCAGCGAGCGCGCATAGGCATCGCGCGCCGACACCAGCCGCTGCCAGTCCTCGAGCCACTCGGCGGCAGGCTGGTCGGCCTCGAGCCGCGCCCGTCCGATCCCGTTCATCGTGGTGACGAGGTCGACGACGGCGTCGTTCTGCGCGTTGATGGCGCCGACGCGCTGGGGGATCGGCGCGGTCGTCGCCACCGCGGTTGCGGACGCCGTGTCGCGCATCCGCGCGCACGCGCTGGCCGCGACCCGTGCGATGGCGCCGTTCTCGATCAGGGTGGGGTCGTCGGTGTTGGCGAACGTCCACAACCGCGACAGCGCGACGAAGACCACCACCCCCGCCACCACCACGGCGACGCGGGCCGTCCACGCCCTCCACTGCTCGCCGCTCACCGGGCCATCCTCGCGGCATCAGTGCCGTGCGCAACTCCGGCGAACGCAGGAGCGCACCGTGCGCGCACACGACCTGGCCCCGCGCGGCATACCGAAATCGGCGCGCGCAGCCGCCTTCGTCTCGTAGGCCTCGCCCACGGCGACCACCTGGCCGTTGCCGGCCTTGAGCCGGAAGCGGTACTTGCCAGCCTTGTCTTGGTAGAGCTCGAACTTCCCCGCCATCAGTGCACCTCCGTGAGTGGTCCAACACCAGCGAACAATTGCAGCCTAGAGCGGCAGGTATGCCGTGTGCACCCTTTGCGGCGAAGCGCCAAGAGCCCTGCAGTGCGCAACCCTCAGGAGGCCTCGGCCATCGCCTTGAGCTTGGTCATCGCGTCCATCGTCTGCTTGGGCAGGCTCCGCTTGATCATCGGCGTGAAGAGCTTGCCAATTCCCTTGGTGGCGATGTCGATCGAGTGGGTCAGCGTGGAGCCCACACCGTCGGACGCCGCGACGAAGTCGACCGTCACGTCCATCATCTTGTCGGTGAACTTCATCGCGAAGTGACGGTCTGGCTCGCGCGCGATGATCTGCCCGTCCATCGTGCCGCTGCGACGACCGTCGTTGTAGTGGTACTTCAGCCGGGTGCCGACGTCGTTGCCGCCCTCGTCGAGCTTGTCGATCCCGGTGCAGCGGGACAGCCACTGCGGGGTCTTGGTGAAGTCGTCGACGATCGCGAAGATGGCTGACGGCGGGGCGCTGACGGACAGCGTGTGGTCGAACTGCGGCATGGTGGCCTCCGGGGGAAGGTGAAGTGGGCACACGCTACTGCCTGCGAGTCGCGCCCGAGGAGTGCCTGCCTCAGTTGTCCGGGTATGCCGGCAACTCGGCCTCCGCGCGCAGGCTCGGCGGGGTGGGGAGCGGGCGCCGGGGTTCGCGGACCCCGGCCGTCCCGGACTCCGGACCGTCCGGTGAGAACGCCCCCACGAGTCGGCGCCCACGGACCCGGCGGTGGCGGTACACGGCATACAGGTCGGCGTGGAGGTGGTCGCGCTCGATGACGCGGCGCAGCGTCGGAGCGCCGAGCATGACGGCCTCGCCCGGGCTGTCCGCCGTGACGAACACCGGACGGCCGTGCGGCTGACCGGCCCGGTTGTGCGCGATGAGCTCGTACCTCGCCATGACCCCAGCGTGCGCCGAACCGCACTCACTCACAAGGTTTTCGGCGAATCGTGTTCGGCGAATCGGTCCGCGTTCAGCGGATCTCGATCCGGTGGGGCCCCGCCACGGTGTGCCCGATGACCGGCGCCCCTGGCACCTCGCCGACGACGAGCAGGCCCCCGCTGGTCTGCGCGTCCGCCAACATGAGCAGCACTTCCTCGGAGGCTCCGCCGTCGAGGTGCGGGCGCACCCACTCGAGGTTGCGCCGGGTGCCCCCGCTGACGAAGCCGGCGCGCAGGGCCTCCCACGCGCCATCGAGCACCGGCACGGTCGCCCCGTCGAGCACAGCCCCGACCCCTGAGGCTCGGAGCAGCTTGAACAGGTGACCCAGCAACCCGAACCCGGTGACATCGGTCGCCGCCTCCACCCCTGCCGCCAGGGCCGCCGCGCTCGCGACGTCGTTGAGCTCGACCATCGAGGCGATGGCCTGAGGGAAGACCTCGCCGGTGGCCTTGTGACGGTTGTTGAGGACGCCCACGCCGATCGGTTTGGTGAGGGAGATCGGCAGCCCGGGACGCGCAGAGTCGTTGCGCAGCAACCGATCCGGGTCGGCGATTCCGGTGACGGCCATGCCGTACTTGGGCTCGGGGTCGTCGATGCTGTGCCCTCCGGCCACCGGGCAGCCCGCCTGCCCGGCCACGTCGAGGCCACCGCGCAGCACCTCACGGAGCAGCTCGAGCGGCAGCACCGACCGCGGCCAGCCGACCAGGTTGATCGCGAGCACCGGACGGCCACCCATGGCGTAGACGTCCGAGAGGGCATTGGCCGCCACGATTCGCCCGAAGTCGTAGGCGTCGTCGACCACGGGTGTGAAGAAGTCGGCGGTGCTGATCACGGCCGTGCCGTCGCAGACCCGGATGACGGCGCCGTCGTCCCCGTCGTCGAGACCGACGAGCAGCTCGGGCGCGGCCTGCCCCCCGAGCCCGCGCACGATCTCCTCGAGCTCGCCCGGCGGGATCTTGCAGGCGCAGCCGCCGCCCGCGGCATACTGCGTCAGCCGCACGGGCTCTCGCGGGGCGGCGAGCATCGGGGTCACGCTCGGATCGGTCACGGTTCCTACGCTAGCCTCGCCAGCGGAGGCGTACAGGCGCCTGGTGGCCCTCCCGGTCTTCAAAACCGGTGCAGCCGAGCACCTCGGCTGGGCGGGTTCGATTCCCGTCCGCCTCCGCCACCGACAGGAGGTCGTATGCCGCAGCCGCACCCGACGGACGCCCGTCGCCTCGTGCCGCGCACGGACAGCGTCCTCGCGGAACCGGCTGTGGCGCAGGCGATTTCGCGGTTCGGGCGGGACACCGTGCGGGCCGCTGTCCAGGCCGCCCAGGACGAAGCGAGGGCCGGGGGCATCGCGCCCGACCAGGTGGCTGCGGCGGCGCTCGCGGCTCTGCCCACCCTGTCCACGACGCTGCGCCCCGTCCTCAACGCGACCGGCGTCGTCATCCACACCAACCTGGGTCGGGCACCGCTGTCGGAGGCCGCCGTCGAGGCGATGACCGCGGCCGCCGGCACCGTCGACGTCGAGCTCGACCTGGCGACCGGTCGGCGCTCGACCAGGGGCCGCGGCACGATCGCGGCGATCCTCGAGGTGTTGCCCGAGGCCGAGGCAGCCCTCGTGGTCAACAACGGGGCGGCGGCCCTGGTCCTGGCCACCACGGCCCTGGCTGCCGGACGCGAGGTCGTCGTGAGCCGTGGTGAGATGGTCGAGATCGGCGACGGCTTCCGGCTGCCGGACCTCATTGCCAGTGCCGGCGCCCGACTGCGCGAGGTGGGCACGACCAACCGCACGACCCTGGCCGACTACGAGGCCGCGATCGGCCCGGACACCGGCTGCATCCTCAAGGTGCACCCCAGCAACTTCCGCGTCGAGGGGTTCACCTCAGCCGTCCCGGTGGCCGCCCTCGCCGCGCTGGGGCCGCCGGTGGTGCACGACATCGGCAGCGGGCTGCTCCGACCGCACCGCCTGCTGCCCGACCAGCCCGACGCGGCGCGCTCCCTGGCCGACGGTGCAGCGGTCGTGACCTGCAGCGGTGACAAGCTGCTCGGGGGCCCGCAGGCCGGGCTGGTGCTCGGCCAGGTCGACACCGTGACGCGGCTGCGCCGCCACCCCCTGGCCCGGGCGGTCCGCGCCGACAAGACGACCCTGGCCGCGCTCGAAGCCACCCTCCGCGGTCCACGCCCCCCGGTGTGGGAGGCCCTCGAGGCGGACCCCGAGCGGCTCCGGGCCCGCTGCGACGCCCTCGTCGCGGCGTTGCCCCCCGGGCTGGCCACCACGGTCCCCGCCGACGGCGTCGTCGGTGGCGGTGGCGCCCCGGGCCACACCCTGCCCGGGTGGGCCGTTGCCCTCCCCGAGGCGTATGCCGCGGCCTTGCGTCTCCAGGCCCGGCCCGTCCTGGCGCGGGTCGAGCGGGGTCACTGCCTGGTCGACCTGCGTTGCATCCCCGAGTCCGCCGATCCGTCGGTGGCCCAGGCGATCCGCGACGTCGTCGGTTAACGGGTGTGCCGCTGATGGCCGTCGTCGCGACGGCAGGTCACGTCGACCACGGGAAGTCGACCCTGGTCCGCCTGCTCACCGGTCAGGAACCGGACCGCTGGGCTGAGGAACGCCGACGGGGCCTGACGATCGACCTCGGCTATGCCTGGACCGAGATCGACGGGCGCCGGGTCAGCCTCGTCGACGTGCCGGGTCACGAGCACTTCACGGGCAACATGCTCGCTGGCCTCGGGCCGGTCAGGGCGGTGATGTTCGTCGTGGCGGCCGACGACGGGTGGTGCCCACAGTCGCAGGAGCACGCCCGGGCCATCGCGGCGCTCGGCATCGACCAGGTCCTGCTCGTCGTGACCCGGTGTGACGTGGCACCCGGCGAGGCAGCCGCCCGCGAGGCGGTCACGCGTTTCGCCTCCTTGGGCATCCCGGTGCCGGAGACCATGCTCGTGTCCGGACTGACCGGCGAGGGCCTGACTGACCTGCGAGCTGCCCTGGGCCGCCTGGCCGCGGCTTCGGCTGTGGGACGACCCGACGCCGGGGCGCCCGTCCGGCTGTGGGTGGACCGGTCGTTCACGATCCGGGGCGCCGGCACAGTGGTGACCGGCACGCTCGAGGCCGGGACGATCCGGGTCGGGGACGTCCTCGTCCTGCGCGATCGACAGGTCACCGCGCGGGGCCTGCAGTCGTGCGGCGAGCAGGTGGAGGCGGTGAGTGGCCCCGCTCGGGTGGCGGTCAACCTCAGGGGCGTGGCTGCCGCCGATGTCTCGCGCGGCGACGCGCTGCTGGACGGGTCATGGCACTCCCCGGCGACGGTCATCGACGTGACCGGGCTTAGCGCCGCGGCCGGGCCTGGCGCCGCGGCCGGGCCTGGCGCCGCGGCGCGGCTCCCGAGGACCCTCACCCTGCACGTGGGAACGGCGGCCCTGCCCGTCCGCACCCAACGACTGGGCGAGGGGCACATCCGGCTGCGGTTGCCCCGGCCCGTGCCGCTGGTCCCCGGCGACCGAGCGGTGCTGCGTGACCCCGGTCTGCGGGAGGTGATCGCCGGTGTCGAGGTGGTCGTGGTGGACCCACCCCTGCGCCGCGCCCGCCGCCATCCGGCAGCATCCGCCCAGCCGGGCACGCCAACGGCAGCGGACGGCATACGGGCGCTGGTGGTGTGGTTGTCGGCCCATCCGTTGCAGGCACCGTCCCGTGACCAACTCGACGCGTGGGCGCTCACCGCCCGCGACCTCGCCGCCGCGGCCGATCGTGGCGAGATCGTGCGTCTGGGTGGGATGGTCCTCGCCGGTGACGCCGTCGGGGTCGCCGAGCAGGTCGTGCGCCTGCTGCCGCAGCCGTTCGCCGTGGGCGATGCCACCCGGGCACTGGGGACGTCCCGACGGGTGGCGGTGCCCCTGTTGGAACGCCTCGACGCCGCGATGGTGACGCGACGCCTGGCCGACGGGCGTCGGGAGGTGCGGGTCAGGCGGTGATCGTGCCGCCCTCGAACGTGCAGGTCAGCCGGCTGCCACCGGCCGCCTGGGTGCGGCTCACCGGGTAGCCGTAGCTGCCGGTTGCGCCACCCGCCTCCTTCCACTCGGCGAGGACGTTCCCGTAGACCTCGTAGGCCGTCGCCCCGCTCAGCCCCCAGATCTCGCCGCCCTGGAAGGCCTGGTACGAGCCGCGGTCAGTCGTCACGGCGGCGGACGTGGGGTACTTCAGCGGTCCCACGTATCGATCCACGAGGTACCAGGCGGCGTAGATGGCCCCCGCCACCACCTGGGTATAGGTGGCCGTCGAGTCGGTGATGGCACCCTTCTGGAACCGTTGGATCCACGCGCCGCCACCGAGGTCCTGCTTGGCCGCCACGGGATAGCCGAGGACGCCCGACTCGCGGCCGGCGGCCTGCCAGGCGGGCCAGCGCGCGCCCCACACGAGCTGGGTCGTCGTCGAGGCGCTGTCCGTGATGGCGCCCTTCTCGAACAGCTGGATCCAGCCACCCCCCGTGAGTCCGGTGATCTTGTCGGAGATCGGGTAGCCCAGGTGGCCCCTGGCTCCTCCGTCCGCGATGTAGACCGAGTCCGCGAACGACGTCAGCGCCCTGGCACCGGTCTTCGAGCTCCACCAGATGCGCCCACCCTGGAACGCGACGTACTGTCCGCGGGAGTCGCCGACGGATCGCTGTGGACCGGTCGACGCCTTGAGGAAGGACCCCTGCTCACCCATGGCGTAGTACTTGGCCGTCAGCGGGCTCCACTTCGGCAGGCTCGGCGCGCTGTGCTCGCTGGTGCGGTTGTCGCTGAGGGAGGTGGTGGTGCAGCTGGCCCACTGGTAGGGCGGCCGACAGCTGACGACGCGGCAGTGCACGCCGCCGCTGCACTTGACCTGGGTGTTGCACTGGCCGTAGCGGAACGCGTTGCAGCAGATGCGTCGCTGGTCGCAGGTCGCGGACGACCCGGTGCCGCACGAACAGCTCCAGCACCTGGAGTCGCACATGTTGTCGCTGCACCCCGTCGTGCACTTCGAGCAGCTGGCGTTGCAGTCGACGATGTAGCGGTAGCCACCCCCGCACCACGATGAGTCGGCGGCCTTCCACCACCCTGCGGCGAAGCTGCCCGGCGGGCAGGTGTTGACGCCCTTGTTGATGGTCGCGCAGAAGACTGTCCAGCCGGTCCCCGCCGTGTTGCCCGGGCCGCAGATGGTGGCGTATGCCGCGACGGGAGTGAGGGCGTACTCCCTGGGTTTCGTGGCCAGGGCCGTGGCTGCCACGGTGGCGCCGACGAGCACGTCGCGGCGTGACACCGGACGCAGCCGCCGGGCCAGGTTTCCCACGAAGCCGGCCATCCCGCCGGGGCCGGCGTTGAGGTCGTCCAGGGTGCTCATGGTCGTCCTCCTTGTCGGGTGAGGGTGGCCCGGTCGGTGATCCGGATCGTGGCGACCAGGGCAGCGGCGCGTGGCACCGAGGCCATCCGTCGGGCGTGGGAACCCACCACGGTGAACAGGCAGAAGGCCCGCCCGCCGGAGCTGAAGAAGTGCTGCGAGGCGCTCAGCCCCGGCAGGGGTCGCTGGAGCCGGTTGGGACCGAACTGGGAGGGCGCGAGGCGCGGCAGGCCCTGGTTCTCGAACAGCCCCTGGTCAGCGACCTCGGCGCCGTAGTCGACCAGCGCCACGAAGACGTCGTCGGGACCCAGCAGGTCGACGACGTTGCTGCCGAAGTCGCCGCGGTCGGCGGGCATCGGCCGGGTGCACGCGTGCAGGACCGCTCGAGTCACGTCCGCCTGAGGGGCCTGCGGCGTGGCGGGCGCGGCGCTGCGGGCGCCCACCTGAGCAGGTGGGGCCGGTTCGGCGCCGGGCCTTCGGGTCACGGACACCTGCCAGCCCTGGGGCGCATCGGCCCGCAAACCGTAGTTGTCAGCCACTGCTCTCAACTCCACTGCCCTCAACTCGCCAATGCGGCGGCGGCCAGCAGGATCGCGGCCGCTCCTCCCAGAGCCACCTTAGCGACGACTGCTGCCGGATTTGTCCATTGCTCGACGCGGATGAAGACCCGGTGCAGGTCCTCGCGGTCCTCGACGCGCGACATGAGCAGCGAGGGCAGCGCTCTGACCATCCCGAAGGTCGCCCCCACCGCCAGCCCCGCACCGAGGTGACCGGTGAGGGCGGCCAGCAGCACCACGGCATACGTGGTCGCGCTGGTGATGATGGTGACCAGACCGAAACCGAGCTGCGCGCCGAACCCCAGGCCGTAGACCCAGCCGCGGTAGCGCGTCAGCCAGGCCACGTCGACCTGCCGTCGCCAGGACGGCAAGGACTGGGCGCCGCGCACGTCGAACGCCAGCCCGACCAGCAGCAGGACCGCGGCCACCGCCAGGGTCCAGCCCGAGGTGCGCACCGCGTCGGGCAGCGCCGAGCCGAGGGCCGCGGCGAGGCCGCCCATCGCGAGTCCCCCGGCCAACGACCCGAGGAGGTATGCCGTGGTGGTCAGCCACCAGCGGGAGTGACGGGCCCGCTCGCCGAGCGGGCTGATGCTCGAGAGCATCGACTCGCCTCAAGGGGACCAGGTCGCCCGGACCGCGGCGACCGCAGCCATCGGGAGACCCAGGGCCAGGGCGAGCACCGTCACGGACATCTCAGTGGTGGTGCTGGTGGTCGTGACCCGAGTGGTCGTGCTGGTGGTCATGGTCGGCGGCGGGTGCTGGCTGGGCGTCCGGCGAACGGTGCAGGCTCGGATCGCCCGGACCGATGCCGGCGGCCAGCAGCTCGGCGTCCATCCGGGGCAGACTGTCGCGCTCGCCCCGTCCGACGTCATTGCCGACATCACTGCCGACATGGGCCCCGACGAGCAGTCCGGGACCGGTGCGGCCGGCCGCCGCGCGCGCCTCGGCGTTGTCGGCGACACCCTGGGCCATCAGGTCGCGGACCTGCGCCCACGTGGTCGCCGAACCCTCACCGGTCACCACTCCGCCCTCGACGTAGACGAAGTACGGCGACCCGGGGATGTCGTAGTCGACCCACGCACCCGAGGACTGGATGACGTCGCGGTCCCCGGCCAGGGTGCGCAGGCTCGAGATCGACTCCTCGGCCGATCCCTTGGCGATGACCCGCAGGTCGCCGTCGCCGGGAACGTCGACCGAGCCCTGGAACTCGTCCCAGAACGTCTGGCACACGCTGCACCCGCTGGTGAGGAAGGCCAGCAACGTCCGCGAACCGGCGGTGGTGACGGTGACGCGCTGCTCCACCCGGTCCAGGTCGGTGCCGATGATGTCGTGGGCCGTCGCGGAGTCCTTGCGGGTCGCCTGCACGACACCCGTCTCGAGCTCGACCGGCACGGGGCCCGGCTTGCCCCCGGTGGTGGCGGTGGTGACGCCGGTGCCGGCTTCGCGCTCCAGCTCGAGCCCCGCGCCGAGCTCGTGCAGCGCCTTGAGGATGAGGGCGTGGCTGCGCAGCAGCCCGAGGACGAGCACGCCGAGCAGCACGATGGCCACGGCTTCGGCGATGACGACGGCGAGCATCAGGGCAGTTCTCCTGGTCAGACGTGGGAGTTCGGGAGTTCGCGAGGCACGGTGCTGCGGATGGCGGCGGGTGACGTGGTCGGCAGGACGGCCATCACCTGCCAGGCCAGGAAGCCGATCACGATCGCGAGCCCGAGGGTCGTGAGACCGGCCGCGTCCACCGCCGACCAGGCACCCGCCGGAGGGTCGAGGGCGACCCCCAGGGCGGTGAGGGTCGCGAGGCCGGTCAACGCGGCGTGGGTGCGTGTCGCCGGGGTGTCGGGCTTGCCGAAACACCCGCACGACCCGAGCACCCCACCGCGCGTGAGCACCCGGGCGACGAACGCCGTGAAGACGAGGTATGCCGCGGCCACCAGGGCGGCGCTGACCCGTCCGGGCGCGATCAGCGCCCAGCCGCCGACGGCGATCTCGACGACCGCCAAGGCGCGGACCAGGTGGCGACCGGCCGGCATACCTGCTGCGCGCAGCGCTCGCACGAGGGGCAGCGGATCACGGACCTTGGGGACCCCGGCCAGCATGAGGAGCCCCGCCGCAGCGAGGAACGGTCCCGCAACCCAGTTCCACATCCGCGCCCACGTTACCGTCCGCGTCCGCCCACCCCCCAACGCAAAACGGCGGTTGCGTCGCGAAACGGGGGTTGCAACTGCCGCCTTGCTGGTGACCTTGTCCTTGGCGTCGGACGCAGCTTCGGTGGCCTTGTCCTTGGCTTCGGTGGCCTTGTCCTTGACGGTCTCGGCGGCGCTGCTGGCCTTGTCCTTGGCGGCGTCGGTCAGGCTGGCGACCTTGCTGGTCGTGCTCACGCTGGAGTCGCGGCCAGCCGTCGGCGCGGTGTAGGGATCGTCGAGCGGCGTCGCCCACGGGTCCTCGCGGGGTGCCGACTTCTTGAATGCCGCGAGGGCGGCTGCCGCTGCGGCGGCCAGGCCGAGGAACAGCAGGATCTTGCCCTTGCGCTTGCGCGGCTTGGCCACGGCGTCGCCCTTGAGGACCGAGTAGGCGTCCGAGGACCGGTCAGCCGTGTCGGTGGCGGCCGACTTGGCTGCGGCGGAGGCAGCGGCCACGGCCGCGATCGCCTCGGCGACCTTGGGCAGCAACGTGTCGACGATGGTGTCGCGCGCGGTGTCGACCTTGGGGGCCAGCCCCTCGACGGCACCCTGCAGCTTGGGCGCGGCCACCTCGATGCCGTGGTCGACGCGGGGCTTGGCCCAGTCGCGGGCTGCCTCGATGCCGTGCTCGACGTGCGGCTTGCCCCAGTCCTTGGCCTGGACGGCCCGCTCCTTGGCGACCTCCGCGGCCGGAGCCACGCGGTCCTTGAGTGACGAGGCGTAGTCGGCCGCGCTCTGCGCGGAGCTGCTGACAGCCTCGCTGGCCTGCTCAGTCTTGGTCTTGGTGCGGAACACCGTGCCTCCTGTGACTTGGCGTGTGATGGACTCCGAACGGTCGGCGTGCCAGTGCCGCTGGGGGCCCTGCGTGACGGCCGGACGGACGACTTCTCCCGACCCATCCTGCCTTGTTTCCGCTGGTGAGCAAGCCCGCGGGGGTACTGAAGGCCATCTCACCGGACCCCGCATGGAAGGATGGCCGACATGGACGTCACCCTCAAGACCAACCACGGCGACATCAACGTCACGCTGTTCCCCGACCACGCCCCGAAGACCGTCAAGAACTTCGTGGGACTGGCCAAGGGCGAGCAGGAGTACCGCGACGACGCCGGCCGATCCAACCCCACGCCGTTCTTCGACGGCCTGGTGTTCCACCGCATCATCCCCGGCTTCATGATCCAGGGCGGGTGCCCGCTCGGGCAGGGCTTCGGCGGCCCGGGCTACACCTTCGACGACGAGATCAGCCCCGACAAGGACTTCACCAAGCCCTACATGCTCGCCATGGCCAACGCCGGCAAGCGGATGGGCAAGGGCACCAACGGGTCGCAGTTCTTCATCACCGTCGGCAATGCCGCGTGGCTGCAGGGCAAGCACACCATCTTCGGTGAGGTGGCCGACGGTCCGAGCCGTGAGGTCGTCGACAAGATCGCGGCCGTTCGCACCGGKGCGAACGACAAGCCGGTCGAGGACGTTGTCATCGAGTCGGTCGTCGTCAACGACTGACGTCGACCGCACCACCCCTCGAAGGCGAAGGTCCGCGCATGAGTGAGCCCACGGCATACCCGCAACAGCAGACGACACCAGTCTGCCCGCGGCACCCCGACCGGGTCTCCTACGTGCGCTGCCAACGCTGCGCGCGACCGGTCTGCCCGGAGTGCCAGCGACCGGCCGCCGTCGGTGTGCAGTGCATCGACTGCGTGAAGCAGCAGGCCAAGACGGTCCGCACCACGCGGACCGTCTTTGGCGGCAACGTGAATGACACCCCCGTCGTGTCCTACACGATCATCGCGATCTGCGTACTGGTCTTCGTGCTGCAGACCGCCCGGCCGGGGCTGAGCCGCGACATCTCCTTCGTGCCCTACCTCGGCGCGCACGAGCCTTGGCGCTTCCTCACCTCGGCCTTCGCCCACGCGACGATCACGCACATCCTGTTCAACATGCTGGCGCTGTGGATGGTGGGGGCGCAGTACCTCGAGCGGCTGCTCGGCGGAGCGCGCTATGCCGCGGTCTACCTCGTCAGCGCCATCGGCGGGTCGTCCTGCTACCTGCTGCTGTCCCCGGCGGTGCCCTTCGACGGCTTCGACCGCAGCTCGTGGTACGTCGGCGCCGTCGGGGCGTCGGGGGCGGTGTTCGGCCTGTTCGGCGCGCTCCTGGTGCTCAACCGGCACCTGGGTCGGTCCTCGGCCGGCATGTACGCCACGATCGGCATCAACGCCGTGATCGGCTTCGTCGTCCCGAACGTCGCCTGGCAGGCCCACCTGGGCGGTCTGGTCACCGGCGCCGCCGTGGCCGGCGTGATCGCGGCGACGTCCTCACGCGAACGCCGCCGCTGGCAGTGGCCGGGTGTGGCCCTGGTGCTGCTCCTCGTGGTGGCCGTCGCGGTCGCGAAGTATGCCGCGGCGCCGGCCTCGCTCCTCGGCTGAGCTGACGCGGAGCTATCTCATGCAAAAGGCGAGTTAGCGCCGCCTGTACCCGGCGCCAACTCGCCTTTTGCATGGGATAGCGACGGGCGGGACCCGGGTGGATTACACGCCTGTCATTTGTCCCCAGCTGTGCACAAACCTGTGGATAACTCCGCGTCGGGCGGGGAGGAAGGGGCTTGGCCTCGTCAGAGGGCGGTGGGGATCAGCGCCAGCGGGTCGTCATCGCGAACCCCGAGAGCATCAGGCCGAAGCCGATGCCGAGGTTCCAGCGACCGAGCGACTCCACCGGGAAGCGCTGGCTGGTGATGTAGAAGACGACGATCCACAGGAGGCCGACGACCATGAGCGTCAGCATCACCGGCACGAACCAGGGCGGGTTGCCGACCTTGGCCTTGGCGGGCTTGCTCGGCGGGGTGTAAGCGCGCTTGGCGCGACCCTTGGACTCAGGCACGGAACACTCCTCGAAACTCGGACGGCAGCGTCAACCGTCGCGACGTGTGGCATAGCGTAGTGCCATGGCGGACCAGCGGCTGACGTGGCTGACGCGTCGCCCCACGCTCTGGTCGGCCGTCGTTCCGCTGGTGGCACTGGTCGCAGGACTGCTCTTCGCCCTGAGTGCGGCCACCGCCCGAGGCACCGACCTGCGCTCCTCGAGCGGCGACCTGCCGGGCCTGATCCGCAACCAGACCCGCGAGAACACCGTACTCGCTGGCCGGCTCGCGCAGCTGCGCGCCGAGGTGGACCGCCTCTCGGCCCAGCAGGCCCCCGGTGACCTGCGCGTCACCCAGCTGACCACCGAGGCCGACAAGCTGACGCTGTCCGCCGGCACCCAGGCCGTGGCCGGTCCCACCGTGCAGGTGTCGCTCACCGATGCCAAGAACGTCCCCTCGGTGCTGCCCGACGGCATCTCCGTCGACGACTACGTCGTGCACCAGCAGGACGTCCAGGCCGTCGTCAACGCGCTCTGGGAGGGCGGAGCCGAGGCGATGATGCTGATGGACCAGCGCATCATCTCCACCAGCGCCGTCCGTTGCGTCGGCAACACCCTCATCCTCCAGGGGCGGGTCTACTCCCCTCCCTACGTCATCTCAGCCATGGGTAACCAGTCCAACCTCAAGAGAGCGCTGGAACGCAGCCCGTCGGTGTCGATCTACCGACAGTGGGTGGGCGAGGTCGGCGTCGGATACGACGTGAGGACGAGCGTGCAGCAGACCTTCCCCGCCTATGCCGGTTCGATCAACCTGCAGCGCGCGCGGGCTGGCCGATGAGGGTCGCCCGCTGGGTCCTGGGCATCGCCGGTGACCTGATGGTCACGGCCGGTCTGCTGCTGCTCCTCTTCGTCGGCTGGCAGCTGTGGTGGACCGATGTCACCGCCAACCGCACCCAGGACGCGACCGTCTCGACGCTGACCCGCGACTTCGCGGCCGCGGCGCCGACCGTCCCCGGCGAGCAGCCGAAGGCTGTCCCGTTCGGTGCGGCCTTCGCGATCGTGCGGATCCCGCGCCTCGGTGCGCACTACGCACGCCCCCTCCTCGAGGGCACCAGCCGCGACATCCTCCAGGACGGCATCGGCCACTACGACGGGACCGCGCTTCCCGGGGCGGTCGGCAACGTCGCGATCGCCGGGCACCGCACGACCTACGGGCGGCCTTTCCACGACATCGACACGCTGCGCACCGGTGACCTGGTCGTGGTCGAGACCAAAGCGGCCTACAGCGTGTATGCCGTGAAGCGTCACGAGATCGTGGCGCCCAGCGACGTGAAGGTGATCGCCCCGGTCCCTGACAAACCCGGTGCGAAGCCCACCGAGCGCTGGCTGACGATGACCGCCTGCCACCCCAAGTACAGCGCGGCCCAGCGCTACGTCGTGTTCGCCCAGCTGGTGAAGACCTACCCCCACGCCGAGGGCCTGCCTGCCGGCACCCTCGCCGCCCCGAAGGGAGCCTGATCGATGGTGTATGCCGCGATCTGGCGAGCGCTTCCCGGTCCCCTCGCGGTGCGGGTGCTGCTCGCCGCGGTGCTGGTGCTCCTCGTGGTGGCCTTCTGCTTCCTGTGGCTGTTCCCGCGCATCGCCCCCCTGATGCCGTTCAACGACAACACCGTGGACCACACCGCGCCACGTGCCCCCACTCACGTGGTCCGGGCCGACGACAGAGCAGTACGCATGACAGGGCAGTACCGATGACAGAGGAGGACCGATGACCCGCATCCTCGTCGTCGACAACTACGACAGCTTCGTCTTCACCATCGTCGGCTACCTCCAGCAGCTCGGCGCCGAGTGCGACGTCGTGCGCAACGACGCCGTGGGTCCCGCCGACGGCGCGGAGTTCGACGGGGTGCTGGTCTCACCCGGACCCGGGACCCCCGAGGAGGCCGGCGTCTCGATGGCCATGATCGAGGCCTGCGCCGAGCGCGCCCAGCCGATGCTCGGCGTGTGCCTCGGCCACCAGGCCCTCGGAGTCGTGACCGGGGCTACGGTCGGCCGCGCGCCCGAGCTGTTGCACGGCAAGACCTCCCGGGTGCTGCACGACGACACCGGCGTGCTCGAGGGGCTGCCGTCGCCGTTCACCGCGACGCGCTACCACTCCCTCACGATCGACCCCGCGACCTTGCCCGAGACCCTGGTCGCCAACGGGCACACCGAGTCCGGCATCATCATGGCCGCGCGGCACCGCGACCTGCCCCTGCACGGCGTGCAGTTCCACCCCGAGAGCGTGCTCACCGAGGGCGGGCACCGGATCCTCGCCAACTGGCTGGTCCTCTGCGGCCTCACTGACGCGGTCGCCCGCTCCGCAGGTCTGAGTCCACTGGTCCGCGACGCCGAGGGCGTGGCGCGGGCTGTCGCTGCCGGCTGACGCACCGCGTCGCCAGGACCGCGTCGCCAGGACCGCGTCGCTAGGGCAGGGTCGTCGTCGTGCCCGTGGGCAACGTGGGGACCACCGTGGTCGTCGCCGTCGTGGGTGGGGTCGTGGGCGTCTGCACTGGCGGTGGTGGCTGCGCGATGGTCAACGTGATGGTCGAGCCGTCGTTGACCTTCGTCTTCGCCTTGATGCTCTGCTTGAGCACGGTGTTCTCCGGCTCGGTGCTGTCGACGTAGGTCGTCTTGACGCTCAGCCCGAGCTCGCCGAGCATGTCGGCCGCCTCGTTGCGGGTCTTGCCCACGACATCGGGGACCGTCACCTTGCCGGACGACACGTTCAGGTCGACGGCCGAGCCGACCGCCACCGCCTCGCCGGCTGCCGGTGAGGTCGTCGAGACCTTGCCCTTGTCGAGCCCGGTGTCGTCGACCTCCTTGATGGTGCCCACCTTGAGGTTGAGGTCGGCGAGCTGGGCGGCGGCCTCATCCTTGCTGAAGCCCTTGAGGTCGGGCAGGTCCACCGTGTTCGGCCCGATCGAGACGCTGATGCCCACCTTGCTGCCGCTCGTGACCATCTCACTGGCGCTCGGATTCTGGTCGACGACGGTGCCGACCTCCTTGGTGCTGTTGACGTCGGTGGGCTCGGGCACCAGGCCCAGGGCGCGGAGCTTGGCCTCGGCCGTGGCGACGGGCAGGTCGATCACCGAGGGGACGGCGACCTTCGCCTGGTTCTGCCCGGGTCGGTCGAGCAGGGCCTTCCCGGCCACGCCGATCACGGTCAGGGCACCGAGCACGGCGAGGACGAGCAGGAAGTAGGCCAGGCCGCGCCGCTTGCGTGGCTCGTCGTCGGGGTCGTGCCCGATGGCGGGGAGGGTCGCCGTGTTGGACCCCACCGGTGCCGGCGCGGCATAGGTCCCTCCGGACGGGAGCACGGTGGTGGCTGCGGCCGCGCCGGCTGGTGCGAGGGCAACGGTCGCGTCGGCGGCGCTGGCGGCGGCGCCGGCAGTGCCACGGGCGGCCGCGCTGATCGGGCGGCCCAGGCGCGCCGCCTGCAGGTCGGCACGGAAGGCGGTGGCGTCCTGGTAACGGGACTCGCGATCCTTGGCCAAGGCGTGCAGGACCACGGCGTCGAGCGCGTGGTCGATGCCGGGGGTGAGGGTCGACGGACGCGGCGGGGGCTGCCCGACGTGTTGGTAGGCGATGGCCACCGGGGAGTCGGCCTGGAACGGCGGCCGCCCGGTAAGGAGCTCGAAGAGCAGGCAGCCGGTGGAGTAGAGGTCCGACCGGGCGTCGACGTGGTGACCCTGTGCCTGCTCCGGGGAGAGGTACTGGGCCGTGCCGATGACGGCCTGGGTCTGGGTCATCGTCGCGTTGGCGTCGGCGACAGCGCGGGCGATGCCGAAGTCCATGACCTTGATCTGGCCCTGTGGGCCGATCATGACGTTGGCCGGCTTGATGTCGCGGTGCACGATGCCCATGCGGTGGCTGTAGGCGAGGGCGTCGAGGACACCCTCGGTGATCCGCGCTGCCTCGGCCGGTGCGAGCGGTGAGCTGTCGTTGAGCAGCTCGCGCAGGGTCTGTCCCTCGACGTGCTCCATGACGATGAAGGGCACGGGCACGCTGGCGCCTCCGGTCTCGGTGGCGTAGTCCTCGCCCGAGTCGTAGACGGCGACGATCGACGCGTGGTTGAGGCCGGCGGCGGACTGCGCCTCCCGGCGGAACCGGGCGAGGAACGCGGGGTCCCGCGCCAGGTCGGAGCGCAACATCTTGATCGCCACGGGTCGCGACAGACGGGTGTCGTGACCCAGGTGGACCTCGGCCATGCCGCCGCGGCCGAGGAGCTCACCGACCTCGTAGCGTCCCCCGAGCAGGCGTGGTGCAGTCACTTCTTCTTTCCCCCTTTGCCCTTGCCGGTGCCCGCGTGGGCGGGCGTCTTCGGCGCGGCAGTGGTGACGGGCGCCGACGTCCGGCTCGCCGTCGTCTTTGTTGTCGTCGCAGTGGTTGGTGAGGTGGTGGCAGTGCTGGGCGTGGTGGCACCGGGGTTGCCCGACTGCGCTCCGGCTCCTCGACCGCCCAGGGCGATGGCCACCGCGATGATGACGAGGACGACGACCGCCGCCGCGGCCGGGATCAGCCACCCCGGCCGGCGGGTGTCGTGCACCGCCGTGTCCGCGGCGTCGGGTTCCGTGGTGATGTCGGCTCCGGAGGCTGCTGACGTGGGCATGACCGAGGTCGGCAGGGTCCCCTCGGGTCCGAGGTCGGCCGGGACGCCCACGATGAAGGGTGCGACGGCCGCGGCTGCGCCGGCGACCAGGTCTTCAGGGACCTGTCCGGGTGGCAGCCTGAGCGCCTCGGCGAAGGCGGCTGCGCTCTGGGGTCGAAGGGTCGGGTCCTTGGCCAGCGCCGCCATGACCGTGGTGCGCAGTGGTTCCTCGACGTCGTCGGACAGCGGTGGGGCCGGCTGGCTGATGTGCGCCAGGGCGGTGGTCACCAGCGTGTCGCCGGAGAACGGTCGTTGGCCGGTGATCATCTCGTAGCCGACGACGGCCAGGGCATAGACGTCGCTCAGCGGGCCGGCCGCCTCCCCCTTGGCTTGCTCGGGAGCCAGGTAGTGAGGGGTGCCCAGCACCTCTCCGGTCTGCGTCAGCGGTGCCTCGTTGAGGGCGCGGGCGATGCCGAAGTCGGTGAGCTTGGCGTACCCGTTGGCATCGACGACGATGTTGGCCGGCTTGACGTCGCGGTGCACCACGTCCGCCTCGTGGGCGGCCTGCAGGGCCAGCGCCGCCTGGTAGAGGATCTCGGTGACCTCGGCCTGGGGCAGCGGGGCGCGCTCGCGGATCAGCGTCGAGAGGGGTTCACCCTGCAGCAGCTCCATGACTAGGAAGGCACTGCCGTCCTCCTCACCGAAGTCGTGGACGGTGCCGATGTTCGGGTGGCTCAGGCCGCCGCTGTGTCGCGCCTCGGCGCGGAAGCGCTCGAGGAAGCCCTCGTCCTGGGCGCTGCCGGGCAGGAGGACCTTGACGGCGACCTCGCGATCGAGCGTCTCGTCGTGGGCCCGCCACACCTCGCCCATCCCGCCGAGGGCAATGCGCTCGACGAGGCGGTAGCGGTCGGCCAGCACCTGACCGGTCTCGTGGCTCACTTGCCCAGCACCGCTTCCATGACGGCCTTGGCGATCGGTGCGGCGACCCGGCCACCGGCGGCTTCGTTGCCGGCGTTGCCGCCGTCCTCGACGACGACCGCGACAGCGACCTTGGGGTCGCTCGACGGGGCGAAACCGGTGAACCAGGCGTGGGGCGCCTTGCCTGCGGCGTGCTGCGCGGTGCCGGTCTTGCCCGCCACGTCGATGCCGCTGATCTGGGCGGCTCTGCCGGTGCCGCTCTTGACGACGGCCTCCATCATCCGGGTCAGCGCTGCCGCGGTGTCGGCCGAGACGGCCTGCGACAGCTGTTCGGGCTGCGTCTCGTCGATCACCTCGAGGTCGGAGGAGGTGACCTTCCTGACGAGGTGGGGACGCATGACGATTCCGTTGTTGGCGATCGCCGCCGAGATCATCGCGACCTGCAGTGGCGTGACGCGCACGTCGTACTGACCAATGGCTGACTGCGCGAGCTGCGGCGGGTTCAGCTCCGCCGGCACCGAGCTCGGCGTGACCGACATCGGCACCGACAGGCGGTCACCGATGCCGAACTTCGCCGCCTGGGCGCGGAAGTTGTCGGCACCCACCTGCATGCCCAGCCACCCGAACGCGGTGTTGCAGGAGATCTCGAGGGCATGCGTGAGGGTCGTCTTGTTGTTGGCCCCGCAGTTGCCCCGGAAGTCGTTGGGCAGGTCGGAGCTGGTCTGCGGCAGGTCGAGCACGGCCGGGCCGGGGATCTGGCTCTCCTCGGTGAACTTGCCGGACTCGAGCGCCGCCGCAGCGGTGACGATCTTGAACGTCGATCCCGGCGGGTAGAGGTTGCCGGCGATGGCGCGGTCCACCATCGGCTGCGTGGGGTCGGCGTTGAGCTGCTTCCAGGCCGCGACGACCTTGTCGGTGTCGTGGCTGCTCAGCACCGAGGGGTCGTATGCCGGGTGGCTGACGAGGGCGAGGATCTCACCGGTCGTGGGGTCGAGGGCGACGACAGCGCCGCGCTGGTCGCCCAGCGCCTTCTCGGCGGCGCTCTGCGCCTTGGCGTTGATGGTGAGCTCGAGGCTCGCGCCGGTCTGCTCCTTGCCGGTGAGGATGTCGGAGACGCGGCGGTAGAAGAGCTTGTCGGACGACCCGGCGAGCAGGCTGTTCTCGGCACCCTCGACCCCACCGCCCGCGCCGTAGGTGAACGAGTAGTAGCCGGTGATGTGCGAGTAGAGGTCGCCCTGCGGATAGGTGCGCAGCCACTTGAGCTCGTCCTTGGTGGCGGTGGACTTCGCGATGGGCATGCCGCCGACGAGGATCTGGCCGCGCTCGCGGGCGTAGTTGGCCAGCAGGGTGCGCCGGTTCTCCGGGCGATCCTGGAGGGCCTTGGCCTGGACGAAGGAGATGTAGGTCGACGAGAGCAGCAGCGCCGTGAACAGCAGAGCGACCACGGTCGACAACCGCCGGATGGGGGCGTTCATCGGATCGCCACCACTTCGGTCCTGGCCTCGCCGGACGGGGTCGGACCGGGCTGGACCTCCTCGACGGGTCGACGGGCGACGTCGCTGATGCGCAGCAGCAGGGCGACGAGGGTCCAGTTGGCGAGCAGGGAGGAGCCTCCGTAGGACAGGAACGGCATGGTCAGGCCGGTCAGCGGGATGACCCGGGTGACGCCGCCGACGACGACGAAGCACTGGAGGGCCACCGAGAACGCCAGCCCGGCGGCGAGCAGCTTGCCGAAACCGTCGCGTACTCCGAGCGCGGTGCGCAGCCCGCGCTCAACCAGCAGCACGTAGAGCACCAGGAGCGCGAACAGGCCGACGAGGCCGAGCTCCTCGCCGAAGCTCGGGATGATGAAGTCGGACTCGGCGAAGTAGGTGAGGTCAGGACGCCCATGACCAAGCCCCGTGCCGAGCAGACCACCGGCGGCCATGCCCATCAGGCCCTTGGCCACCTGGTCCGACTGGTCGGGCGCGAACGGGTCGAGCCACAGGTGCACGCGCTGCTGGACGTGCCCGAACACCAGGAAGGCGAGATAGGCCCCGCCGCAGAACAACGTCATGCCGATCGCGATCCACGAGGTGCGTTCCGTGGCGACGTAGAGCATGGACACGAACAGCCCGAACAGGAGCAGCGACGAGCCGAGGTCCTTCTCGAAGACGAGGACGAGCAGGCTGAGCACCCACGCGACGATGATCGGCCCCAGGTCACGGCCGCGCGGGAAGGTGAACCCGAGGACCTTGCGACCTGCGAGCGACAGCGCGTCGCGGGTCTGCACGAGGTAGCCGGCGAAGAACACGGCCAGCACGATCTTGGCGACCTCACCGGGCTGGAAGGTGAACGGCCCCAACCCGATCCAGATCCGTGACCCGTTGACGGTGCGACCGATCCCGGGGATCAGCGGCAGGATCAGCAGGCCGAAACCCACGACGGCCGCGGTGAACGTGTAGCGCCGCAGCATCCGGTGGTCGCGCAGGAACCACAGCACGACGGCGGCGATCGCCACGGCCAGCGCACTCCAGGTGAGCTGGCGCAGGGCCAGGCCCTCGCTGATGTCCCGTCCCTCGGCGATGTCGAGGCGGTGGATCATGACCAGCCCCAACCCGTTCAGCAGGGTGACGATCGGGAGCAGGAGGGGGTCGGCATACGCCGCCTTCCACCGCAGCAGCAGGTGGAAGGCGAGGGAGATGACGAGCAGACCGGCCCCGTGGGTGACCAGGCCCGGGGGGAACGCGCCGGACACGGACAGCCCGACGTTGACGTAGGCCAGGACGACGATGCTCACTGCCAGCAGGAGCAGCACCAGCTCGACGTTGCGGCGGGTCCGGGGGGCGAAGCTCGAGACGATGGTCATCTCGTCGTCGTGGTCGCAGCCGTGGCCGGCGCCGTGGTCGTGGTGGTGGACGTGGTGCTGGACGTGGTCGTAGAGGGCGACGGGGTGCTGGAGTCGTCACAGGCGCCACCGGTGGCCCGGCTCGCCGCGCACCGCAGCGCGTCGGTGCGCAGGCGGTTGAGCAGGGCCTGCGCGTCGGCCAGCGAGTCCTTGGCGATGGTCTGCTGCACCTGCTGGCGCTCGAAGTCGGGGAGGTCGGCCACGAGGACATCTGACTGGGACTCGACGTGCGACAGCTTGACCGGTCCGAGGTCCTGCGAAACCCCTTGGTAGATGGCGACATTGCCCTGGTGGGCGCCCACGAAGTACTGGTGCTGGGACCAGGCGTACGCGGCATACGCGCCACCGCCGAGGACGATGAGCACCAGACCGAGCAGGGCGAGGCGACGCAGCCACCTGGCCGGTCCGGAGGCGGGCCCCTCCTCGGCGAGGGTGACGTCCTGGCCGTCCTCGTCATCGCTGTGACCCGCGGCCTCACGCGACAGGGCAGCGGCCTTCGCGGCCGGGGTCACCGGGATCGGTCGGGTGCCGCCCCTGGTGCGGGTGGCCGCGGCCCCGACGATCTGGGGCTGGGTCGGCGGTGCGGTGACCTTGGTGAGGTCCACAACGTCGCCGATGACGATCGTGACGTTGTCGGGGGCGCCCGCCTTGAGGGCGAGGTCCACGAGACGGTCGGCCGTGGGTCCCGGGGCCTGTCCGGCGAGGACCAGCTCGGCGATCGTGTCGCCGGCGACGTAGTCGGTGAGGCCGTCGGACGCGATGAGGTAACGGTCGCCGATGCGGGCCTCACGGACGGTGACGTCGGGCTCGTCGTCGTGCTGTCCGGTGAGCACGCGGGTCACCAGGGAGCGTTGCGGGTGCCCGATGGCCTCGTCCTCGGTGATCCGTCCCTCGTCGACGAGGCTCTGGACGAACGAGTGGTCCTTCGTGATCTGGGTGAGCTTGCCCTCGCGGGCGAGGTAGGCCCTGGAGTCGCCGATGTGGGCGAGGACGAGCTTGTTGTGGGACCGCAGGATGGCGATCAGGGTGGTGCCCATGCCCTGCAGCGCTGGCTCGGCCTTGGCGATGTCGGCGAGCTGGTGGTTGGCCGCCGTGATCCGTTGCAGCAGTGCCGAACTCGCCTCGCTGCTGCCCAGGGCCTCACCATCGAGGTCGACGAGC
The DNA here is from genome assembly GCF_056405175.1 of Pedococcus sp. P1_H8. NCBI lineage: Bacteria > Bacillati > Actinomycetota > Actinomycetes > Micrococcales > Intrasporangiaceae > Pedococcus > Pedococcus sp. P1_H8. Next base: position 384,729 of record NZ_JBFUCP010000003.1, read on the forward strand.
GCACCGATCACGGTGGACGACGCGATGTCACCGCCGGCGTGGCCGCCCATGCCGTCGGCCATCGCCAGGAGGCGCGGCCCGGCATACCCGGAGTCCTGGTTCTCCGAGCGGACCATGCCGACGTCGGAGCGCGCGGCGTAGTGGAAGGCGAAGGGCATCGTCGTGGCTACCTAACGCCGCAGCTCGATGACGGTCTTGCCGATCCGCAGCGTGCTTCCTGCTTCGACCCGGACAGGGCCGGTCAGTCGTTCCGTGCCGACGAAGGTGCCGTTGGTGGAGCCGAGGTCCTCCACGAACCAGGCGTTGTCGCGGTGGAAGATCCGCGCGTGCCGGCCGCTGGCGAAGTCGTCGTCGAGGATCAGGGCGCACTCGGGGTTGCGACCGATGATGGTGCCGGCCTGGCGCAGGGGAAGGCTCGTGCCGGTGAGCGGACCCTGGGTGACCACAAGGGAGTGCGGCACGCTCGAATGTGGTTGGCGCTTGGGTGGTTTCGCGGGCGATGCCGATCGGGAGTCGGGCTGCCGTGACGCCGTCGCGGGCTTGCGTGGCGTGCGACTGACCACGCGGGTGCCGTAGATGTCGCCCCGGAGCACACCGACGACGCTGAAGACGAAGATCCACAGGAGGACGAGCAGCCCGAGGCGGATGATCGTGAGGGTGAGTTCACTCATGCGTGGCGTTCACCGCCGCCCGGCGCGGTAGATGACGGAGGTGCGCCCCACCGTGATCCGGTCCCCGTCGGACAGGCGCTGACTGGTGATGCGTTCGCTGTTGACGAAGGTGCCGTTGGTCGACCCCATGTCGCGGATGCTCGCGACGAGATGCGGCCCGTCGTTGGTCACGCGAATCTCGCTGTGCCGCCTGGAGATTCCCGGGTCGTCGAGGATGATGTCGGCGCTGTCGTCGCGGCCGAGCACCGTCATGGCGCCCATCAGTGGGTAACGCTCGCCGTCGACGTCCAGCCACGGGCGATCGGCCGGGTTGACCCGGCGCGGCTGGGCGGGCGGTGCGACCGGTGCCTGCATCTGGGTCGCCTCCAACCCGTCGTCCTCGGTATGCCGCGGGCGTGGGGCCGGCGCGGGCGCGGGCGGTGCGGCGGGGCTGGGAGCCGGCGTCGCGGCATACCCCTCCTCGCCTCGCTTGGGGGCGGCTCCGGGCCGCCGGGCCGTGGAGGTGCGGAGGCGGAAGACCCCGGTCTCGAGGTCGTTGGCGCTCGCGAAGTTCACCTGCAGGGGACCGCCGGGCTGGTAGCGCTGGGACTCGGCGTGCTCCTGGGCGGCGGCGATCAGCTCGTTCTCGAGCTCCTCGTCGTAGCCACCGAGCCGCTCGTAGTCGGTGTCGGACAGCTCCACGGTGAACAGGTTGGGCACGATGGTCCGGCCCTGGCCGAGCACCGCAGCGCGGTCGTCCATCGCGCGACGGATCGCGGAGGCGATCTCCACCGGCTGGACCTCGGACTTGAAGGCACGGGCGAAGGCACCGTTGACGGCGCGTTCGAGGCGTTGCTCGACCCGGTCGAACAGACCCACTGTCCGCACCTCCTCACCTGTTGCCCTGCGCTGGGGTTGTCACATGTCGACCCGATCGTAACGGGCTGGTCTGGGCGCACTCGTCATGCGCGCCGCGCCGAACCGTGCAGACGGCCCGACGGGATGCGTCGTCGGAGGTGTGATGGGCCAGTTTGGCGAACGCGGGGGGCGTACGCCACAATTGGCCGTTCCCACGCGCGAGTGGCGGAACGGCAGACGCGCTGCGTTCAGGTCGCAGTGTCCGAAAGGGCGTGGGGGTTCAAATCCCCCCTCGCGCACACAACGAAGAAGGACCCCCAATGCCTTATCGGGGGTCCTTCTTCGTTGTGGTCAGGCACGGTAGATTTGGGAGGAGCCGGAGCGAAGCGGAGGCGACGGCGTCCCCCCTCGCGCACGTGAGCGTGCCTACTATCTCCGCATGGACATTGCAGTTCTCGGCACCGGCACGGTCGGCCAGGCGATCGCCGGCCGACTCGACGAGCTCGGCCACTCCGTGGCCGTCGGCACCCGCGACCCGGAGGCGACCGCCGCCCGGGTCGATGCCGACCAGATGGGCAATCCGCCCTTCACCACCTGGCGCAGCGCGCACCCCGGAGTCGAGCTGACGACCTTCGCCGCCGCCGCGGCCGGGGCCACCCTGGTCGTCAACGCCTCCTCGGGGACCGTCGCCCTCGACGTCCTGGGGCTGGCCGGAGCCGACAACCTCGCGGGCAAGGTGCTGCTCGACATCTCCAACCCGCTCGACTTCTCCGCAGGCTTTCCGCCCACGCTGTTCGTCAAGGACACCGACTCCCTGGCCGAGCAGATCCAGCGGGCTCACCCCGGGGCGAAGGTCGTCAAGGCACTCAACACGCTGACTGCCGCGCTGATGGTCGACCCGGGGTCTCTCGGCCAGTCCAGCACCGTCTTCGTGTCCGGTGACGATGCGCAGGCCAAGGCCGAGGTCGTCGAGCTGCTGGAGTCCTTCGGCCACGACGACGTCATCGACCTCGGCGCGCTGGAGACCGCCCGTGGCGCCGAGATGCTGCTGCCTCTATGGCTTCGTGTCATGGGCGCACTGGGCACCGGGCAGTTCAACTTCAAGGTCGTCCGCTGACCGGAGTCCCTACGAAGCGGCCGGTTGTTCCTGGCAGGCTCGGTAGGCCTTGAGGAGGCCACCGCGCGCGCGGAAGTTCAGCGCGGCTGCGGAGTTGGGGTTCAGGCCCATCTTCGCTGCGGCCACCTTCAGGGGTTCACCGAGCACCGCGGTCCGCCAGAGGATCTCCCGCCACCGGGGCGGCAGCGTCGCCAGGGCGTCGACCATCACGACGTGCTCCACGAAGGCGTCCGCCGCGTCGGGCTCCGCGTTGTCCAGCACGTCCGGGTCATCGACGAGGAACTCCCGGGATTTCTTGCGGATGCTGTCGACGTAGAGGTTGCGCATCGTCGCATTCAGGTAGGCCCGGAAGGCGCGCTGCGGACCGGCCCCCTGGAGGATGGCCACGAGGACCTTGGTGAAGCCCTCGGAGACCAGGTCCTCGGCCACACCGTCCCCCGCGATCCCCCTCGCCGCCCGGAGCGCCGCAGCGTGGTGGCGGATGTACAGCGCTTCGGTGGCGGCGGAGTCGCCGGCCCTGATCGCGTGGATCAGCGCTGCGTCGGCCTCCTCTCCGGCCGCGTGACGGTCGGCGGGATCGTGCTGCTCCTCGGCGTCGGTCGGGCGCGTGGTCCCGAGCGGTTCCTCGTCGAGCGGTCGCAATGCAGCTGACATCGTGTACTCCTCATCAAGGGGCGGGAGCCGCCGGTTGCTGACACCGACTCGGCGGGGCTAAGTTCTCGATTGGTTGTTGAGCGTCTGCAGGGGTGGCGGGCCGGTACGCAAGCCGACGGCATACCGACCCCGGACCCGGAAGGGGAGGACGGGTGAGGCGACCAACTCAGGGGGGCCGTGGTCACGGCACCCGTCTCCGGGGTGTCGACCCGACCCTTCGAGGGACGTCGGCTTCGGCCGGTCAACACGTTGTGCTGTCTCTGTCGAGTTGTGGGCCGAACGCTGTGGCGCGGACGGACAACTCCAGAGTGGCCACCGAGATCTCCGCACACACGGGGGGAACTACCTGTCTTGGTGTGCCGGCGGTGCGGGCCGCCCAGGGCACCTGGACGGGTGGGGAGACAACTCGACGCAGGGGGATGAGGAGATGCCGGACCAGAAGTCGGTAGCCACGCGCGCGCCATCGGAGGAGATGGTGGGGTCGTGGCGGCAGCTGATGACCGTCTGCGCACGGTCGATGGACGTGAAGCTGGGGCTCGTGACCCGCTGCACGGATGACGGTGGGATCGAGATGACCGCGCCCAGTCTCGACCAGGAGTACTACGAACCCGGCGAGCGGCTGAGTCTCGAACCAGGCCTGCTGTGTGAGTACGTCATCACCAACCAGGCCGAGCTCGTGGTGGCCGACAGCCGCAGCGAGGCCGAGTGGGTGGAGAACCCTGATGCCCGACTCGGGTTGCTGGCCTACCTGGGATTCCCCGTGTACTGGCCGGACGGTGAGGTCTTCGGGACCATCTGTGTCCTCAACGACTCGCCTCGCGACTTCAGCCCGGCGGATCGTCGACTGCTGCTGTCGGCCCGCGAGGCCATCCACGACTCCCTGGGCGTGGCCACCTCGACCGGGTCAGTGCAGGTCGCCGACCAGGACGGCGCCGCGATTCGGGAGCCGATCGGTTCGTGGGACTACGAACCCGCGAACGGGCGACTCAGGCTGTCGCCCTCCATCCTTCGCCACTACGGTTTGGCCGCCGCAGGGAGCTGGTCCATCGAGCAGTGGTTGCAGGGCTTCCCCGAGGAGCAGCGCTCAGCCCTGCGCGACGGGATCGCCGCCATTGCCGAAGGGCGGGCGCAAACCTTGAGCGTCGCCGTCGTCGTGCCTGTGCCTGACGGGAACGTCCTGGTCAGGATCACGGCCCGGGGCCTCCACGATGATGCGCACCAGGTGGTCTCCATCGTGGGGAGCCACTCGGTGCTGCCCGACTCCGCCGCGTCAGCCCCGGGCGTCCTCGACCCGTTCTTCTCGCGCGACCCGATGACGGGCCTGCCCACGAGAGCCGAGCTGGAGGACCGGGTCCAGCGAAGCCTCGAGTGGCACGGACGGCAGGCTCAGGGGGCCGAGGTGGTGATGGCGGTCGTCGAGGTGACCAACGTCGGGATGATCGTCCACCTGGACGGCATCCAGGCGGCCGACACGGTGATGGTGGGGCTCGCTGACCGGTTGCGGGGGTCAGATCGCTTCGTGGCGACCCTCGGGTTCGGGTACTTCGCGGTGCTGGTCCGTGGCCAAGGCACGACGGTTGAGCGCCTGGCAGGGGCCTTGCGCGGGGAGGTGGGCTCGATTCCATCGGCTGGCTCGGTCACGCCCGCCATCTCGATCGCCACCGTCGACGTGGTCGAGGTCGCCTCGGGGTCTCCCGGCCAGTTCCTCACCGACGTCACCCGGGGACGGCACGAGGCCGACCCGACAGCCCCCGACGACGACCGCCGCATCGCCCTCGCCCTGACCGAGCGCCAGAAGGAGATCGCGATCCTCGTCGCGCGGGGCCTGTCGAACCGGGAGATCGCGGACGTCCTCGTGATCACCGTGCGCACGGTGGAAGGACACCTGGACGGAATCCGCGACAAGCTCGGCCTGACCAGTCGGACCCAGCTGGTGGGCTTGGTCCTCACTCGGCCGGAGGTGGTGGCCGGAGCCCAGTTCCGCGGCCCCAGCCGGTAGCTCAGTTCCGCGGCCCCAGCCGGTAGCTCAGTCCTGCGGCCGCAACGGGAGCTCAGTCCGCAGGTCGCAGGCGATAGGTCAGGACCGCGTTGCCGACCGCGGTGACCTGGCTCGTGACCAGCTCGAGACGGGTGACCGGCACCGACTCGTCGAACAGTCGCCGTCCCACCCCAGCCACGGGGTGGGTGGTCAGCGTCAGCTCGTCGATGACCCCCGCCAGGAACAGCGAACGGATGGTGTCGATGCCGCCCACGACCGAGATGTCACCGCCCTCGGACTCCTTGAGCGCCTCGACGTGGGCGGCCGGGTCGCCATCGATGACCGTGCTGTTCCAGCCGAGGTCACCCGATCGCGTCGTGGACACCACGTGCTTGCGGACGGGGTTGATGAACTGCGCGAACGGGTCGTCGGCGCCCGCGGACTGCCAGTACTGCGACCACTCGTCCCACAGCTTGCGGCCGATGACGACGTCCGTGACGCCGCCGATGGCCGAGCCCATCATCTCCATCTCCTCGGGCCCGAAGCGGTCGAACTGCCACTGGTCCGGGGACTCCACGACGCCGTTGACGGAGTTGAACAGGTGGGCCGAGACTTTTCTGGTCATGGTCGAAGCCTTTCGCACGAAGGTGGTTTCGTCGATACAGACCATGCCACCGCGCAGAACTCATCGCGCCGCAGAACGCGCGACGCGCCACGTGGGGAGCGCCACAGAATGCGCAAGGCGCCGCCCGGCGGCGCGGCCCGTGGCTATTGTCAGCGCAGCGACCACCACCCCCACGCAGCGACGCAGTTCGCTGTCCCAGCACAGCGATTTCCAGCGAAAGAGCGAGGCCTGATGCAGTCGAACACCCTCACCCTGGCCACATCCGACGGCACGCAGCTGCACGTCAACCGGTGGCTGCCCGACGCCCCACCGAAGGCCGTGGTCCAGGTCGCGCACGGCATGGCCGAGCACTCGGACCGTTACGCGCGGTTCGGTGAGCGGCTCACGGCGGCTGGGTATGCCGTGTACGCGAGCGACCATCGCGGCCACGGCTCCACGGCGCGCACTGCCCAGGATGCGGGCTACTTCGCCGACGACCACGGGTGGGACACCGTGGTGGATGACCTGCACCTGGTCACCGAGCACGCGCGCGCGGAGAACCCGGGGCTTGCGTTCTTCCTCTTCGGCCACAGCATGGGCTCGTTCCTCAGCCGTTCCTTCGTGACCCGGTTCGGCGCGGAGCTCGACGGGCTGGTGCTGTCCGGCACGGCCGGCGACCCCGGCGCCCTCGGCAAGGTCGGACTCGCGCTCGCGTCCGCCCAGGCGCGGCTGCGCGGCCGCCACCACCCCAGCGGCCTGATGGACCAGCTCACGTTCGGCCAGTACGGCGCGGCCTTCAAGCCGAACCGCACCAAGTTCGACTGGCTCTCCCGCGACGAGGCGGAGGTCGACAAGTACGTCGCCGACGAGCGTTGCGGCAACGTGTTCACGACCGGCTTCTTCGTCGACCTGCTCCGCGGGCTCGCCTCGGTCAACTCGGACTCGGTCGTGGCCCGCGTGCCCAAGGAACTGCCCATCCACCTCGTCTCCGGATCGCTCGACCCCGTCGGCGCCAAGGGCAAGGGCGTCCAGCAGGTCGCCGACCAGTACCGCCGAGTGGGCGTCCAGGACGTCAGCGTGAAGCTGTGGCCCGACGCGCGCCACGAGGTCCTGAACGAGACCAACCGCGACGAGGTGATGGACGAGGTGGTCGGCTGGCTCGACGCCCACCTCCCAACGGCGTGACCAGAAAAGTCGTGCGCGACCATGTCGAGAACGGGCCCACGGCTCCGTCCTGGGGGTGATGGCGGCCAGAATGGCCGACACGGACGAAGGAGACGACGATGGCCAAGTACCTGCTGCTCAAGCACTACCGAGGCGGTCCGGAACGCAGTCCCCAGGGCTGCATCCCCATGGACCAGTGGACTCCTCAGGAGATCTCGGACCACATCGGGTTCATGCACCACGTCGCCGACACCCTCCGCGAGCGGGGCGAGTTCGTCGAGGGCGAAGGGCTCTCACCCGACGGTGCGTTCGTGCGGTACGACGGCGAGGGCAAGCCGCTGGTGACCGACGGCCCGTTCGCCGAGACCAAGGACCTGATCGCCGGCTGGATGGTGATCGACGTCGACTCGGTCGAGCGCGCGCACGAGGCGGCGGCGTTCCTCTCGTCGGCCCCGGGCCCTGGTGGCATCCCGCTCAACGAGTGGATCGAGGTCCGGGCGTTCATGTCCGAGCCGCCAGTCATCACCAAGTGACGCACCCGTGAGCGACCTCGACGAGCTCCTCAAGCACGTCGCACCGCAGGTGCTCGGCATCCTCGTCCGCCGCGGCGCAGACTTCGCGGCGGCCGAGGATGCCGTGCAGGAGGCTCTCGTCGAAGCCTTCCGGCGCTGGCCGTCCGAGCGCCCCGACGACCCCAGGGCGTGGCTCGTCACGGTGGCCTCGCGCAAGTACGTCGACGCGGTGCGCTCGGAGGCGGCGCGGCGCCGGCGCGAGGAGCGGTTCCACGACGAGCCCGCGCCGGGTGCCACCGAACAGGCCGACGACACGCTGCTCCTGCTGTTCCTCTCCTGCCACCCCGCGCTCTCCCCGACGTCCGCGGTGGCGCTGACCCTGCGGGCCGTCGGCGGACTGACCACGCGCCAGATCGCGCAGGCCTACCTCGTCCCCGAGGCGACCATGGCGCAGCGGATCAGCCGGGCCAAGCGCACCGTCTCGGGTGAGCGGCTGACCCAGCCGGGCGACCTCGCGGTGGTCCTGCGCGTCCTCTACCTCGTCTTCAACGAGGGCTACACGGGCGAGGTCGACCTGGCAGCGGAAGCGATTCGGCTGACCCGTCAGCTTGCGGCCAGCTCGGAGGAGCCCGAGGTGGCCGGCCTGCTGGCGCTGATGATGCTGCACCACGCCCGCCGAGCGTCCCGGCGCACCGAGGACGGCGAGCTCGTGACGCTGGCTGACCAGGACCGGTCCCGATGGGACACGACCGCGATCGCCGACGGTGTGCGGATCCTCCAGAACGCCTTGTCCCGCGACCAGCTCGGTGAGTACCAGGTGCAGGCCGCCATCGCGGCGCTGCACGCCGACGCCCCCTCCGCGGCGGAGACCGACTGGACGCAGATCCTGGAGTGGTACGACGAGCTCATTCGGCTCACCGACAGTCCGGTCGTCGCGCTCAACCGCGCCGTCGCCGTCGGTGAGGTCGACGGGCCCCTGGCTGGCCTGCGAGCCCTGGCCGACGTGGACGCAACCGTCCCCCGTCACGTCGCCGTCGCGGCATACCTGCACGAGAAGGCGGGCGACCTCGAGCAGGCACGCGAGTTGTATGCCGTGGCCGCCAGGGCGGCGACCAGCGCCGCGGAGCGCGACCACCTCACCCGTCAGGCGGCGAAGCTGCGCGCCTGACCGTCTCGGAGGACACGCCGCCACCCTCACCTGGCCTCGGACACCTGGCCTCGGAGCGCGCTCGGGTGGGTCGCGTGGCTCAGGTTCGTGGCGTGGATCCGCCGACGGGGTGGGGTCCGGTCGCCCGTCGCCTCGGTGAAGGCGTCGGCGAACCCGCGCCTGGCCCGGTAGCGCAGGGCCCGGACGGCCGTGGCGCTGATCCCGAGCTGCTGCGCCACCTCGTCCCCGCTGAGTCCGTCGAGGAAGGTCAGGACCAGGACCTCTCGCCAGCGCGGCTGGAGTCCGCCCAGCACGGCGTCGATAACCTCTGCGGACTCGCGGGCCAAGAGCTCCTCGAGCGCGCTCCGGTGCGACTGGGCCCGACGTTCGAGCTCGATCGGCTCGGTGGTCGTCGGAGATGCCGGGTGCAGGCCGCGTCGGCGGTGGGCGAAGGCGGCGTTCCTGGCGGCGACGCCCAGGTAGGCCGCGACGTTCTCCGAGGGACCAGCGCCCTGCCGCAGGGCCAGCAGCATCCCCATGAAGGCCTCCGACGCGAGGTCCTCGGCCGAGTGGGCGTGGCTGGCGTAGCGGCCGGCGCGGCGCACCGTCGTCTCGAAGTGGCGGCGGTACAGCTCCCCCACCGCGAAGCTGTCGCCATCGCGCGCCAACGAAGCCAGCACGTGGTCGCCGAGGTCAGTGGTCACGACAGACATCCCGTCGATCCCCGGAGCCGGGCGAACGGCGGGCGGCGTGCTGAGGGGTGCGGGTGCCGCCCGCCGTTCGTGGCGACCGTCCATCCCCCGATAGTTGGTCATACCCAGAGACGCCCGGCGTCCCGGAATCATGACGCGGCCCTGACCGGCACGAGGTCGCACCCTTCGCCAGTCCCGTGACCAACGGCTCTGACAGACTCGGACCATGGACCACGGGGCTTCATCGTCGGACTTCGCGTCTGCCTACCGCCACGGCTTCGCCCGCGTCGCGGCCTGCACCCTCCCTGTCTCCGCGGGCGACCCCGCCCGCAACGCCGAGGCCGTTGTCGAGCAGGTGCGACTGCGGCACGCGGAGGGCGTCGCCGTGGCCCTCTTCCCCGAGCTGAGCCTGTCCGGGTACGCCATCGACGACCTCCTTCTCCAGGACGTCCTCCTCGACGAGGTCGACCGAGCCGTGGTCACCCTCGCGGTCGCTACCCGGACCCTCCTTCCCGTCGTCGTCGTGGGCGCGCCGCTGCGCCACGGCAACCGGTTGTTCAACTGTGCCGTCGTCATCCACCGCGGGGAGGTCCTGGGCGTCGTCCCGAAGTCCAACCTCCCCAACTACCGCGAGTTCTACGAGAAGCGGCACTTCGCCTCCGGCGACGACACCCGCAGCGACTGGTTCCATGCGCCGCACTGGCCCGGCGCCGACGAGGAGGGTGACCTCCCGTTCGGCCCGGACCTCATCTTCGAGGCCGACGACGTCCCCGGACTCGCCGTCCACGTCGAGATCTGCGAGGACATGTGGGTCCCGGTCCCCCCGAGCGCCAAGGCCGCGCTGGCCGGAGCCACCGTCCTGCTCAACCTGTCCGCCTCCCCCATCACCGTCGGTCGCGCCGAGGACCGCCACCTCCTCGCGCGGTCGGCCAGCACCCGCTGCAACGCCGCCTACCTGTATGCCGCGGCGTCGGCCGGGGAGTCCACGACCGACCTGTCGTGGGACGGCATGACGATGGTCTACGAGCTGGGCGACCTGCTCGGCGAGAGCGAGCGCTTCCCGGACGGTGCCCGCGCCACCGTCGTCGACGTCGACCTCGATCGGTTGCGGCAGGAACGCATCCGGCAGGGTTCCTTCGACGACAACCGCCGCGCCGAGCGGATCGACGCCAGCGACGGCGCGGACTTCCGCACGCTCGGCTTCGCGCTCAAGCCGCCGGCCGGTGACCTCGGGCTGCGGCGCAAGGTCGACAGGTTCCCCTTCGTGCCCGACGACGAGGACCGCCTGGCGCTCGACTGTTACGAGGCCTACAACATCCAGGTGTCCGGGCTCGAGCAGCGGCTGCGGGCGATCGCGACCGACACCTGGCAGCCCAAGATCGTCATCGGGGTGAGCGGCGGACTCGACTCCACCCATGCCCTCATCGTCGCGGCCAAGGCCATGGACCGGCTGGGGCGGCCCCGCACCGACATCATCGGCTTCACGATGCCGGGCTTCGCCACGAGCGAGGGCACCAAGAGCAATGCCGTGCACCTCATGGACTCCCTCGGCATCACGTGGGAGGAGCTCGACATCAAGCCGGCCGCGACCCAGATGCTCAAGGACCTCGGCCACCCGTTCGGGCGCGGCGAGGAGGTCTACGACGTGACCTTCGAGAACGTCCAGGCGGGGCTGCGCACCGACTACCTCTTCCGCGCCGCCAACCAGCGCGGCGGCATCGTCCTCGGCACGGGCGACCTGTCCGAGCTCGCGCTGGGGTGGTGCACCTACGGCGTCGGTGACCAGATGTCGCACTACGGCGTCAACAGCGGTGTCCCGAAGACGTTGATGCAGCACCTCATCCGATGGGTGGTCAGCAGCGGCCAGTTCGAGGGCGCGGTCAACAACACGCTCACCGAGATCCTCGACCAGGAGATCAGCCCCGAGCTGGTGCCGGCCAAGGCGGGCGAGAAGATCCAGTCCACCGAGGACTCCGTCGGGCCCTACGCGCTGCAGGACTTCACGCTGTTCCACGTGCTCCGTCGCGGTTACCGCCCGAGCAAGATCGCCTTCCTGGCGCTCCATGCGTGGTCCGACGCGGAGTCCGGCGAGTGGCCCGTGGGGTACCCCGAGAACCGCCGCACGGCATACGACCTCGCCACGATCCGGCACTGGATGGAAGTCTTCGTGCAGCGGTTCTTCAGCAGCCAGTTCAAGCGCTCCGCGCTCCCCAACGGCCCGAAAGTCGTTGCGGGCGGCTCACTTTCGCCGCGCGGTGATTGGCGTATGCCGTCCGACGTCACCGCCCGCGCGTGGCTCGAGGAGCTGCGGGCGAACGTCCCGGAGAACTGACACCTTCTCCCACTCCTGCATGACTGCGCTGTCGGCGGCGAGTGCGACAGTGGTGGGGTGGCAGTCACCGTCGAGGACGTGCGCCGCATCGCGGCGCCGCTGCCCCGCGCCTACGAGGTGCTGGTCCGCGACCGGGTGAAGTGGCGGGTCGGGAGCATCGTGTGGCTGGCCTTCTCCCGCGACGAGACCGAGATGGGCTTCGCCTTCCCGCGCGAGGAGCGGACGGCGTTGGTGGAGTCCGAGCCGCAGACGTTCTTCCTGCCCGGGCAGGTCGACCTGCGCTACCAGTGGGTCGAGGCGTGGACGGCGGCCCTCGAGCTGGACCGGCTGCCCGAGATCGTGCTGGACGCCTGGGCGATGGTCGTGCCCAAGTCGGTCTCGGCCCCCTACCTCGCGGGCCTCGCTGCCGACCGACGACCTCAGACTTGACCGCTCCTCAGCGCTGACCGCTCCTCAGAGCTGACCGCTGATGATCCAGTCGCACGCAGTGTGGAGGGCGGCCCAGGGCTCGGTGCCTAGCGCGGTCGAGAACGACTCGCGGAGCTTGCCCTGCGGGTCGTAGAAGGTGGCGTTCCAGTCCTGGCCGCGACCGCTCACGGACAGGGAGGCCCGCCGGATCAGCGTGCACGAGGTCACCTCGACGGTCATGCCGCCGTGCGGGTGGACCTCCCGCCGCACACTGAAGGCGTGGCCGCTGATGATGTCGGTGCAGCGGGCCGCCTCGGACGCCCGGGACCTGGCCCGGTCGTAGGCCGCCTGGGTGGCGTTGTGGAACGACAGGGCCAGCGCCGATCGCGCCGGTGACACGCCGGCGACGCTGCAGGCCCGGGTGGCATCGCTCATCGCCGCCTCGCGCTCCATCCACGTCCTCGTCACGTCAGCGGCGAGCTGGTCGCGGGCCGTGGGCGAGGCGTTGGCGACGTACCATGCGTTGTCGAAGAGGCGCTCGATGACCGTCATTCGGGACTCCCTGCAAGAGCCAGCTGGTGGCGAGAAATGGTGCCGGGCCGCGGATTCGGTGACGCCTTCCCGGTAGGCCCAATCCTCCGGCCACTGGTACTACGACACATCCGGCAGCAAGGGGCTCCCCCTCTCCATCAGGAGTACGAGAACATCTGTGTGGATGCTGCGGTTTGGTTCCGACGACGACTGCGCGCTCCCGACCGGCACCAGACCGTCATCGCGCCAGGGAGGGGCTGGCGCCCCGAGCGTCCTCGGCGCATAGTGGAAATGGCGGCGTGGCGGGTGACCACGACCGTGCCCTGGGAGATGCGATGAGCCGCGAGACGACCCTGCCAGACCTGGTTCCCGTCCTGTCCGCCGGACGCCATCGCAACCCACGCAAGGGCGCCTGCTTCATGGAGATGGCCTCGTTCCTCGCGGGTGAGCGCTGGAGCGACCACCCGGCGTGCACCCACCCGTTGCTCGCCGCGCTGGCCCGGATGGTCAACGACTCGCTGGGAGACGCGGATCGCCCCAGGCTGGTCACCCTCATCCCCGACGTCGTCGGCCTCACCGGCACGGACCTCGATCTCGACCTGGTCATCGCGACACGGGCCGCGGCCGCAGCGCTCCCCGTGGCTCCGTCGAGCCGCCAGAACGTCCTCGCGGTGGGCCTGCTGACCGCTCAGCGGTTGGCGGCGACCCGGCCCACGGTGCGCGGCGACGTGGACGCCTGGTGCGCCAGCGCCTTCGCCTCAGCCCCCGACGCCCACGCCTGGGCGGAGCGCTATGCGCGCGTGGCCCTCGTCAGCGAGCGGACCTACCGTCGCCAGACCGCTCCACACACGGTCGCGTATGCCGTGGAGGGTCTCGCGGTTGCCTGCGTCGACGACGTCGCCGACCGGCTGGTCAGGCTGCTCGAGGACACGGTGGCCGACGTCGCGGGCCGAGTGCAGCGCCCCCGTCACGAGGTCGAGGTCACCCTCCCCCACACCCACACCCGGACCCACACCCGGACCCTCGCCGGACCCTCGCCTGACCCTCGCCTGACCTCGCCTGACCCCGCCTGACCCCGCCCCCTGACGCGCCGAGATCCCAGCTCTCGGGCCTCATCGGGGTGCGGAAGCCCGAGAGCTGGGATCTCGGCGGTCGCGGCATACCGGTCTGTCGGATGGTCGGCGGCGGCGCGCGTATCGCCTGAAAGCACGAGTGTGCACGCGGCGCTCGCGCGTACTCTCGGGCGAATGAGAGTGGGTGTCCTCGGCGCCGTGCAGGCCCATCTCGGCGACGAGCCGATCGACCTCGGCACGCGCAAGCAGCGCGCCCTCGTCGCCGCGCTCGCCATGAACCACGGTCGCCCCGTGTCGGTGGACGCCCTCGTCGACATGCTGTGGGCGGACGGCGCGCCGCCCGGGGTGAGTGGCACCCTGCAGGCCTACATCGCGGGTCTGCGCCGGGCCCTCGAGCCAGGACGCGCGGCCCGGGCGCCGTCGACGGTCCTGGTCACCGTGGCGCCGGGCTATGCGCTGCGGGTGGGCGAGGACCACCTCGACGCGGCCGCGTTCGACCGGGCGGTGAGCCGGGCCCACCGTCGGATCGGCCAGCTCGCGCGACTGCACGACGCCAGCGGGCTCACGACCGAGGAGCTGACCTCGATCGTGAGCGACCTCGACAAGGCCCTCGCACTCTGGCGCGGCACCCCCTACCTCGAGCTCGAGGATGCGCCTTTCGCCGTGGCCGAGCGGGCCCGGCTGGAGGAGCTGCGCGTCGTCGCCCTGGAGGACCGGGCCGTGGCGGCCCTGGAGCTCGGACAGCACGCCACCGTCGCGGGCGAGCTCGAGGCGCTCACCACGGCATACCCGCTGCGTGAACGCCTCTGGGGGCTGCGTGCGCTGGCACTCACCCGAGCGGGCCGTCAGGCCGAGGCGCTCGACGCGCTGCGCGAGGTGCGCGAGGTGCTCGCCGAGGAGCTGGGGCTCGAACCGGGGCAGGAGCTGCGCGACCTGCAGGCGGCGGTGCTGCGGCAGGACCCCGCGCTGGACTGGCAGCCGGCGTCGCCTTCTGCGGCACCGACGTCCGGGACGCCTGTGGTGGGTAGCGGAGGCGCCGAGCCCGTCGCCGGCAGCGGGTCGCCGACCCGGATCCAGTCGTTCGTCCCGACGCTGCCGTCCTGGCCGCTCGTCGGACGGTCCGCCCAGCTGGCCGAGCTCGTCGGTGCGCTGGACCAGGCCCAGTCGGGCACGGTGGCCCTCGCTGCGCTGGTCGGGGAGCCGGGTATCGGCAAGAGCCGCCTGGCTGGCGAGCTGGCCCGGGTCGCCGTCGAACGCGGTGCGACCGTGCTGCTCGGACGCTGCTCGCAGGACGACGGGGCGCCTCCGCTGTGGCCCTGGCAGCAGGTGCTGCGCGGACTCGGGCGCGAGCTGCCGCAGACGCCCGAGCAGGACGAGGACGGTGGTGGCCGGTTCCGCACGTGGGAGGCCATCGCCGGCGCGGTGGCCGAGGCCGCCATCGGTCGCACCATCGTCGTCCTGCTCGACGACCTGCACTGGGCCGACGTCGCGTCGCTGCGCGTGCTGCGGCTGCTCGGCGAGACGGTGCAGGACGGGCTGCTGCTCGTCCTGGGCACCTGGCGCAGCCGCCCCGAGCCCGCCGACGCACTCCTCGACGCGGTGGAGATGTTCGCCCGTCGGCACGCGGTGCGGATCGACCTGCACGGGCTGACGGCGGGTGAGGCCTCGCGCGTCGTCGAGGCCGTGAGCGAGTCCACGCCTTCCGCCGCGGAGGCCGCGTCGCTGCGCGAACGGACCGACGGCAACCCGTTCTTCCTCGTGGAGTACGCCCGGCTCGCCCGCGAGGGGGGCGACCTGTCGGGCCTGCTTGCCGAAGCCGACCCCCCGGCCGCGGTGCACGACGTGCTCGCGCGACGGCTCAAACGGCTGCCCGAGGAGAGTGTGTCGGCCCTGCGGTGGGCGGCGCTGGTCGGCCGGCAGTTCGACCTCGCCACCCTCGCCGCGGTCTCACGTCTCGAGGAGGACGACCTGCTCGACCAGCTCGACCCCGCCCTCGATGCCGGGCTGGTTCGCGAGGACGGCATCGACCGCTTCCTGTTCGGTCACGCGCTGGTGCGGGACACGATCTACGCAGCCATCCCCGCCACCCGTCGAGCTAGAGCCCACGCCCGCGTGGCGGAGTCGCTGGCCGGCAGGTCCGGCCGAGAGACCGAGGTGGCGCGACACTGGCTGGCGGCCGGCCCTTCCCACGCCTCGCGGGCGTGGCTCGCGGCCGTCGGCGCCGCGGCCCTGGCTCGGCGGCTGCACGCCTACGAGGAGTCCGCCGACCTGCTCCGGTCGGCGTTGGACACCCTGCCGCAGGACCCCGACTCCACGGCACGCGAGCGGTACGACGTGCTGATGGACCTCGCCGACGCCCAGCGCTGGTCGGGCGACTGGGAGGGACTGGTGGCCACGGCGGAGGAGGTCATCGGCGTCGCGGACGAGCTTGCGGACGTCGAGCTCCTCGGGCGATCCGCCACCGTCACCTCCGTGGGGGCCCTGTGGCAGTCGGGGCCGCACGGCACCGTCAACGCGGTGGTTGTCGAGGCGTTGCGACGCGCGCTGGCGGGACTGCCTCCCGCCGATGGCGGTCTGCGCTGCCGGGTGATGCTGGGCCTGGCCCTCGAGATCTACTACGGCTCGACCTTCGAGGAGCGGATGGCCCTGGTCGAGGAGGGTCTAGCGATGGCCCGGCGGATCGGCGACGACGACCTGCTGCTCGATGCGTGCCAGCTCGCCTTCGTCGCCCTGTGGCGGCCCTCCACGGCACCGTTGCGCCGGGACCTGGTCACCGAGGGGATGGAGCTGGCGCACCGACTCGGCAACGAACGCGCCTACGTCGTCACCACGACGCTCCGGGCTGTCGTCGCCGGAGAGCTCGGCCTGGTCGAGGAGATGTGGGAGCACGCGGTGGTGGCGCGCGACTGGGCGCAGCGGCTTCGGCTCCCCTACGGACTCATCGTGCTGGACAGCCTGGAGCTGCCCTGGCTGGCGATGGCGGGGCGGTTCGACGAGTGCGTCCAGCGGATGGACGACATCGTCCGGCTGGACCAGGAGATGACGCTGTCGCAGACCGAGGACGCCACCGCCGGTGCCCTCATGTCGCTGCGGCTCTGGCAGGGCCGATCGCTCGAGGTGGCGCCGGTGCTGGAGCAGCTCGCCGAACACAGCGTGCTGCCGGTGACGTCCACGATGCTCGTCTTCTGGCTGCGGGCCGGCGAGCTGGACCGCGCCCGGGCGCATGCCACGACCCACGCCGTGTGCGTCGACGACGACGACTGGTTCTCGATGCTCAACTGGTGCGCCGCGGCCGAGGCATCGCTCGGCCTGGACGACCACGCGATGGCGTCGGCCGCCTACGACCGGCTGGCGCACTTCGCCGGCTACTCGTGCAGCGCCGGCTCGGGCAACGCCATGGGCCCGGTGGACGCCTACCTCGCCCATGCGGCGGCGGCCGTCGGCGAGGCGGAGCTCGCCGCCAGGCATGCCGATCGCGCACTCGAGCTGTGCGAGGAATGGCAGATCCCGCTGGCCGCGCAGTGGTTGCGCGACCMGCGGGATCGCTACTCCTTCTGACGCCCAGACCTGCGGGCTAGTCGAGGTACCGGAAGGCCAGGGCCTCGCGGCGCCCGAAGCCCCGGCGGGTCAACAGCCACAGGATGTGGTTGGGCCGACCGGCCTTGGCGAACACCTGACGGCGCAGCGGCCCGGGGACGCCGTGCGCGGCCCAGGGCACCAGCGTGAGGACCTTCGCGAACGTCACCCCGGCCCGGAAGTGGGTCTCCTCGAGCTGCTCCCACTCCTCCTGGGTGAGCACGCGCTGGATGATCTCGATGGCCTCGGTCTCTTCGTGCTGCAGGTGACGCCCCAGGCTCTCCCGCGCCGCGCACAGCCGCACGGCCAGGGCAGCCCGGGCGTCCTCGTCGGCGTGGCGGGCGAGCCGCTCGAAGCCGGACTCGCACGCCGTCAGGATCGGGTCGATCTCTGCGTGCTCCGCCTCCATGGCCTCCAGCACGTGGCGGTCCGCCTCGTCGGCGCGCTCGAGAAGGGCCGGCCAGAGACCCGCGTCCTCCCCCGCGTGGTGGTGGTGCAGCACCTCGGCGAACAGCCCCCAGCGCGCGGCCAGCGCCCGCCAGCTGGCCCGCGCCTCCGCCGGGGTGGCGGCGGCCGCGGACGCGAAGGCTGCCAGGTCCCGACGGAACCCGTGGTGCATGACGTACATCATCGTCATGTCGACCGGGCCAGGGTGGGCGGCCGTCTGTCCGGGGAAGGTGAGCTGCTCCGGCCAGGTGGGTGCAGTGGTGGTGGTCATGATGGGTTTCCTTTCAGGTCAACGGGTTTCGGTCGGTCGCGGTCAGCGGCTGGTGACGGTTTCGAGCTCGTCGTCCCACAGGTCCTCGTCCGAGGGGGCCGCGTCCCGAGTGGGGTTCGCCCCCAGGGGCACGGGCAGGTATGCCGGGTCGCCCGGTGTGGTGCCGCGGGTCGCCGCCGCCGCCGTGGTCGCCGCCGTGGTCGTGGTGGCCAGCTCGGGGACGAGGTCGTCGTCGGTCACCTCTGCGCGCAGGTGGGGCAGGACGCGGTCGAGCCACCGCGGCACCCACCAGTTCCAGTCGCCCAGCAGCGACATGGTGGCCGGGACCAGGACCATCCGGACGACCGTCGCGTCGAGCAGGATCGCTGCTGCCATGCCGATGCCGAGCTGCTTGACCACGACGTCCACCTCGCTGGCGAAGCCGAGGAAGACCGCGACCATGATGGCCGCCGCACTGGAGATCACTCGCCCGGTGGCGGACAGCCCCCGCACAACGCTGCCGTGCGAGTCGCCCGTGCGTGCCCAGTCCTCGCGGATCCGGGACAGGAGGAACACCTCGTAGTCCATCGACAGGCCGAAGAGGATGGCGAACATCAGGATCGGCACCCAGCTCGACACGGCCATGTGGTGGTCGAGGCCGAGCAGGTCGGTGGCCCATCCCCACTGGAAGACGGCCGTCAGGACGCCATAGGCGGCACCGATGCTCAGCAGGTTCATGACGGCCGCCTTCAGCGGGATCACGACCGAGCGGAAGACCAGGGCCAACAGCAGCACCGAGACGGCGACCACGAACGCGATGACGAGCCACAGGCGTCCGGCGAGCAGCTGCGCGATGTCGGCGAAGAATGCCGTGCCCCCCGTCAGCTCCGCCCCAGCAGGAAGCTGCGCGCGGATGCTGCGCACGAGCGCACCGGTGCGCTCGTCGGTCGGACCGAAGGCCGGGACGGCGTCGAAGACGGTGATGGCCGAGTCGGGCGACGTGATCGCAGGAGTGACGGCGACGATGTCGGCGCGCTCCTCGAGGGCTCGGGTCAGGGAGGCCACAGCGGCGTCCCCCAGCGTGGAGCGGTCGACCACGACGGTGAGCGGTCCGTTGCTTCCGGGGCCGAACTCGGCACTGACCAGGTCGTAGGCCCGGCGGGTCGTGAGCTCGGTGGACTGGCTGCTCGGGTCCTGGGGCCAGGTGCGCATGTCGAGGGCCGGCACAGCCAGGGTGAGCATGACGATCGCGGCGGCCATCGCCCACAGCAGCGGACGCTTCGCGACCTTGACCGCCCACCGTGCCGTGAGCGGCATACGGGCGGGTCCGCGCTTGCCACCTGCGACGGCGCGACGACGGCGGGTGGCGCCCCCGCTGCGAACTGCGCGGGGCAGCAGCCGACGGCCGGCGAAGCGGCACAGCACCGGCACCAGGGTGAGTGAGGCGGCCATCACGCAGAGCACCGCGATACCGGTCGAGAACCCGAAGGAGCTGTAGACAGGCAGCCCGGCGAGCCGCAGGCCCATCAGCGAGACGAGCACCGTGCTGGCGGCGAAGACCACCGAGCGACCGGCCGTGGCGGCGGCCCGTCCGGCGGACTCGGTCACGCTGAAGCCCTGTGCGAGGTACTCGGCATGCCGCGTGACGAGCAGCAAGGCGTAGTCGATGCCGACGCCGAGCCCGACCATGGTCGCGACCATCGGGGCGGCGGTGCTGACGTCCGTGGCCGCGGCGAGCAGGGTGATGCCGGCGCTGCCGACGCCGAGTCCGACCAGGGCTGTGGCGATCGGCAGGCCGGCGCTGACCACGGACCCGAAGGCGAAGACGAGGATGACCAGGGCGGCGACGATGCCGATGATCTCGCCGCGACCCTCCATCGGGGCAGCCGCGCTCTCGGGCAGCTCTCCACCGAGCTCGACCTGCAGCCCGGCGGCACGCAGTGGTGCCACGGCGGCGTCCAGCGGCTCGAGGTTGCCCATGAGGTCGGGGTCGGTGACGGGCGCGTCGTAGCTGACGTTGACGACAGCCGTGTCACCGTCGGCCGAGCGCCGGGCCGGGAACACCTGCACGGCGTGCGGCATCTGCTCCAGCCGGCTCGACAGTGCCGTCAGGGCGGCGTCGGTGGGTCGGCCGCCGGAGCGGTCGTGCACCACGATCCGGGAGGTGGTGTTGCCGGCTCCGGGGAGGTGGGCGCGCAGCTGGTCGATGCCGACCTGGGCGCGGGCTCCGGGGACGTTGTAGTCGTCCTGGGGCGTGCCGCCGAGGGTCGCGGCGAGTCCGGCGACCACGAGGGCGATGAGCACCCACGCGGAGAGGGTCCGCCAGGGGTGGGCAGCGGCGCCACGGCCGAGTCGGTAGAGCGAGCGGGTCATGGTGAGGCGTCCTTCGAGAGGTGCGGAGGTGAACTGGTCGGGACCAGCGTCGGCTCACCTGCTTGTGCACCACTTGGGACTGACTTGGGGTGCCGGCCCGGCCTGGCCCGCCGCCGAGATCCCAGCTCTCGGGCCTTCTCGGGGTTCGATCGCCCGAGAGGTGGGATCTCGGGCGATCTAGCAGGTCAGGTGAGGGTGACCTCCACCCGCAGGGCGTGGTGGTCCGACGCGTCCGAGCGCAGCACGCGCGCAGACAGCGTGCGCACGCCTCCGCCGGTCCAGACGTAGTCGATGCGACGTGGGGGCGGCTCGGCCTCGAAGGTGTGCCCGTCGCCGTCACCCGCGACGGTCCAGGCGTCCTCGAGCCGCCTCGCCAGCGCCAGGTATGCCGGTGAGCCGGGTGTGGTGTTGAGGTCGCCGAGGAGGACGGTCGGGCGTTCGTCGAGGGTGGCCACGATCTCCTCGGCCTGCCGGGTGCGCTCGGTCTCGCTGTCCCACTGCAGGTGGGTGCCGAGCACCCGGAGCTCCGTGCCGTCCATGAGGACGGTGGCCTCGAGGAGGCCGCGCTGCTCGCTGCCGGGGAAGCACGGAAGCAGGGTGCTGGTCACGGACTCCAACGGCGGGCGACTCAGCAGAGCCGTGCCGTACTGAGCTCGCGGTGCGCCGGGGTGAGGGGGCTCCTCGTCGAGGTTCGCGGCATACGCGAGGTGGAAGCCCAGCAGCTCGGCGAGCAGACCCGGCTGGTCCTCGAACCGGCTCTGCGCCCGGCGGTGACGGTCCACCTCCTGCAGCGCCACGATGTCGGCGCCACTCGCCGCGATGACGTCAGCGATCCGTGGCAGGTCCAGCACGCCGTCGAGACCGAGGCCGCTGTGGATGTTGTAGCTGAGCAGGGTGAGCGTCATGAGCAGGCTTCGCGAAACTCAGCGCGGAGGGCGCCGCAGGAGCGGCGGCAGGTAGGCGGCGCCCGGAGCGTCGGGGGTCGAGGCGGCGTAGTCGGCCGGGTTGGAGATGCCGCACTGCCGCAGCGAGAGGCAGCCGCACCCGATGCACGAGTCGAGCTTGTCGCGCAACGCCTCCAGCGCTGCGACCTGCTCGTCGAGCCGCGTCCTCCAGTGGGCCGAGATCCGGTGCCAGTCGGACTTCGTGGGCGTGCGGTTGGCAGGCAGGTTGGCCAGCTCCCGTCGGATCTCGTCGAGGGTCAGCCCGACGTTGCCCGCAGCCCGGATGAAGGCCAGCCGGCGCAGCACACTGCGGGCGTACCGGCGTTGGCCACCCGACGTGCGGGACGCCTCGATCAGCCCCTCGCGCTCGTAGTAACGCAGCGCGGAGGCCGCGAAACCACTGCGCTCGGCGACCTCGGACACGGTGAGCACATCGGTCGTGTCCACGTCCTCCCCTCCTTCTCGTGATCCGCGCTTGACTTCAAGTTCACTTTAACTTTGATGATGTCTCCATCGGACCAACAGCGCAACTGGAGGCACCATGCACACCGCCCTCATCACGGGAGGCTCGGCCGGGCTCGGCCTGGCCCTGACCAGGGACCTCGCGGCCGACGGGTGGCACGTCGTGGTCGACGGTCGGGACGCGACCCGGCTTCACCAGGCCGTCGGCTCACTGCCCGGCACCATCACCGAGGTGTCGGGGGACGTGACCGACCCGGCACACCGCCGGGCCCTCGCTGCCGTCGTGGCGGCGGCCGGCCGGCTGGATCTGTTGGTGCACAACGCGAGCACGCTCGGACCCACCCCGCTGCCGCCGCTGGCGGACGTCGACCCCGACGGCCTCGACGACGTCTGGCTCACCAACGTCGCAGCCCCTCTCGTCCTCACCCAGCTCGTCCTGCCGGCGCTGCGCGCCTCCGGTGGGGTGCTGGTCGGCATCTCCTCGGACGCGGCGGTGGAGCACTACGAGGGATGGGGCGCGTATGCCGCGTCGAAGGCTGCGCTGGACCACGTCACCCTGACGCTGGGCGTCGAGAACCCGGAGATCGCGGCCTACGCGATCGACCCGGGGGACATGCGTACCGCCATGCACCAGGCCGCGTTCCCCGGGGAGGACATCAGCGACCGCCCGCTGCCCGAAACCGTGGTGCCCGCCATCCGTGCCCTGCTTCGCCGGCGCCCGGTCAACGGCCGGTACCGCGCCGCCGACTTCGCCGTGGCCGCGACCACGTCCACCGCCCAGGAGGTCTGGACGTGACCCGCCTCTCCGTCGCGCCGCTCACCCGCTTCGACAGCCCTGACGACACCACCGCACCGGCGCCACCGGAGGAGCGCGGCCTCGCGCGCGATGAGGTGCGGATGCTCGTGGTGACCGATCAGGGAGTGGCGCACAAGCACTTCCGGGACCTGCCGGCATACCTCGCGCCTGGTGACCTGGTCGTGGTCAACAACTCGGCCACCCTCGCTGCGGAGTTCGACGCCCTGGCCGGCGGGCGCGGTCCGGTCGTCGTGCACGCGGCGACCAGGCTCGACGACGGCACCTGGGTGGTCGAGCTGCGGACCGCTCCCGACGCGTCCCGCGCCATCCTGGACGCCCGGGTCGGTGACGAGCTCGAGCTCCCGGCCGGCGGTCGGCTCACCCTACTGGCGCCCTATCCGCGCGCGGACTCCTCGCCCACGGGCAGCGGCAACCGGCTCTGGCGCGCCGCGATGAGCGGACCGCGCCCGCTCGAGCAGCACCTCGTGCGGTACGGAAGACCGATCGCGTACGGCTACCTGGACCGGAGCTACCCGCTCGCGGCCTACCAGACTGTCTTCGCCACGCGACCAGGCAGCGCCGAAATGCCGAGCGCCGCCAGGCCGTTCAGCCCAGACCTCGTGACCAGGTTGGTCGCGACCGGCATAGGAGTCGCCGCGGTCACGCTGCACACGGGGGTCTCGTCGCAGGAGGCCGGCGAGGCGCCGCAGCCAGAGTGGTTCGAGGTGACCTCCACGGTGGCCAGACTGGTCAACGCCACTCGCGCAGGCGGTGGCCGCGTCGTGGCGGTCGGCACCACCGTGACTCGCGCCCTCGAGTCGGCCGTGGACGACGCGAGCGGGGAGCTCGCGGCGAGGTCCGGGTGGACGACGCGCGTGGTCTCCCGCGACGACCCGCCGCGGGTCGTCAGCGGTCTGGTCACGGGGTGGCACGACCCGCAGGCCTCGCACCTGCTGCTCGTCGAAGCGGTGGCCGGGCGGGAGCTGACCCAGCGCGCCTACGACGAGGCGGCCAGGGGCGGCTATCTGTGGCACGAGTTCGGCGACTCGGCCCTGTTGCTCCCTGGCGCGGGCACGTCCTGAGCGACCCCGCCCGGACGCACCACACCTTCACGGCACCCAAACGCTCGTATGTGACTCACCTCATCTGCGCTCGATCCGTCACGCCAGCGCACCTGGCATCTCTTACCCGACGTGGGGAATACCAAGAACTCGTGGCTCGGGCTGAACACTCGCCTCAGCTGGTCCGTGGCATCGATGACGGTGCTTGTCCTGGTGCTCGGCTCCGTGGGAGCCGGCACCTTCTTTGCCGTGGGCGCCTCAGCGACCGTTCCGGGGAGCCCGGGGGTCACCCAGCCCGGGACGCCGATCTTCATCGAGGACTTCTCCGGCATGGATGCCAGCGGCGCCCCGATCCGCATCGCCGACTATGTCGGCGGCCCTGCGGCCAACGGCGAGACGTATTCCGCGGACCCGGCGTGGAGTCCGGGCGCCAGTGCCTGCAACGGCTGGGTCATGCGCCAGAGCTCGCCCCTGCCGGCGAACGGGGGTACTCCCGCCGTCACGAACAACGACCAGTGTGCGCGGAACACCGGTTGGACCTTGCTCGGCAACATGGCAGTGGCCATGGGGATGTACCAGGGGATGACCAACCCGGCCGAGAACCAGATCTTGAGCGAGTACACCAACAGCACCAGTGGGGCCCAGGTCGCCGGCCTACAGCTGCAGACGACCAACAACAACTCGATCCCCACGATCGCCGGGCACTACTACGCCGTCTCCGGGATCTTCGGCGAGGTCAACTGCGGCTCCAACAACATCCATGCGCTGGAGGAACTGGCGCTGGTCATCAACGGCACTCCGACCGTCGTCGGGAGCAACCTGGACCCGTGCACCGACCCCAGCAACCAGCTCGTGACGGTCAACGGCACCAACGTCAGAGTCGCCAAGCTGCAGTCCACTGCCTACCAGGTGCCCCTCACCGGCTCGACGCCCACTCTCGGCATCCGCGTGCGAAACCTGCAGGCGAATGGCGCCGGCAACGACGTGGGCTTCGACCTGCCCCAGATCGTGGATGTCACGCCACAGTTGGACAAGGTCTTCAGCCCCACCCTCATCGCTCCCGGTGGCACCTCGACCTTGACCATCACGGTCACCAACACCAGTGAGCTCGGCGCCAAGAACGACTGGATCCTCACCGACAACCTTCCGGCGGGTATGACCATCGCCTCGGCCCCCAGGCTCGGGGGCACCTGCAAGGACAACCCGGCCGTCGGCGATCCATACTCAGCGATCGCCGACCCAGGCTCGGGCTCCCTCGTGGTCACCGGTGGCGACCTCCCCACGGGGCAGGCCTCGTGCACCATCACCGTCGACGTGACCGCAACGTCCGAGGGCTCGTACACCAACGGACCACTCAACGTCACCAGCAACCTCAACCCGCCGGGCAGCACCACCCTGGTGGTCCGGGCCCCGAGGCTCACGCTCACCAAGGCCCTCGGGACCCCCCGCGCCGGAGCCACTGACCAGTTCACCGTCGCCATCCGCACGGGGTCCGCCGGGGGACCGGTGGTGAACTCCACCGCCAACTCCACCACCACTGGTGCTGGGTCGACGGTCACCGCTGGCACCGGCACCACTGGGATGTATGCCGCGACCGCGGACACCCCCTACTTCCTCACCGAGTCCAGCGCCAACCTCCCGGCTTACTCGACCACGATCACCTGCACGGACTCGGCGGGCCTCCAGACCGGACTGCCCAACGGGGCTGCCTTCAGCGGGTCCTTCCCCCTGACTCCCGTGGCTGGGGCGGTCATCAGCTGCACCCTGACCAACAACGCCATCCCCGCCCCCAACGTCAACATCTCCAAGACGGTGGGTGCGGTGACCGGGCCCGACGCCAACGGTCTCTACACCGTCAACTACGTCGTCACGGTGCGGAACACGGGGAACGCGACCGCCACCTACGGGCCGTTGACCGACACCCCCAACTTCGCGTCCAACCTGACGACCACGGCCGGGTCCTGGACCGGTGCCAGCTCAGGTACCTGGAACGGCACCGGCAGCATCGTCCTGCGCGGCGCCGGCACCACCCTCGCCGCCGGCGCGACCGACACCTACAACCTGTCGATCACGTTCAAGTACACCAACCAGACCCAGGCCACCAGCTGCACCGGTCCAGGCACCGGCTTGTACAACTCGGTCTCTCTGCCGGCCGGGCAGGAGCAGGGAACGACGGCCGACAACTCGGCCTGCACCACTCCGCCGTCGCCGCCGGCGCCGGCGCTGACCCTGAAGAAGACCGTTCAGGAGACCACCCTGACCGGCCCCGGGCAGGTGCTGCACTACACGTTCCTGGTGACCAACACCGGTGACGTGACGTTGAACCCGGTCACGGTCAGCGAGGTCTCGTTCAGCGGGACCGGGACCGCCCCGGCTGCTACGTGTCCGGCGTTGGCCGCCGGTGAGCTGGCCCCGGGCAACACCTTGACCTGTACCGCGACGTACCTGGTGACCCAGGCCGACTACGACGCGGGGGTGGTCAACAACACCGCGAAGGCGTCCGGGACCCCACCGACTGGTCCGCTGGTGGACTCCGGCCCGTCCTCGGCGCAGGTTCCCGGCGGCCCGACCGCCCCGGCCCTGACCCTGGTGAAGTCCGCGGCGATCAGCACCGATGCGAACAACGACGCCAAGGCCGGCGTCGGGGACAAGATCACCTTCTCCTTCAGCGTGAAGAACACCGGTGACGTGACCCTGACCGGGCTGAGCATCGCCGACACCCTGGTCGCGCCGGCGGGGCCGGCGGTCAGCGTGACCTGCCCGGTCACGACCCTGGCACCGGGCGCCACCGTGGTGTGCACCAGCTCGGCCTACACCGTCACCCAGGCCGACGTCGATTCCGGCGCGGTCCGCAACTCCGCGACCGCGTCCGGGACCCCGCCGACCGGTCCGCCGGTCACGAGCCCGCCCTCGGCCACGACCACCCCGACCCCGGCAGGGGCTTCGCTGAGTTTGGTGAAGTCGGTACAGGAGACCACCCTGACCGGCCCCGGGCAGGTTCTGCACTACTCGTTCGTGGTGACCAATACCGGCAACGTCACCCTCAATCCGATCTCCATCAGTGAGGTCACCTTCAGCGGGACCGGGATCGCCCCGGCTGCTACGTGTCCGGCATTGGCCGCCGGTGAGCTGGCTCCGGGCAAGGCCATCACGTGTACCGCGTCGTACACGGTGACCCAGGCCGACTACGACGTGGGGGTGGTCAACAACACTGCGAAGGCGTCGGGGACCCCGCCGACCGGTCCGGTGGTGGACTCGGGTCCGTCGTCGGCGCAGGTGCCTGGTGGTCCGACCGCTCCGGCGGTCACCCTGGTCAAGAGCGCCGCGATCAGCACGGACGCGAACAATGACGGCAAGGCCGGGGTCGGGGACAAGATCACGTTCTCGTTCAAGGTGACCAACGCCGGGGACGTGACCCTGCGCGGGGTCACGGTCGCGGACCAGCTGGTCGCGCCGGCCGGTCCCGCGGTCACGGTGACCTGCCCGCCTGGTGACGTGGCAC